>JAHDSI010000048.1 GCA_018432765.1 Methanoregulaceae archaeon | reverse complement strand
GACGTGGCCGGGAGGTATACGCCGAGACTGACGGTCTCGAACAGCAGGGGGAGCAGTTCGTACTCGTCGTTCGTGTGGGTGACGGGGAGCCCGGTGACTCCGACAACGGTTCCGACCACTATTCCGACTACTGTTCCGACTACTGTTCCGACCACTATACCGACCACTATTCCGACTACGGTACCCACTACTATACCGACCACGATTCCGACTACTATCCCCACGACGGTTCCGACTACGGTACCCACTACTATTCCGACCACGATTCCGACTACTATCCCCACGACGGTTCCGACGACGACCGTACCCCAGCTTCCGCACGTCTTCTTCGGGAACGTGACGGTTGGAGGGATCCCTGCACCGTCCGGGAGCGCCATCACCGCTGTCGTCAGTGGTGGGGGCGGGTTCCTGATCACGGAGACGGACGGAACCTACGGGAGCCCGGAATCCCTCGGGAATAAACTGATTGTACAGGGATCTGTCCCTGAATCCGCACCCATCGTGTTCTATGTCAACGGAGAGAGGGCAGATTGCCGCGAAGCCGGGTCAGGAGGGACCTGGCAGGCGACCTGGCCGTTTGAGTCGGGAGAGACGACCGAGCTTGATCTGAGGGTGCCGGTGCCCACCACCATCCCGACGACTATACCGACAACGATACCCACAACGGTTCCGACCACGGTTCCGACGACCGTTCCGACGACCGTTCCGACCACAATCCCGACGACCGTGCCAACCACCATCCCGACAACGGTACCGACGACCATTCCCACCCCCACACCGACTCCACGCTGGTTCCCGGTCGCCAGCTTCTCGATGAACACGAGCTATGGATCCGCCCCGTTGACCGTCAACTTCACGGACATGTCGTTCCGTGACCCGGCCACCTGGTCCTGGGACTTCGGCGACGGCGCAGGCTCGATACTCCAGAACCCCAACCACACCTTCATGGACCCCGGCACCTACCAGGTCACGCTGACCGTCTCGAACATGAAAGGCAAGAACAGTGCGTTCAAGAACGTGTTCGTGTGGTGAGGAAGGGGAGAGTATTTTCTTTTTTTGCCTCCTCGCTGTTTTATGTGGCGAGAGTGAATCGAGTTGTTAGCTGCATACCAATTCAGTCACTCAAAACCGCTGCCGGGGCGGCCTTCGGGGGCGGCGGCGTGGCATCGCACATGGGGGTGTGGGAGCGGATGGCCTCCCCCACAAAATGTATCCGGTTCATCAATCCAACCCTAACCAGGTAGCGAAGAGCCTGAAAAATGGATTGTTACTGATCTGGACAGTATCTCATTTCGGTTTATATCGACCCCATTTCTCAAGGGCTGCATCGAGTTCCGGGGCCCGTTTTGCCTTCTCTTCCAGTGTGACACCGTCTGTCCATGCCTCGATTGCCTGCATGGTGGCGACTGCCCCGTCCCGTGTTCCGTTCGGATGGCCGTGGATTCCGCCGCTGACCAGGAGGACGAGCTCGGTTCCATAGATGTCGAGCACATCGGGCACGAGTCCTGGGTGGAGGCCTCCGGAAGAGACAGGAAATGCATTCCTGATATCACCCCAGTCCTGGTCGAGCGACAACCGGCCTTTACCCTGAACCACCTTCTCCCGCAATATATCGGCAATTACTGCGATCTCTTCCCTGCTACCTTCAAGTTTGCCGACCGCCGTGCCGGAATGGATCTGGCTTACCCCGACAAGCCGCATGATCTTTGCCAGGAACTGCATCGTTATACCGTGCCGGGGATTCCGGTCAAATGCGGCATGCATGGCCCGGTGGGCATGGATGGCCAGCCCGAGGTCGGTGCAGTAATCACGCATGGTCATCACCCCTGCCGTGCCGCAGACCACGACATCGATCATGGCGTAATTCCACCCGTACTCCGCGAGTAAATCTGCCCTCCTCTTCATCGTCTCGGTATCGGCCGTGATATTGATGAAAGCAGATTTCTTCTCGCCTGTCAGCTGCTCGGCACGGTCCCGCATCCCGGCCATAATCCGTACCCGGTCCTCGAACCGGTTGAAGGAGACCGATGTGAGGTTCTCATCGTCCTTTACAAAATCAAAACCGCCCATCCAGGTCTCGAACCCCACCTTTGCATGCTCCTCTGCAGAAAACCCGATCTTTGGTTTCGGAACGGCTCCTGTCAGTGGGCGACCCGATACCTTCATCATCTTCCGGATGCCTTCGTTTCCGAAGGCGGGTCCCTTGAAATGGGCAAGGTAACCCGGGGACAGGGTGGCATCGATCAGCCGGAGGTTTTTGATCGCCTTCATCCCGAATATATTGCCGGCGATCCCTGATAGCAACTGCACTGCGTTGCCCTCTTCCCAGAGTTCCAGCGGATAGGAGATTTTTACGTAGTTCTCTTCAAGATCGAACACCGTAGCCTGGAGATCACGCATCCTGTCAGGCATCGAATAAAGCGTAGTCCAGGTTCCTGTCGAGCTCTCCGAGGCGATCCTCCCTGCAGCTTCCTCGCGGGTGACACCGTCATCGGACTCGAAATAGAAGAGACAGATTATCTCATCCTTCTCCGGCTGATAGCTCAGGTCAACAAAATCCATATACCAGTCTGTAGCCATTGTCACGTGCCTGTATGAGACGATACCATATATTTTTGTAGGCCGTAACAATCCTGGTTCGGTCTGATCCGCAACGATTGTCGGGTTCCATACATTATTCAATGACTTTTTAGTCAAATACGGTCCTGTAAAGCGCCTCCATCGCAGACCGTGCAGCTCTTTCGCTGTTTTCCTGGACCGGGAGAACGAATTCAGGGTTTTTTGGAGGTGGCACGCCACTCTTTGCCGTTCTTTCCGGGAGATTATACACAACATCCTCGATCTGGACGATACCCGGAGCGAGGATGAAGGCCCTCATCGGGGGCATCCTGTAGGGGAGCCAGGGGTTTGTCATACCAATCACCCATGAACCAATCTCATCAGGGATATTATATCATTCGCAGGGGAGCGAGGGGGATGCATCCCGGCAGAGTGCTTTTCAGATGCATGATGGGTTATGAGAGGCTGGAGGACCTTTCCTCAAGTGTTTAATCCGGTCCAAAACACCCGATAGATCCCCCTGGATATCGGCCATGCAAACGGATGGTGGGATTATGGCTTGCTCATATTCAACCCTATTTGAAACGAAATGCCGCATGGATCACGAATGTGCGGGAAGACAATCTTTTCATTGACCACAGGAGATTCCCGGTGGCGGATCCATCCTGGAAAATTTAATCTCCTGTTATCCGGATAGGTATTCTCCGATAACTTTTCGGGAGGCACCCGACGGTCTTGAAGATCCTGGAGGGTATTCTTGGTTACGGCCGGAAGAAGCCGGACCTGCATCATGGCGAGGATCTCCTCTTTTCGGGCAGATACCAGGAGGCAATCCTGTTTTTCAAGCGCGTGCTGGAAGATGATCCACAGAATATCCATGCACTGTCAGGAATCGCGCTCTCCCTCGAGCATCTTGAGAGAGACAAAGACGCCATTGCGGTTTACCGCCGGATACTCTCAATCGATGCAGATAATTCTGATGCCCTGCTGGGTATGGCAATCTGTCTCGAAAAGACCGGACGGTTCGAAGACGCACTCTCCTGGTACCGGGAAGAGCTCAAACAGAACCCGGGCGCCCCGGATGTCCTCGTCGGAATCGGCCGCTGTTGCTTTGAATTGAAACAATACCAGGACGCTTTACAAACCTTTGAATCTGCACTCAGGTTTAATCACGATTACCTGGATGCGTATATAGGGAAAGGGAATACACTCTTTCATTTGGTCAGGTACGAGGAAGCTGCACAGTGTTTTGGAAAGGTTATTGAGCTTCACCACGAGGATGCCGCGACATGGGTGTCGCTTGGGAGGTGCATGAGCCACATGGGGAGATTCGAGCAGGCCATCACATGCTTTGAGAAGGCGACGGAACTTGACCCCGGGAATGTGGCGGCCTGGTTTGAGAAGGGGCTCTGTCTTGCAGGATGGAGGAGGAACACGGAGGCGATTCGTGCATATGATCATGTCCTGGATCTCGATCCGGCATGCGGTGCCGCGTATTATGAGAGGGGATACAGCCTGGAGATCCTGGGACGAGAGACTGAGGCGGCGAAATGCTATGAAAAAGCGCGCCTGCGGGGGTATCTGTCAGCCCAGAGCAGGGTGCGCTACCATTTTATCAATGGATACTCGTTCTACTAGGGAGAGCTCTCCCTGGTATCCATCTCCCAAAACGAATGAAAGAACGACGCAGATCCGCAATTCGCCATGGATCAGATCTCTTGATGAATAAGTATTTCGAGAGCCATGCCGAGGTATCTTCATGGTTAGGCTCACCGACGAGATGATAGAAGCGTTCAAATCTGCAAAGACTTTCCCGCTTGCCACAGCTTCAAAGGATGGTGATCCAAACGTTGCTCCCATGGGAGCGGTGTTTCTCATCGATCCTGAAACGATCTGGATAGGAAACCAGTTCATGAAGACGACGATACAAAATGTCGAAGAAAACCCCCGTGCGGCCCTGTACGTCTGGGGTCCGGGCATAAAAGGTTGTTACAAGATAAAGGGGGACATAACGGTTGAATCCTCGGGGGAGGACTACGAGAAGATGAAGGACATGGTTCACAGCGTAAATCCACATCTCCACTGCAGATCCCTCCTGGTCATGAAGATTACCGGAGCCTACGACTGCAAACCAGGACCCGGCGCAGGGAAACAACTTGTTTAAGAAGATTCCCGCACTCCTTTTTTCACACCTGTTGGCAGTGCCCGCATCATGAAAGCCCCAAATTCTGCCAGGCCACAGCTTCCCGTTCCCGTTTCCAAAACGGAGTACATATCTACCATTCGTTCCTTTATGAGATTTTACGGATAATTATGGGACTCCTTCGCCTGGAAGAGATCTTTTCACAACAGCAGGAGGTCAGCATGAAATCTGCGATCATGCGCCTGGTCATACCGGTTAGCCTGGCGTTTTTCTATTATTCCTGGTGTGTTCTGATTCTCCCCCTCAACGCTGCACTGATCCTTGGGGGGCTGATGATCACCTACTATATTCCTCCCGCAGGAAAAGAGTCGATTATCCCTATCGGGATTGCACTTGGAATCCCCTGGTGGCTCATGGCAACCTCGCTTGCGGTCCTCGACGTGCTCACAGCCCTCTTCGTCATCCTCAACTTCGCGATTGTGCTCCGTATCCCGATGCTCGGCGCCTGGATCTCCCGTTTCATGGGATCGGGGGAGGCGTTCATGGCAAGGAGGCCCTGGCTTTCCCGCTGGCGTCTCCTTGGGGTCGCGTTCTTTGTCTGGCTGCCACTGCAGGGGACCGGTGGCGTGGGGGCAGTACTCGTCGGGAAGATGGTGGGTCTTTCGTCCCGGCAGATCCTGCTTGCAATCGGTATCGGTGCATCCGCCGAGTGCATCATGTTCGCCGTCGGGTTCGAGCTCATCTGGAGGCTGCTGCTTGCAAATCTCTATCTCGGGCTGGCCGTGGCACTGGCAGTTATTGCGTTTGCCGTTCTCCTCTATGCAGTTTTTCAGAAACAGGATAATTCAGAATAGGTAAAACGGGCTTGTATACTACAACCAGACGTCAAACTGAATACGTTTGAGTCTCTGCTGGTGATAAAAACAGAGAAGTATCAACCAGTTCGGTCATTCATATATGAAAATCTCGTCCATGCCTACACCGAAGTAACGGGCTATCTTGAAAGCAAGTTCGAGGGACGGATCGTACTTCCCCTTCTCGATTGCGAGGATTGTCTGGCGGGTGACGCCCAGTTCATTTGCCAGAGCTTCCTGCGTGAGATCATTCATCGCCCGGAAGACCTTAATCCTGTTCTTCATCTGTTTCCCACTCCCCGTATTTCCGGGCATAATAGACCCTGAACCCGACATACAGGAAAAACATCAGGAACAGGAAAGCCAGTTGCATATAGCCGAAATACCCGAGTCGGATCGATCCGTTATCCGGAATGTGCCCACCTGATCCAAGCACACTGTCAGGTATATTCATGCTTCTATCAGGTAAACCCGGTTCTCCTTTTCCTGATGGAAGATGATGTGGAAACCGCGGAGCACCAAGTCCAATAACTGCACTACCGAGGCTCGTCGCAAAAAAGATCACCCAGAATACCATGAAGGTGGCCATTCCAGCCTTCTGATTGATGAGTGCCAGCCTTTCATCCACCTGCCGATCCGAAACCCGCCGGTATGCTATGTAAAGGAGCAGAACACCTGCAATAAAACCGATCGTAATCAACATGGGATTGGAGAACTCGACCGACAGGTAAAAGAGACATACTTCGACCAGTCCTGCAATTCCGGCAAGAATATAGAAGAAATTCTGCTTCATTGTACCCCGATGTATAATGATTATGACATATTGTAATATAATTATAACTTAACAAATATCTGAATTTAAAAACCCAAAAATAATGTCCCTGGCCCCTGATGGATTTTCCATTTTGACACAAACAAATAACTGGGCGATTACGGCACAATCTTCGTCGTCGATTCCCTTGTCGATCTGACGGGTTTTTTCGGGAACCGTTCCAGGTGAACGAAAAAGTTACGAAAAGATCGAACTGGTAAACCAGGAGAGGAAGGAAGAGATGATCAGGGATCTCTCATAAAGGACAGGCCTTGTCGTGCACGATTTTGAGATCGTGAAGATAAACTTCCTGAAGGACACGGCGGATGTAAAGGTCACCTGCTCCTCTCCGAAATAGCATCTTTTTCATCGGTTGCATCACCGGACACTGCAGTCAGGTTCCATACAGGTATCTGTCAGGAACGTTCAAGCATCCCGCGTGCAAACGTTTTCGCTTTTTGAAGATCTTCTTCGTTAGGGTGACCCCGGTTCGTCAGGAGAAATTTCCCCCTGCAGTGATAGTCTCCAATGACGGTGCCGCCTCTCTCTTTCACTGCATCCGCCACCATCGAGATCATGTTCTTCGCACCCTCGGCAGCTCCCGAGGTGGCGAAAAGCGCAACCTTCCGGCCCGTGAAATCGCCGCGCCCGATGAACTCTGTCATGGCACTGCCGGGTTTTCCGCCGTATACACCACTCCCGAGAAATATGATCTTCGAATCGTCGGGGAGTAAGCCTCCGATATCCCCGACCATGACCCCGAGCTCTTCGGCAATGGCGTCCGCTACCTTTTGTGTGTTCCCTCCCCGTGAAGCAACGAATACAGAGATCTCTGTCATGGTTTCACCTGTATACAGAATAATATATAAGCAGTTCTATGGCACGGTGCTTAAATATTGCGTTTCCTTGCCATTTCGCACTATTCGAGCCACCTCTGCAGAATGGGCGATATCCGGAACCCGCCGGATGAACATGAACCGGGTGATGAGGATAAGATCCGGAGAACATTTTTTTCGTCACGGATCCAATGCAGGAGAAGGAGTACGTATCTTGCCAGAAATACCATGCCCTCTCACCCTTATCAGTTCCAGAAGCCTTCCGGTGTGCCTGATACTCGTGTTGGTGCTGGTCTCTGCCGGGTGTACAGGTTCTCCTGGCATGCTGCCTGATGCCACTGTACCGACCAGTAGTCCAGCAGGGACAGATAACGCCTGCACCTTCGATCGCCTGGTGGGCAACTTCGACGAGCAGATGGAACCGGGGGACTCCTGTTATTTCCATCTTCATACCCCCATGGAGTTCCTCGACGATCTCCACACCCACCCCGGCTGCCAGGTGACGGTCATCGACGTCCCTGATCACTGGATCACCCATGACGATGTACAGCTGCTGATGCAGCTGATCGACTCACCTGAGCCTGCCGCTCCTGTCGTCTCGCTGCTCAGTTCGTACCGGCCTTTTAACCAGACCTCCACGGTGGGAAACGAGGCCCTCTTCCTCATCGAGGGATACCGGACCGGACAGTATCCGCCGGCCCTCTGTTCACTGTATTACTTCCACCCGAACAGGACAGAGGTGCGATCATGGTGGGAGACCTATGGGATGAAAGATATTCCTGACGAGAGGGAGGCTGTACGGATTCTCCAAAATTCATATCCCGAGCTGAAAGGATACCCGTCAACCACGTTTGCCGGGAGATCCATAAGGACCGAACGGGCTCCCGATGGATGGTATGTTGCGTTCATCCAGCATGGATCAGGAGTCCCCATCATCTCGGCCCGGTGTTATTGCGTCGGCGATGACCGGACTGTTACGCTGACCGGCACGGTCAACCAGAGTATAATGGTCATGCCATGGGAATTCTCTCCCAGAAAGTGTGGATGACCGGCTCCATGGCAGAGAGAGCAAAAGGGGACGGGGTATGCGGAGTTCACCACTCCCGATCCCCTGGTGCCACTGTCAGACAGCCCGGGTTTACCATGGTATTTTTCGCTGCGCTTTTTTAGCCTCTCCCCATTTGCGTAGATTTTTCGTAACCTGTCGTACGCCGGTGCGGGCCACGGTGAAGCGAAAGGATCTGGCCATCACAGCCGGGCCGTCGCGATCTGTATCCACCCGTCGGAGATTGCAGGGAAATAGCGGTTCGCACCTGTCCTCTGCCGCTCGATATCATGCATGTGGTGCTGCATGACCCGGGTGCATCCTGCATTGGCAAGTGTCCGCTCCATCTCATCCGGGCTGTAGGTGGTCGTCCCGCCGGGGTTGCAATCGCGGTTGATGATCCGCCAGACTCCCCGGGGGAAACCGCGTCTCTCTTCGCTGATCAGCCGGCACGGGAGGAGGTACTCAAGGATTACGCGGTTCCGGCAGCCCTCAGATGCAAAGAGCGAGATGGTGCCGGACAGGACGTCGGGCGGGATATAGTACGAGATCCCCTCGGTGATGACACACGTCGGGAGACCCGGATTGTACCTGCCGGTTTTCAGAACGGCAGCAGATGTGCCTTCCAGTTCATGCAGATCGGCATGAATGCACCGGATCTTTTCGGCATGGTCCGGAGCCACTCGTTCATAGAGTTTGTGCTTCTCCTCCATTCCCATGACATCAATCTCGACTACGGACGCTATGCGGTCGCTGAAGGCATCCAGGAGTTCGAGGGCGAGAGGAGACTTTCCTGCTGCCGGTATAATGATCTGTGCAGGAGCACCCACACCAGCAATATATTCGGACACGCACTGCCGGATGAACCATTTCCGGTTCAGGATCACCTGCCCGTACCAGGGGCAGACCGCTTCGCATGCCCGCATCATGCCATCGCCCACCGTCAGATCGAGGCATGAATAGAACCGTGCGGGGCTGCCGGACAGATACAGTTCACGCGCCCAGATCATTACCAGCGCAGCGGTCGGTTCCAGGTCTGGGTGTTTTGCCATATACGAAAATATCGAGTGTTCTGCCCTGTTCATGCAATCTTTCCCATGTGTGATACATACAAGAAACCCATTCCAGGCTTTTTTTGGAAAAGAATTGGTTTAATACGGGGGTTCTTTACATGAGGAAGATGTACGAGATTCCCACCACGATGATAAAGAGCACCACACCTGCACCGATCACGGTCTTTCCATCAAGTTCCATGAATCACCCTATTCCTGTACGGGTTAATAATGGTAGCTTATCGTGCATTGGCGGGAAGCCATCCAGGATTGATTTCAACCCGACCCGGAAAAAAGAAAACTCCTGCTACCCCGGTCTCCCCCAATCCTTTTCGGGAGAAAGCATCAATCCAGGCATTTTTTTCCATGATGTCAGAACAACCACAATCTTTATAAGCTATACCCCAGAGAGTAATCGTTACCTGTTTTCGGACAAGGTGGCACAAACGGACCGAGGCAGCAGAGAGAGCACAGGGTATCAGTCATACGAAGGGGAGCGGCTGGATCAGGATCCGGTGGGATTCTTCCAGATATAGCGGGCGGATAGATAGCGGGTGGAATTGAACAAAAAAGGCTGCCCGAAAAGAACAGTCCATGCACGAATTGCTCCGTTTCCCGTGACTATGGACAGACATTCGGTTTTATCGTCCGTGAGTTTCACCTCCGCCGAAAAGGAGATCGCATATGAAACACGGGGATATGAACTGGAAAAAACCGTCAGCGTTCTGGTACCTGGCTCTTCTCATCGGCCTTGCCCTCCTGGCAGGGACAGCTGCAGCCGATTCCAGCCTGCCGACGTACACAAAACTTGAGAAGATCAGCGACGACGGGTTTGGAGACCCGCAGAACAATTATGCATGGTCTGTTGCCGAGTTCAACGGGGACCTGTACGTAGGAACCGGGCGAAACATCCCGTACTTTGTCGCGCAGGCCATGAAAGCCAGGGGAGTGTTTCCCGAGAACTGGACCCTCTCTTTCCTGACCACCCCTGGCGGCTCACCGCCACCGCCTCTCGTCCTTCCCAACCACACGCCGCCAACACTGGAAGAGGTGATCGCATGGTCAGAAGACATGCGGGCAGAGATCTGGCGTTACCACGAGGGGGCCTGGACCCAGGTGCACCAGGCGTCAACCTTTGTCAACCCCCAAAACGGCTATACCTATCCTGAAGGGATCGGCTACCGGGCCATGACCACGTTCACCAATACCGAAGGGCAAGATGCCCTCTACGCCGGTGTGGGGTTTGGTTTCGGACCGATCCTTGTCGTGACATCGACCGACGGGAACACCTGGGTGCCAGTGAATACGGCCAGTATCCCCTCACGGGATACCAGGGCTATGATCTCCCATAACGGGAAGCTCTATGTCGGGACGGGTGATGGGATCTATGCATCCTCCTCTCCCTCCCCGTACGAGGATACGTGGGAGAAGGTCGCTGACTTCGAGATAGCTTCACTCGCCAGCCATAACGGGTACCTGTACGCAGGCACGGGCAACCCCATCGGGCCGTCCCAGACCAACGGGTTCGAGGTCTGGAGGAGCACCGTCGAATCCCCCACGGGTCCATCGGACTGGACCTGCGTGGTCTCCGGCGGAGCAGGAGATGCGTGGAACGTCCTTGCCGCCACGATCCGTGAATATGATGGCGACCTGTACGTCGGTTCCATGAACCTCCCGTTCGGGACAGGGACCGACGGCGTGAAGGGATTCGATCTTGTCAGGGTGGACGACAGCGACTCCTGGGACCTGATCGTCGGCAATTACCAGCCAAAGATCCCCACTGACCCTCGCGGCCCACCATTGAGTGGCTGGCCGTCCGGATACACGAACCCGTTCAACCTGTATGCGTGGTCGATCGAGGAGTACAACGGAAACCTGTACCTTGGGTCATTCGACATATTCTCCCTTGCCCGGTTCATCGATGACATTCCCGGTGCCTCTGAAATCCTTGTCGAGGCTGTCGAAACCCTGGAGAGTGCGGACCAGACGAACATGCCCGAGGAAATCCAGGCTTTTTCCGACCGAATCGAGGAATATGCCCGGATGAACCCGGAGTTTGCCGACGACGAGCGCATGATCCAGATCATCAGGCTCCTGGCAGACAACCTCGGGGGAGGCGACCTCTGGACGAGTCCTGACGGCGTCCACTGGTATCCCGTGGATTTGAACGGACTCGGTGACCCGGACAACTACGGTCTCCGGACAATGATGAACACGGGAGACGGGCTCCTCATCGGGACGGCAAACCCCTTCTCGGGCTGCGAGGTCTGGATCGGGACTGCTCCGGAATGTCCGCCGAAAAGCGTCTCAAACCTCCACAATACCACGTACCTGCCTGATCGGATCACCTGGAACTGGACAGATCCCTCTTCTGATAATTTCTCTCACGTGACAGTCTACCTTGACGGGGAGTTCATGGAGAACGTCCCAAAGGGGGTCCAGACCTTCACGGCGACCGGACTCGACCCTGGCTGCGAGTACACCATCGAGACCAGGACCGTGAGCACCGGCGGCCTTGTCAACAAGAAGTGGGTGACCCACACCGCAAGAACCGCCCCGGGATCCCTGGCATGGAAGTTCCATTCAGACCTCCGGAACTCAGGGATATACGACGATGGTGGGACGAGTCCGGAGGGTGCGCTGCTCTGGAGGTACCCGACGGGGGATGACGTGGATTCCAGCCCCGCAGTCGTTGACGGTGTTGTCTATATCGGCGGACATGCGTTCGATGCACAAACCGGGGAACGCCTCTGGTGGTTCAGGGAGGACTACATCGAGGTATCCAGCCCCGCGGTTGTCGACGATGTCGCCTACTTTGGCAGCTATTCTGGCCAGCTCTTTGCAGTGGATGCAGGGAGCGGGACTGCCATCTGGAACTTCACGACGGGAGCGGGTATCCATTCAAGCCCTGCTGTGGCGAACGGAATCGTCTACTTCGGCAGCAAGGACCACAACGTCTACGCGCTTGACGCGGAGACCGGGGACCAGGTCTGGAACTACACGACGGGAAGCCCGGTATTTTCCAGCCCTGCAGTTGTCGACGGAGTCGTATACATAGGAAGCTGTGACAAGAACGTCTATGCTCTCGATGCAGAAACAGGCGACCTGGTCTGGAACTTCACCACGGGCGGAATGGTCTATTCCAGTCCCGCTGTCGTTGACGGGCAGGTCTATGTCGGCAGTTTCGACGGGTACCTCTACGTCCTCCATGCGGACACGGGAGAGTACTTCTGGACTCATGATGCAGGAGACCCGGTGTACTCCAGCCCGGCGGTAGCGGACGGAATCGTCTACTTCGGGGGCAGGGACGGCTTCCTGTACGCACTCGATACCGAAATCCCGAAGTACCGCTGGAGCTATCATGCAGGGGAATGGATCGATTCCAGCCCGGCGGTGGCAAACGGGGTCGTATACTTCACGGCTACGGGTAACCCGGGAGAGAGCGGCCTCTTCGCTCTTGACGCGGAAAGCGGGGAATTCCTCTGGAAGTATACGACCGATATGGGGTTGAAGTCCAGCCCGGCGGTGGCTGATGGCGTCGTCTATTTCGGCAGCCGCGACAGGGGCAGTGTCATTGCGATCGGACCGGATATTGGGTCCCCGAACCTCATGATCGGGAAACTGGCCCCGGCTTTCCATGAAAACGCGACCGAGATGAGCTACACGCTCTTCTACAAAAACCAGGGGACCGGCACCGCGGAAGACGTGGTGCTCACAGACTACCTTCCGCCATCGGTCGAGTTCGTCTCAGGGACCGACTACCCGGTCTACGACGAGACGACGCGGACCGTTACGTGGGAATTCCTGGGCGACCTTCCGCACGGGTCGACCGGCAGCGAGTCAGTGACTGTCCGTATACCTTCTTCGGTTCCGTACGACACGGTCCTCACCAACACTGCGAACATCACCACATCTACCCACGAAACACGGTATGACGACAATACCGTGAGCGTGAACACAACTGTAAAGAGACTCTGGTTACCCCCTGATGTCTCCATCTCGCCTTCCGTTCCCGGACCCTGGGGTGATCCCACGCTTGACTGGAGGGATACGGTCACATTCAACTTCAACCAGACGACCTGCCCGCCCGATACACCGGTAAACATCCGCATCCACATCGACGACGGTGAGCCGGACATCTACGCTCCGATGACCGGCGGGCCACAGGTCTGGAGTTACACCACCAGTTTCTATCCCCGCCATGGACACGCCGAGGTCACCATCGAGACTCCCGGCTGCATCATAACCAGCATCACCTTCCCGGTCAGCATCGAGGCTGCGGGATACGTATACGATGCCGTCAGCGGGGTGCGGATCAGCGGTGCGGATGTCTGGCTCCAGTGGCCCGACGGGGAGGGCAACTGGGTGAATATCCCCACCGGACTCTCCTCTCCGCCGATGCAGCCCGATGAAAACCCGCTCACCACCGGTGCCGACGGCCAGTTCCAGTGGGAAGTCACGGAAGGCTCCTACCGGGTATATGCGGAAGCGGACGGATACGCCCCTGCAACGACTGCGATGGTGAACAGTCCACCGGAACTCTCGGGCCTCTGCATCGGGCTTCTGCCCACCACCGGGAATCTCTGGGTGGGTTCAGACCCGACGGGAGCAGAGATCTACCTTGACGGGACCGACACGGGCTTTGTCACGTCACACGAACTGACAGGAGTCAGTCCCGGGCAGCACGAAGTGGTGATCAGGCTTGCAGGGTACCATGACTACAACAGGACCGTCACGGTAACCGCCGGTGCGACCACCTACATCTCTGGCAGCTTCGATCCCCTCCCGCCTGTTGCTGGCTTCTCTGCCAACACAACGTCAGGTGAGACTCCGCTTCCCGTCCGGTTCACCGACAACTCCACCGGTATCGGCATCACCGGGTGGCTCTGGACATTCGGGGACGGTGCGACGTCCAACGAGACCGAACCAGAGCATATCTACAACACTCCAGGCAACTTCACCGTGAGCCTCCGGGTCACCGGCGAGGGCGGCAACGACACGGCCACCAGGACCGATTATATTCAGGTCACGCAGTCCGTGCCGGTTCCGGACTTTGAGGGCACCCCTCTATCGGGAGATGCTCCGCTGGAGGTCGTCTTCTCCGACACGTCGACCGGAACGGTCACCTCGCGGTGGTGGGACTTTGGGGACGGCACAGCAGGATGGGAGAACGGAACGTCTACGGTCTCCCATATGTACCAGGTTCCCGGCACCTTTGACGTATCACTGACCGCCGGCAACAGCGCCGGGCAGGCAACGGTCACGAGAGCTGAGTACATCCGGGCCGACCCATCCGGCCTTCCCCCTGATGCCCGCTTCACGACATCTTCACGGCTTGGAACCGTGCCAATGACGGTCACGTTCACGGATCACACTGCACGGACGCCTGTCATGTGGCTTTGGGATTTCGGTGACGGGGAAACCTCATCCGAACAGAATCCAGAACACACGTACAACGTTGCAGGGCGTTTCAGGGTTACCCTGACCGCCTCCAACAGCGGTGGGAGCGATTCGTACGCGTCCTATGTCTGGGTGATCCAGGGGAGAATCGTCCCCACCCCGACCGTGACCCCAACGATTATACCCACTCCGATAATAGACAGGCCACCGATGGCATTCTTCTCCATGGACAGTTCCTTCGGAGTCGCACCACTGGTCGTCCAGTTCACCGACCAGTCCCTCCGTAACCCGACCTCCTGGAACTGGGACTTCGGTGACGGTGAGATCTCGACCCTGCAGAACCCTGTGCACACATTCAACACGAAGGGAAGATACACGATCCGGCTGACCGTCCAGAATCCCACAGGTCAGAGCACAACGGCGAAGCGGTTGTACGTGTATTAAGAAGATCTCAATTTTTTTGCCGGCGCAATGCCTGGGCACCTACGCAGGGATAGCAAAAGCCCCCTATACCTGTAATTATTCCGGTGTATCAGATCCCGCACGATTCAGGAGATCCGGGATGGTGTGGCATTGAACGGGGGTTTTAAGAGAGAGCCGATGACAGCATCGCACCATG
>JAHDSI010000090.1 GCA_018432765.1 Methanoregulaceae archaeon | reverse complement strand
TCGGGCAGGGCGGGCGATACGCACTCGTACCATCTCCCGCCAAGGTACATGTGCACCACGTGGCACCCGGGGGACAGCCCCTCGCGTGGCGGGATATGGAACCGGTCCACGTCAACGGGCCCGCATGGACTGACATCGTAGTATCTTTTGAGCCGTTCGATGAACTCGCCGGGGGCAAGGCCGCCAAGATCTGTCACCAGGCGGCTGTACCCGTGGATTCGCACACCGTCGTGTGCGAAGAGCACACCAAGGAACCGCTTCGACTCCCCGGTCGCGGTGCCCCGGTCCTGCCGCCGTGCGGCGACGTTTGTTGCCGACTTGGCCCGGTGATGGCCGTCCGCGATGTAGAGGGCATCGATCCCGCGGAAGAGTGCCTCGACTGCCAAGAGAGAATCGGCATCATCGATACAGAATACCTGGTGCACCGTCCCGTCCGTCCAGCGCACCTCGGCGTCAGGCACAGTCCGACCGGCGGCGATGGACTCCAATAACCCTGATATCTCCCCGCCATTCCTGTACAGGAGAACAACCGGGCCGGTGTGTGCATTGACCGCGTCGATGTGCCTGGTCCGGTCCTCCTCCTTGTCGTACCGGGTCAGCTCATGCTTCCGGATGATGTTCTCTTCGTAATCGGTTGTGGAAAGGCAGCAGGCCAATCCGCAATAGACAATATCCGGGCCGATCACGCGGTATATGTAGAGTGACGGCACCCGATCGCGTCCGAGCCGGCCCGAGTCGAGCATCTGCTGAAAGTTCTCGCGTGCGCGTGCGTAGACCCGGTCGTCATCCGGCGCAAGATCGGGAAGTTCTGCGTCCGGCCTGCTCACCCGCAGGAAACTGACCGGGTTCTCCCGGATGCAGAGTGCGGCCTCTGGTGCGGTCACCACGTCGTAGGGCACGGATGCAATCTCCTGTGCTGCGTTCTTTCCCGGCCTTACGGCCGCAAAACGATAAATATCCACCATTTATACCGGCTCTCTCTTCTATTCATTTCTTCCCGGGACTATATTATAGCAATGAAATTGTAAAGAATAGGAAGTGCAGATGATCGGCCAGGTAACCATACGAAGGACAAGACCGACAGATATTCAGAGTATTGTCCGGATAGAGCGGGAATCGTTCCCCGATCCCTGGGACGCGCCGACATTCGAGGAGACCCTCGGGTACTTCCCCTCGACCTTCTTTGTTGCCGAGATCGCCGGCGATGTGGTCGGGTTCATCGCAGGCGGCCTTGAAGACACGGGGGAAGAGGTGTACGGGCATATCTGCAACCTTGCAGTCACCCCCTCATCGCGGAAGAAGGGGATCGGACGGGTGCTCGTGAAGCGGGCGGAGCAGCAGTTCGCGATCGAGCTCGCTTCAGGCGTCCAGCTCGAGGTGCGGGCGTCAAACCGCGTCGCACAGGAGTTCTATGTGAGACTGGGATACCGCCAGGTCTTCTGTATCGCGGAGTACTATGCCGACGGCGAGGATGCCATCATCATGATGAAGTGGTTCAGATTCTAGGGGATCTCCGGGTACGGGCTGAGGCATAACATATCGCCCGGAACGGAGCGACCCCTATCATCAAGGGACCGGAAGCCCGCCACACGCAGCGGGGCTCTCATGAGACACAAGGGAACCGTGCCATGTCTCCCCGCGCTTTATTCCTCACTCCAAGGGAAAGGCGGGCTCTTCTCTACCTGGTGTGGACAGGATTAATGAACCGGATACATTTTGTTGGGACTATCCGCCCCCATACCCTCTGTGTGCGATGCCCACGCCGCCGCCCGAAAACATACCGCGAGGGTGATCCACAGTCAAAATTTGAGCAATTGGGTATGTGATGACGCCCCGGCAACGGTTCAATGACTGAACTGGTATGCAAAGAACAATTCGATTCAGTCTCCCCACAAAAACACCGAAGAGGCGAAAAATGGGGATTTACCGCCCCAGTTGCGCATGGGCCCGGGCGAGGTGCTGGGCTGCTAGCGCACCGATGAGCGAGAGTTCACCGGCCAGGACGCCACATGCGATTATCTCCGCAAACTTCTTTGAATTCCGTCCGGGAGGATCCCCGCCGCCGGCCACCCCGAGCAGTTCCAGGCACTCGTGCTGGGTGCCGATCCCCGTCCCCCCGCCGACGGTCCCCACCGCAAGCGACGGGATCGTCACCGAGACGTAGACGCCACCCGGCGCCGCATCGACGGTCGTGATCGTGCTGCTGCCCTCCACCACGTGGGCGGCATCCTGCCCGCAGGCGATGAAGACCGCCGCGACGACATTTGCTGCATGGGCATTGAAGCCGAGCGACCCGGCACGCGCCGAGCCGACCAGGTTCTTTCTCGTGTTCACCTCGGCCATGGCCGCCGCAGTGGTCTTGAAGACCGTGCTGACGAGCTCGTCCGTGAGAAAAACCCCTGCGACGACACTCTTTCCCTTCCCCCGCACCAGGTTGATCGCCGCAGGTTTCTTGTCGGTGCACATGTTTCCCGACAGTGCAACCAGCCGGGCTCCCGTCGCCTCGCTGATCACTTCTGCCGCCCGTGCACTGGCGATCGTCACCATGTTCATGCCCATCGCGTCCTTGGTGTCGTACTCCATCCGGACGAAGACGGACGTGCCGGTCACGATGGGAACGGCATCGAGGAGTTTTCCATGCGAGGTGGTGCTCTCGGCTGCTGCCGCTATCTCGTCGCGGTGTGCTGCCACCCAGTCGGCGACCTCCTTTGCATGGACGACGCTGTCCGTCGCAAAGACCGGGGCACGCGTCATCCCGTCCCGCAGTATCCGGGCTTCGGCCCCCCCTGCCCTGGCGATCGCGCTGCACCCCCTGTTGACCGAGGCCACGAGCGCACCTTCGGTGGTGGCGAGCGGCAGGTAATACTCGCCCTCTGCATACTCTCCCCTGACCGGGAGCGGCCCTGCCACCCCGAGCGGTACCTGGACCGTGCCGATCATGTTCTCGCAGTTCTTTGTTGCGGCCCGGTCGATATTGATGGAAAATGACCCGATCGATTCCAGTTTTACCCCGGTCCTCTCCTCGAGAAAGCCCCGCCGCACCCGCACCGCATCCTCCGGTGCAAGCTCCTTCTCGAGGGCATAGAGTTTCAGAGACCCATTTTTAAGTCTCTCGAGATAACCTTCCATGGATATCATTGGTCTCTCCAGATAAATGATGGGTGGTGTCTCGTGGAAGTGGAACAGTGGTGCATCCGGGCGAGCCGGCGGTGCGCCGAGGAGAAACGGCAGGAGCTCATCAGCTCAGGGCTGCTCGACAGGGCACTGAAACCCCGTGCGGAAGGGGACGCCGTTCTCCTGCCCGTCACAGAATACCAGGAGGGAGCCGAGCGGTGCTCCTTTTTCGCCCATCCCCGTGAACCCGTGCTCCCGAGGCACGAGCTCATCGGCGGAATCGCCGTCATGCAGGAGAGGGACGTCCCGGGCGCGGAGACGCTCCTCGCATCACGCCCCTCGCTCCACACCATCCTCTTTCCCGAGAGCCAGGTGGAGGGCGACTTCCGGACCCGCCGGTTCGAGGTGCTTGCCGGCACTCCGACCACGAAGACGGACTATACCGAATACGGCCTCTCGTTTGCGATCGATCTCGAGGCCGC
>JAHDSI010000002.1 GCA_018432765.1 Methanoregulaceae archaeon | reverse complement strand
GAGAAACCGTTCACAATTCCAAAATATCTCAGTTTCATCCCGGATCCAGAGATGAAACCCTGGCAGGTCAATCTCCTCTTCAAGGGCGACGCGACAGTATTCGACCAGGACGGCTACTACGCGACACTCCTGGACATGCACCGGAAGAAGATAGTGGAGATCATCGAGAAACCGGAAGGGAAATCGGTGAAGATACGGATCCTCCGGGACCATTCCGATGATCCATACGAGGACCGTGTCCTTGTGTTCCTCCGCGAGGTGGGGACCGACGGAGTCGTTGACTCGGATGAACTGAGCATGCTTGCGACCCGGGCAAAGAGTGATAAATCGGCTGAATCGGCAATGCTCCGCTACCAGCAGGCCCTGTCAGGTGTCACCCAGAGATCCGACCCGAGGTTGATCGCAGACTACATCGTTGACGGCCGCGACAATATTCTCCCCCTGATGTTTGTGGGGGCTGCCTTCTGTGTCATATCGGTGATGATGATAATCCTGTTTGCACCGCTTCGTCTTCTCCTCGTTCCATCGGCGGTATTCTGGGGTGTCGTGATCCTGCAATCCGGGATCGCATTTCTCTTTCCCTCGACCCTGTTTGGTCAGTGGAAGGGGGACGCCTACAAGGAAAAACTGCAATGGGACGCGTTTGCATATTTCCTCTCGGATCTTGCCCTTATCAGGCAGTATGCCCCTTCCGATATCTCGATGTGGGGGGAGTGGCTGGTCTTCGGCACGGCGCTTGGAGTCGGCGACAAGGTGGTGAAGGCAACAAAAGCACTCGACATCCGTCTCCCCGAGGCAGGCCTGGCACTTGGACTGACATCCACGTTTGCCCCTGTAATGCTCTTTGCAGCGCCATCGAGTGGTGGCGGAGGTTTCGGTGGTGGTGGCGGCGGCTCGTTTGGCGGAGGCGGAGGTTTCGGTGGCGGGGGTGTCGGTGGCCGATGAATACCTGGTTCTCCCCCCTTTTCCATTGATTTATGGGCTCACCCGGGTACCTGTATACAGAAAGGAGTAGCGAAGATGGACTATGCAGAAGGGCGTGTCGGCAGGGTGTTTACGGTCAGGGTGGATCACGGGGAAGATCTCATCGCTGTCCTGAACAGCTTTTCCAGGAAGAAAGGAATACAGTGTGCAATGGCCCAGTTCCTGGGTGCGCTATCCGAAGGACGGGTTGTCACCGGGCCCGAAAGAGCCGTGCTTCCACCCAGTCCGCATTTTGAAGGGTTTGACGGGGGATGGGAGATCTTCGGGACAGCGAGTATATTTCCAGGGAATGACGGCCCGGTCATCCACATCCATACATCGGCCGGGAGAGGCCGCGACTCCCTCACCGGCTGTCTGCGCGAAGTCGCAGAGGCATACATCGTCGTCGAGGTCTTCATCATCGAATTTGTCGGATTGGCTGCTTTCAAGACTCCTGAGGAAAAAACCGGTCTCAAATTGCCATCATTCCGGCAGGAACGATCGGATCGATGAAACAGCCCGGCTTTCTCCCCATGTTCCGGGAGGAGGGTCAACAGCTGGGGGTCGAAGAATTTGACGTCATCATCGTCAGCGGCGATGCATATGTTGACCACCCGTCATTCGGGACGGCAATCCTCGGCAGGGTTCTCTGGGATGCTGGGTATTCTGTGGGTGTCATTGCCCAGCCTGACTGGAACTCTCCGGTGGATCTCTGCCGGCTGGGGAAACCCCGGCTCTTCTTTGCAATATCCTCGGGAAACGTCGACTCGATGGTCAGCCATTACACGGCAGCCCGGAAACCCAGGAGCAGCGATTCCTGCTCTCCCGGGGGGATCCGGAGACGGCCGGACCGGGCAGTGATCGTCTATGCCGACAAGCTCCATTCCCTGTATCCACACACACCGCTCGTGATAGGCGGGATCGAGGCGAGCCTGAGGCGGTTTGCGCACTATGACTACTGGTCGGACAGGGTACGGCAGTCGATACTTGCAGATGCACCGGCGGATCTCCTGGTATTCGGTATGGGAGAGCTCCAGGTCGTTGAGATTGCCAGGCGTCTCGCGGGCGGCGATGGCCCGAAGGACCTGGTGGATATAGCCGGAACAGCCTGTCGGATTCCGCTGAAGGAGTGGGTTTCCGATCTACCGGACGATGTAATCGAGATACCTTCCTATACAGAGGTATCAGCCGATAAATCCACCTTTGCGCGTGCATTTGCGCTGCATCACCACGAACAGGATCCGTTCCGGGGAAAGACGATAGTCCAGCGCCATCCAAAGCACGTGATCGTGCAGAACCGGCCGCAACGTCCGCTCTCCACCCGTGAGTTGGACGAGATTTACGAACTGCCGTACACGAGATCGGCCCACCCCTCGTATTCACTG
>JAHDSI010000144.1 GCA_018432765.1 Methanoregulaceae archaeon | reverse complement strand
GGCTCGCCCTGGTGGCCGGTCACAATCGGGAGAAACTTCTCTTTTCCCTCTTTCATCATCCGTCGCATGAAACGATCGACGGTCCTCCGGTTCCCAAACACGCTGGTTGATTTTGGAAAGGAGACATATTTCATCTGTTCAGCAGTAACTCCGTATTTTTCCATCGAACGTCCGAGAAAGACTGGTTTTTTGCCGATCTCGTGTGCACATTCCGCAATGGTCTTCACGCGGGAGATGTGCGAGGAGAACGTAGATACTATCATCGCGTTTTTATCGTCTTCGAAACTCGTGATAACATCACGAACAAGATCACGGGCAATCCGTTCGCTCGGGCACCGTCCTGGTTGATGGATATACGGGCTCTCCACGATGAGCACCAGGACCCCTTCCTTGCCGATCTGCCGGAAGCGGGCAAAATCAGGCGGCTGACCGATTACCGGCGTCCGGTCGAACTTGAAATCGCATGCGTAGACTATCGCACCACGTGGGGTGTGCAGCACGGGGGTGACCGTATCAATAATCGAGTGTTGCGTCCGGACAAACTCAAGAACCAGGTTCCGTGAGATTGTGTATTTCTGCCCGGCTGCAAGCGCGAAGAGTTTATTGCCGACGTCGAATTTCCTCTCTCCCGATATCTGCTGGCGGATCAGTTCCGTGGCATACGGAGTAGCGATAATGGGTGCCTTGTACCGGTGTGCAAGTTTTGGAATAGCCCCGATATGGTCCAGATGTCCGTGTGAGCAGACAATTGCCTTCACTGATCCTTCGACCGTCTGCATCACCGTGTCGTCGGGGATAGCCTTGATCCGGATGAGATCAAGGGAGTGCATCTGGTCAACCTCGGCATCCTCATGTATCATCAGTTGATCCAGGCGGAGCCCCATGTCAAAGATCACGATCTCTTTTCCGCAGCGGACAGCGGTCATATTCCGCCCGACCTCTTCATATCCTCCCACGGCAATTATTTCTATATCCATTGTGTCTTCTCTCCTGTATTGTGTATGTGAAGTTTACTTCCTGTATCAGGCCCCGATGCATGAATGCCGTCCAATCATTTGGGAGTTTTTCATCTCGTTTACCGCCTCAATCCTGTTATACCTGGGACCTGACTCGAGAGTGGGGTCGGGTCCCGAAGATCATTTTTCATCATCTTGCCGGATCCTGCAGGGTGCCCCCCTGCTGTCCGTATCCACTCTGCCCTCCGCTGGCGTTTGTGGGAAGAAAGAGTGTGTACTCCTGGACGGCCAAAGAACGGCAAGCCCGCCGCCCCTTCTCTCATGCATACAATCCGCGGCTTTTTCCCGAAAGGCAGGGTTAAACCCGGGAAATCCGGAATCCCGGCACCCTGCCTCGAACAACAGACGTATGTGTAATCTTTTGATTGCGTCATACCCGGAACCGGTGCGAGCCTCTTGGCCTTCCCATTTCTCTGGCGGGTGAGCCATCACCACGAAACGTGGATCATCAGGACCTGAACCGTCATGAGTATCTTCTCTCAAAGCCGTGGGTCTGCCACAATGGTCTCGTGCGCCATTGTCCAGCTCATATCGGGGGTATTGGATATTGTGTGGCGTCCAGGAGAATGATGCATATTCCGGAAATCTATTGATACATCTTCGTGACACTGCCGGATATAGTTTTGTCTTCTGCCAGTGACGGGCGAGACCTCCTTCTCCCGCAAGCCAGCACAGATTCCCAAGAATACCCTATCAATGACAATTTCATCAATTTTTTTCACGCCCTATCAGGCATGCACATGTCCGGAAGGATCCGGGGTATTTGTCCAATGAAAAAAAGAAATAGCTCACGATTTCGTCAAGCGGTTATTGGAGAAGGCGGCCAAAGTACACGGAGGTGCTTGAATACCGAATGAAAACGGTTAACCGATCAAGATGAAGGTGTATTGGTCATAGATGACAGCACATCAGATAAACCCGGTTCAAACACAAAAAATTATTCCTGGGGATGGATGATCGCCTTCAGGCTCCCGTCCCGGTGCCGGGCCGTCAGGGAAAAAGCCTCGACCGTATCTTTTAATGGAAATACATGTGTTATCATGTCTTCCACGTTGATCCTGTCATGCTGGATCCATTTCAGGGCAGTTGACAGGTCATGATAATCGGCAGCATAGGAATGAGTGATCGTCACCTCCTTCTGCCACAGGTTCCAGATATTGATCTCCGACTGGACATCAGGATTCGTGGGGGCGAAAAAGAGTATCGTGCCCCCGGCTCCGACCGCGTCAAGCGACTGTTCCACGCAGACGGGGACCGGTGCAGTCATGATGACGGTGTCTGCGCCCATCCCGCCGTTCAACTCTTTGAACCTCTCCGGGACATCTTCAGTTTTGGCGGAAATTGTCGCATCGGCACCGAATTTCCGGGCGGCCTCCAACCGTTCCGGGCTCGGGTTGGAGATGGCGATGAAGCCCGCACCGTTTTGCCGGGCTGCCTGGAGATGCAGCAGCCCGGTTATCCCGGCGCCGAGGATCAGGACCGATCGGCCGTCACCGGTCGGGGCCATCCGCTGCCCACGCACCACGCACCCAAGGGGTTCTGCGAAGGTCCCTGCATCAAAAGAGACCGAATCGGGTAGGCGCAACATTCCCCTGTCGACGTTGATTGCGGGCAGCACCACGTATTCTGCAAAGGCCCCGTACGCATTCTTGAATTTTGTTGTATGCAGCGTATCGCACGCGGTCGTGTGCCCGCGGATGCAGGCATTGCACGTATTGCATGGTACATGATGGGTGACTGCGACCCGGTCTCCCACCTTCCATCTCGGATCGACACCGGGCCCGATGTCATCGATGATTCCCGTGCACTCGTGGCCAAACGCCCCGATTCCCCCTGGTCTTCCCGCACGCTTTATCCGGTACCACTCCATGACATCCGACCCGCAGACCCCGCACGCCATGATTTTTACTTTGACTTCACCTGGTCCCACGGGTACGTCTTCAACATCTTCGATGCGGATGTCACTGTTCGAGTAATAGACCGCTGCTTTCATTGTATTCACCACGGAGAAAAAATTTTCAATATTGGAAGAAATTCATTCGAGCCTTGCCGCATCGGGCATACATGCGTTGTAGATATCCATGGCTTCCCTCACGGTATGATCGTCATGGACAATTGCACGGATTGCCCTGATCATGCCGACCGGATTGTCATCCTGGAAGATATTCCGCCCGAAATCGACTCCTGCCGCACCTGCCTGGACGGAGTCGTAGGCCATCCGGAGAGCGTCGGGCGGACTTGAATACTTTCCTCCTGCAACGACGACGGCAGTGGGAGCGACGTAGTCGACCAGTCTTGAAAAATCCTCGCAGTAGTAGGTCTTGATGATCCGGGCCCCGGCATCCTGGCAGATGCGGGATGCAAGCCCCAGGTAGCGCAGGTCACGGGCCATCTCCTTCCCGACGGCTGTCACAGCCAGGACGGGAATTCCATATTCCTCGGCCTGGTTGATCATGTCGGTGAGATTGATGATGGTCTGCTGCTGGTTGGCAGAGCCGATGAACACGCTGACCGCGACACCGGCCGCATCCATCCGGATGGCTTCCTGGATGGTGACCGTGAGCTTTTCATCGCTCAACTCCTCGAATAAGACGCTGTTTCCCCCCGTAACACGCAACATGATGGGCTTTGACCCGAGGTCTTCCGGTGCGATATTGCTCCGCACCGCGCCGCGTGTCGTCATCAGGCAGTCGCAGTAGGGAAGGAGTGTCTTTATCGTATTGCTCATGTTCCGCAGGCCCGTGGTAGGCCCCTGGAAATAGGGGTGGTCTACCGCAAGCATAACGACCCGGTTGTCCTTCGGATTGATGATCCGGTTCATCCGGCTTTGAATTCCAGTATCAAGATACGCGTTTGGCATGGGGACACTTCACGAGAAGTAATGAATACACAATTGTAAAAAAGTTGGGATTATTCTTCCTTTGGCCTGACTATGAGGTATCCCTTTTCGATCAGCCAGCGATGGAATTCATGGGTGGTGTGCAGACAATTTGATGCACATATCGCCCGGATCTCTTCATATTTCGGAGATTTTTCCACTTCTTTATCCAGGAGCAATTGTATCGGGCACTGTATGTCATGACAATATTCGCGACGCGTATAATCGATGTACCCATCTATCGACTGCATGACTGATTCCTGGGAATTGAAATGAATTAGGCTTTGCGAAATGAAGGGACAGGGCGAACATTTTTCTGTGAGCTGTTGTGAGCTGCCCGGGTGAGTTTGCGGTGCCAGGATGTCCGTGAAAGTTCAGGAAGGGTTCTCGATAACTTTCGGAGGGAATGAACAGATAAGTATATTTGAATATTCGATTATAGTAATATTATAATGACAGCCATCAACGATCTCGTCACTGCAGGTGAATTTTTTCTTATCATCACCGCAGAGTTGGTCCTTCTCTTTCTCGCAGTCAGTTTTTTTGTGGGTCTTATCCAGGAATACGTTCCTGAAGAGAAGATCAGACGAACGCTCTCCACCAGGCATCGGGTGACCGGGACAGCGGTTGGTGCCTTCTTCGGGGCGCTCACCCCATTCTGTTCCTGCTCCACGATTCCTCTCCTCGTCGGCCTGATCAACTCAAAAGTGCCTTTTGGGGCGTGCATGGCTTTCCTGTTCGCATCACCCCTCCTAAACCCGATCATCGTCTTCCTGATCCTTGCCTTCCTCGGCCCGTCACTGACCCTCATGTACTGCATCATGACGTTTAGCATCGCAGTCCTCGCCGGCCTTTTCCTTGAACGCCGAAATTACCTGCGTTTTGTGAAACCGGTTATAGCGGGCAGGCAGAACAACTCAACCGCTGCACAATCAGCTGTCGGATGTTCATGTGCCTCCGGTTCCGTGCCAGTCGCACCGGTCACCTGCTGTCAGGAAACGACTTCCCCCCCACCGGTCATTCCTGGCTGTTGCGAAGACACGTCGCCTGCACCAGTCACCTGTTGCTCCGAAAATACATCCCTTTCAACAGTTGCCAGCAGTCCGGAGATCTCCTCAACCGGATTGAAACTGGTTACAGGCGGGTGTTCGTGCGGCTCTGAAACGGTCCCCAATCCCGAGGGCTCACCCGAATCCCGGGAGGGTTCGGATACCTCGATCCATCGCACCAGGTTCTGGTCCGCCTCCAGGTTTGCCCTGTCGCTTTTCCGGCAGGTTCTGCCCTACCTTATCCTGGGAGCTGCAATAGGGGCCTTTATCTATGGGTTTGTTCCCGAAGACCTGATTGTCAGTATCGCCGGCCCGGATAATCCCCTCGCTATCCCGGTTGCCGCTGTCATCGGCATTCCTATGTACATCAGGGCAGAGACGATCATCCCCATCAGCGCCGTGCTCCTTGCAAAGGGGATGGGAATCGGTGCGGTCATGGCCCTTATTATTGGAGGTGCGGGAGCAAGCATACCCGAAGTTACTCTGCTTGCCTCTATCTTCGAGCGAAGGCTGGTCGCGGCGTTCGTCATCACAATCCTGGGAGTCGCAGTTATCACCGGAGTCGCGTTCCAGATTATCCAGGTTTCAGGGATTATTGCATAAACATCCCAGGTTATATCCATCCATACGGTGAGTTGGAAATATGAAAGACCGCACGGAACGAACAGGGGCCCCGGGTCTTCAAACCTACACGACAATTTTTAAGGCCCTCTCGGATGAGACACGGCTCCGGATCTATCTTCTGCTGGGAAAGGGCGAGATCTGCGTCTGCCAGATACAGGTCGCCCTCGGGATGTCCCAGACAAAGGTCTCGCGTCATCTGACCGTGCTCCGCCATGCAGGTCTTGTGAATGCCCGCCGGGAGGGTCAATGGATGTATTACAGCAAAGCTCTTCCGGATAATCCCCCCCACCGTGCATTTATCAGGGATCTCACCCGCGTCCTCGAGGCTGATGAAGATCTGATGGCATCCGTGGCAACCGATGATCGGTGTGCCGGACTTCAGCCTGATGAGATTGCACGGATGGCAAAAAATACCTGATCAATACGACAGGCCCTGGAACACCTCTCTCTTTTTGCAGCCCTGTCAAAGGGATGAAAGGCGTTCTCTCTCCCTCTCGAGAAATACTCGCGCCTGGTCCGTGAGATTGTATATGATGTAATAGCCCTGCTGCTCCCCTTCGATCATCCCGGCCTTCTTCAGGATGTTTAAGTGGTACGAGAGCTTTGAGTCGGCCATCTGAAGCACTGCCTTGATCACACAGACACAGAGCGGCCGGACCATGAGCAGGGAGAGGATCTTCAAACGGACGGGATCGGCACAGGCCTGGTACCACCTCTGCATACGCTCTATGGAATCATCGGCCGGGAGGCTCTCGATCAGGCCCTCGACGCCCCCGCATGAACAGATTGAGTCTGCGATATCCTGCGGGATCGGTATATCACCGACCTCTTTTCGCGCTTTCCGGGAATCAGCCCGCTGCCTGGCCATTTCAAGTAAATATAAAATAACCTTTACTTAATTATTCTCATTTTTTCGCATATCAAGCCCGCGAAGTTCCTGTCCGGGTATCGCAAGGTTTATTTCAGAAAACATTTCAAATATTATTGAAATATTACTCAATGCATCGGAAAAATCTCATGATTCCAGTCCGCGAAGAACACACACAAGAGATGTAGATGATGAATATTCATCTTCCTGATAAAACGAGAGGCACGTATGAAGTCCAGAGAAATCAATCCATGCATCAATACAGGTGGTGAGAGCCGGGTATGACTGATCCAATAACCGGGGCCATCCTTTCGGGTGTGAGCGCAGTCGTGGACTACCTTGCGGCACATACCATGACCTGCCTGGTTCCGGCTTTCTTCATCGCCGGGGCTATCGCCGCCTTCGTGAAGAAAGAGGCAATACTGAAGTACTTCAGCCCCGACGCACGAAAATCGGTGTCCTACGGGATCGCCTCGATATCAGGAATCGTCCTTGCCGTCTGCTCCTGCACCATCCTCCCCATGTTTGCCGGGATATTGAAGAAGGGAAGCGGGATCGGCCCGGCTATCGCTTTTCTTTACTCTGGACCGGCAATAAACATCCTTGCCATCATCTATACTGCGAGCGTGCTCGGGTGGGATCTCGGGTTTGCCAGGGCCGCATTCGCCATCACCATGTCGATTGCCATCGGGTTGATCATGGCAGCGCTCTTTTCATCATATGACCAGGAGCTCCGTGCATCGAGCCGGGGATTCGTGGCCACGGGTGAGAGTGAAGCAGTCCGTCCCCGATGGGTGGTGCCGCTCTTCTTCGTCTTCCTTGTATTGATCCTTGTCATCGGGGCTTCCTCCCTGCTGGATTTCTCGCTTCGCCTCTCCATCGTATACTTCCTGACACTTGGAGTGGCATTGCTCCTCATCTACTACTTTGAACGCGATGAGGTTACAGAGTGGGGGTACGAGATCTGGGACCTGACAAAGAAGATCTTTCCCATCCTGGTTGCCGGTACGTTCCTGGTGGGGATCATCGCCTATTTCCTTCCCCCGGAGACTTTCCGGCCGTTTTTTGGAGATAACTCGGTCACCGCGTGTCTTCTCGGGTCGGTTGTCGGAACCATCCTGTACATGCCCACGCTCCTTGAGGTCCCCATCATTGGCGGCACGTTCGGCTATACCCAGGGCGTCATGGCCGGAGGTCCGGCACTTGCCCTCCTCCTCTCCGGTCCTGCGGTAAGCCTCCCAAGTCTCCTGGTGCTGTACCGAATCATGGGTGCCAGGAAGACTGTGGTCTTTGCTGTGCTGGTGATCGCGTTCTCAACAGTCGCAGGCCTGGTCTATGGCAACTTCTTCCCAGCCCTGGGTATTCCGGGATGTGGTACGAATGGATGAGAAAGTTCCCTGCTGTGCGGCAGATGCCCTTCGAAAGATATTTCAGCGGGAATTCGGGAGTGAAATGGTTGGCATCACAATGCACGATCACATCCGTGCACAAGGTCATACGATGAATCATTCCGGAGAAAAAGAGATCGGCAATGAACTCCTCAAAACAATGAAAGTCTACAATTATATTCCTTCTGGGGCTGAAGAAGAGTTCCGGGCAGCCCTCGTTCGGGAGAATACGAAATCAGAAAAGACTGGTGCATGATTATGGTCAAAATTGAAGTCCTTGGGACCGGTTGCATGAAGTGTAAACGGCTGATGAAGAATGTTGAGAAAGCGGTAAAAGAGCTTGGAATTGACGCAGAGATCGTCAAGGTCGACGACATCGTCGAGATCATGGACAGGGGTGTGATGCTCACCCCTGCACTTGCCGTCAATGGCGAGATGAAGATTTCAGGCCGGGTTGCGGATGTGAAAGAACTAAAAGAGATCCTGGGAGGATAAAAGATGGCCACCGGAGCGGGGCCGATATGTACCTGCGGTGATACAACGGCCGCCGCCGGCGGAAAGAGACGGATCATCTTTCCCTGTGCGGGCCAGGCTAACACCGGCCAGCTGACGAACCTTGCCGCGATCCAGTTGACTGAAGAGGGGTATGGAAACATCGCGTGCGTAGCATTGCTTGCCACCGGGTCGGAGGGGCTTGTTGCCAATGCCCTGAAGGCAGACGAGGTGCTCATCCTCGACGGTTGCCCGATGCTCTGTGCAAAGAAGATTGCAGAGGCGCAGGATATCCCGGTTGATCAGCACATTGTTGTGACTGATCTGGGGATAACGAAAGGGCCTTCGAGGCTATATACGGACGATGATATCGAAACCGTGGTCTCTGCGGCCTGGGAAGGAAAAGGGAGAATTTGAATCAATGCCAGGGGATCTTCCAATG
>JAHDSI010000169.1 GCA_018432765.1 Methanoregulaceae archaeon | reverse complement strand
GTCATCTATGATGTTCGCCCCGGTGGACACACGGTTGTGGTGAGCAAAGAAGGCTATATCTCAAAGACCAGTTCCGTGTATGTCGATCCAAACGAGATCGTCAAGCTGCCTGTGACGCTTGAACCGGTGAAGTACGGGACAGTTTCTGTCAATTCGGTCCCGCCAGGTGCCGGGATCTATATCGACGACGGATACATGGGAGAGACACCCGTCATGCTCGACCAGGTCTCGATCGGGGCCCATACAGTGAAGATAGAACTGCCAGGCTACCAGCCGTATACAATGAATGTCCAGGTTTCCGGCGATGCCCCAACCGTTGTGAACGCAGACCTGGTCACCGCACCCGCCACAGGTTCAGGACAGGCTCCTCTCGGGTTTGTTCCTCTCGCAGGGGCGCTTGCGGTCTCCCTGCTGCTGGCACGGAAGAGAAGTTAAGTGAACAGATCAAGGGTATCCGGCGTTTGCGATGCAGGATCACTCCTGATACCTGAAATGTAGGCAACACCGACCTTCCCTTTTTTCAATCGCGTGGTATCCAGGAGGTGCCGCATGTCGACAAATTCACCAGTAGTCACGATCTTTTTGATCTGTGAATCAAGCCCTGTTGTTGGTTCGTACAGGACGTTCCTGAATACAACCCCCTGGTTGTGCAGAAACATGCCTTCACCCGGTTGATTCCCGGGATGCCGGTAATAAAGGAGTTTTTGTGCATCCTTCGGCTGTTGTGCAGCATCCGGTGCAGGGTTGAAGCCGATGCCAAAACTGACGAGGGTATCGCCATGGTATCGTGGTTTTGCATCGTGAGCCATCCATTCATCATAATTTCCATGGTCGAGAATCGACCTGCCGTCTTCCGGAGCCGAGCCGGCTACCGGCGCTTTCCTGATCCCGGAACTTTCAAGCCCGGCACATATACCCCACATGGCGACTGCAATGAGGCAGTCCGGTCTTTTCCGCTCCTTTGCACGTGCGAATAGTACGCGGTATATCTCTTCCATCGTCACGCCCTCTGGAGATTTCGACTCTATCGTGAGATATTCATGAAAATGGCCTTTGAGTGTGACTGCATAGCCGGTATACATCTTCACTTCATCGGAACTCTTCAGTGGCGTGAAGAAATCCGGTGTGTCATGCCCGTCCGTTGGCAGCCAGACGATCGATCCGTGCAGCACGACCATCTCACCCATGAGTGGAAGTGCATCGTCGACGCTGCTCCCCATCGCACCAACCCCAAGCGCGTATGCGATGTCTGCAAAATCCATGGTCCGCACTTTTTCCGGGACGAGCCGGGCGTGGAGTATATCTTGCAGATCACCGCTTACTACAAGATCTGCTGGCGCAGAAGATCCCAGTTCAATGGAGAGTTTCAGGCCGGGAAGATCCTGCGTCTCTGCCAGTATGTCAACGAGAAGGTCGTCAGGTTCAAGAGATCTCTGGCATGCACGTACCGCTTCCCCGATCGAAGGGTAACGTGGAAAGACCGAAGAAAAACCTGCCATATCAAGAACCTGCGACGGGTATTTCTGAACACGTGTCAGGGCCAGCATGCCACCCCGCTTCTTAAGCGCCTTGCTATTGGCCAGGAGGACCCGTATTCCGGCGCTACTTAAGTAGTCGACGCTGTCCAGGTCTACCACGATCGACCGGTCATCGTCACCAAGTGCGTCCCTGATACTGCGCTCCAGTATGCCTGAACCGAAGCCGTCAAGTCTTCCATTGCAGGTGAAGGTGAGGATTCCTTCATGCCGTCTGGTCGTCACTTCCATATGCCGTTTCCACTCCTGTTAAGAGATCTTTTCCTCATGGTTGAAATATGGAGGGGTTTTGGCACCTGGAGATTACGAAATTGGGCAGCCGTTTCCCGGGTCTTTTGGAAGATTGGCCACGTTCCCACTCTGTTTTTTCCCTGGTACGCCCTGTCCGTTGGTGCATAATGCCAGGAAAGAGGATCACCATCCAGACTTCCCTTTCCCTGCAATGCAAAGGGTTTTTCAAGTGAGATCTACGCATCCGGGACGGTAACCTATTTGAGGGATTATTCCCCCACTTCACCTTAATGGACGACGGAGATAGAGAAGAGAAGAGGATACCCATATTCAGCGTTGCTGGTCAAAAACTCGTGATGGTGGAACCGGTTGAGAGGACAGATGACGAATGGAAAAATCTGCTTACTCCCGGGGAATATTCCGTTGCTCGAAAAGCTGGCACGGAAAGGGCATTCACCGGCAAATACCATGATTTTCATGAAAAAGGTGTCTACAGCTGTGTCTGTTGCGGAACTGATCTCTTCACATCAGACACGAAATTCGATTCTGGCACAGGGTGGCCAAGTTTTTGGGCGCCGGTCGATGAGCATAATGTAGTGAACCGGATTGACAGGAGCCCTGGAATGGTCCGGACCGAGGTCCTGTGCGCACGGTGCAACGCCCATCTCGGCCACCTGTTTGATGACGGCCCTCCGCCGACCTTCAAACGGTACTGTATCAATTCCGTAACGCTCGAGTTTGCCAGATATCCGATCAATCCGCACTCCGAATACGGATGATTACGTTACCGCGGGAATCATGTCCCGGTGCTTCAGGGCCGTGCTGTCGATTGATTACGCGCTGGTGGGGATACAGTTGCATTCGTTGAACCCCGTGCATCAACCCTATTTATATACCGGAAAATGCGACCGTGTATGTGAAATGACTCAGGCAATAAAAGATCGGTATCTCATGTGTGCCGCAATAATGGTCTTCTCGATCGTTCCCGTCATCCAGCTCGTGCCACTGTAAAGCATGGTGCCCGGGGCACACACTTTTTTCCGGGACTGCGCATATACATGAGTATGTCCCACCAGGGTGCTGCAAAGCGCCTGTTTGCACAGAGAGAGTCCAAAAAAAGACAGGTGGGCCTCTTTGCGAAAGCGTGGAAAGCATGGAAATCTGCGATTTCCAGGAATAAATGGCGATAAGCCGGTGATTTTCATGACGGAAAAATTATGCCCGTTTGACAAGGAACCCTGCATAGGGCAGAGATGTGCAATCTTTATCGAGGCGCACGAATGCTGCGCCCTGGCAATGCAGGTGAGACAGGGAAGTCGCATTTCCAGGGATATATCCGATAAAAAAAGCGATTCTTCAAGATTCAAAGCCCATCTCTTCGACTGACGGAATCATCCCTGTTGAGTTATCCCAAAAACGAATGTATCCAGGATACGAACCATTTACCGCTTCCTGGATTGTCCCCGGTACACAATGTCGTCATACCCGATTTTGGTGAAACCCACTCCTATTCATGGTTAGGAACTTTTCCCCTCTTCGCACGACCCGGTGATGGAAACACATACACTTATATCGTCTCCAGCCCATGCATCCTATTGAGGTGAGAGTCATATGTGCACTGTCGGCGGCCCCGTAGATATCGACATCCCCCCTGATCGGGTCGAGGGGAAACATTACCGGTGTAAAGAATGCGGAGAGAAGTTCAGAGGTGTTGGAAAGCGGCCCATGTGCCCCTCCTGCCAGTCTGAAGATGTGGAAGAAGCCTGAAAGATCCGGGTTTTTTCATTTTCACTTTTTTCGTCAGGCGAAAATCTCCTGCCAGACATACTCCATAATCGTCTTATAGCATGTGCGTGAGAACTACCCCCATGAAAGCGCAGATACTCGTCCTGGTAATCGGGCTTGGGATCTTCCTCCTGGTTGCGGGATGCACACAGGCTCCGCAGGAGACTGCCCCGATGACTACAGTCACAACTGTTCCGACTTTTACAGAACTCACGACAGAACCGACAGATGAGGTTCCCGGAGAACAGAGCATCCTGGTTTCGGTCAGCAGGGGGACGCTCTCATTTGATCCGACAATCAGTGTAGAATTCCGTGGAGGATCGGGAATCATCCTCCTGTCTGCCATAGATGCTACGGTCACCCGGGAGGACGGATCGGTGGAGACTGCACGGATGATCGAACCAGATATTGGAGAATCTGTTGAATTATCCGGTTCTACCGGGAAAGACCGGGTCGAAGTGACCGTTTACCTGAAGAACGGGAGATCGTACAGGATCTACGACGAGATCCTTGAATTCAGAAAATAACAGTGAATCACAGGATCTTCCAATTTTTTTTCTGTCTGCACGAGATCTCCCGCCCGTCGCGGGATCCTGCAACGCCTTTTTCGGTACCTGCACGAACACTTCAGGCGTGATCCCCTGATCGCACAAGCAGGCTTCCCTTTCCCCGGTTCGCAACGTCGCCATGGTAAGTGTCCATTGTCACGTTCATACCACGGAAGTCCACCTGTGTCCTCTCCCTCTTTTCGAATGTCGGCAGCAGGTCATGGACCTGTCCAAAAACCAGGCATGTACCGCCTGACATGTTCCCGCAGGGCCGTGTGCAGCTTCCTTCGATGACCAGCTTTCCACCCCGCATCTCGACACCAGGAAGGTCTCCTGTATCACCGTGAATGATCACTTCTCCCCCGCAGAGATACTCCGCTAAAAAATCTCCTGCATTTCCAAGGACTTCCAGCCTGCCGCCCCGCATCCCTCTCTTCTCACCGCGGTATCCCGCTCCGCAATAATGGCCTGCATTCCCATGGCAGACGATCTCGCCGCCTCTCATCTCCCGCCCGAGCCAGGCGTCCGCATTCCCTCTGACCGTGATCTGGCCTGCACTCATGAAATTCCCGCAATGCATGCCGATATCACCTTCCACCACGATCTTCCCGGCATTCATGTACTCTCCAACCCGCTTTATCCGTCCGGTATCGCCCTTCAGGATCACCTCAACCTGGTCGGGAGAGACGGCAGGGCCCTCGACTGTGATGAAGAATATCTCGTCAAGGGAGCGTTGCTTGTTCCCTTCGTAAACCGACAGGTCCGTCCCCCGCAGGAAGTTGTGCGGGATGATAGATTCGGCTTCAATGGGAATATTCGGTTTTTTTCGTGGTTTGGTCTCGAGGGTTACTCTCACAGGTCCGCCTCCGTCTCAATGCATACACCCCTCGGGAGATAGGTCTCCTGGACGGGATAATTCCTCATTCTAACGGTATAGTACTGCTGGAATTTTTTCGCAAATTCGGGGTCATTGCCAAGGTCATACTCATGAGAGACACGTGGTTTGACCCAGATGGTGCTGTTTGCACCTTCAACGATCACTTCCCCGTTCCGGGCTACAACCCTCCCGCGCTTGATGGTATACATCGTCCGGGAGAACCCCGCCATCACCTGCTGGAACTGGGCGGACGGATCAATCTCCGTGGTACGTATCGGATAGATTGCCACGTCCGCTTCCGCTCCGGGGGCAAGGTGCCCCTTTCCAAGTGATTCGATTCCAAGTGCCCGGCTCTGTCCGGCCCGGGTCATTATGGCTATCTCGTTCCAGTCAAGCTCCCGGTCAATGGCCATCAGAGGAACCCTTTTTTCTGTCCGGGGATCGAGCAATGCGCATTCCTGGTCACGGTACCTCTTGCTCATCAGGAGAGCGATAATCTCGGGGTACTTGACAAACGGTGCACCGTTTGGGTTATCGGTCGTGAGCAGGCACTGCCAGGGGTTCTTTGCCTGGAGCGCCAGTTCAAGCCCTATTGCCCACATGACACAGTTTACAACGCTCTTTTTTGAGTAATAGACCGGGATGATCCCTGATCCGGTCTCGAGCTCCACGTCATGGTTGCTCCACTTGTTGTGATGGAGCATGTAGAGCTTGAACTCCATCGGACCGTCTGCGGTCATCGTGGTGGTCCGGCCAAACATTATCTGGCCCATGTCGATGACGATATGAGGGCTCGCATTTACCACGCGGATTATCTCCTCGCTTCGGGAGTCGATGTCCCGCCACGTGGTACCCCCGTACGAATGGAACTGGAGATGGGTGAGGTAGAGACTCTGCCGTCTGCTGTTCAAGTCGGGGACCAGGTTCATGGTATCGAGGGTCGTCCGGTAGTTGCCAGGCACACCAAGGTTGTTGCAATGGAGATGGACCGAGTGGGGAAGCCGGAGCAGCTCGTTTGCCCTGATCATGGTCTCGATGATCTCGGCAGGGGTGACCTCGAAATATGGGACGGTGTCGTGGATGCTTGAGACATCCTCGCCCCATCCCCATGCCTCCGTCCCTCCCGGATTGGTCAGCTTGATCGCAAAACCTTTCGCCGCCGAGAGGATCCACGCGACGACGGCCGCCGCCCGTTTCACATCCTTTTCACGGACCGCCTCCATGACAGACCAGTTACCGTCAAAAAGGGTGTTTGCCATCATGTCCTGGTGGGGCGTTGCAGTGAACTCCTCGTGCGTATGCCGTGCCTCGAGCGGTGCCATGGCGCCTTCGAGCAGGGTCGTGTACCCCATCGTGCTGTACCGATACGAGTTCCCGAATGTTGTCGGAACACTGTACCCAGATGTGACGTGCATGCTTCCATTGCGGGAAGTCCTTCCCGCCCGCATATCCTCGGGGCTCATGTACCGGCCGAAGTTGACCTTCGTGCCGCAGACATGGGTATGTGAGTCGATTCCGCCAGGGAGGGTCAGGCACCTGTCCGCATCAATAACCTCTGCGCTGCTGCCGACATCCTCAACTATTCTCCCGTCCCTGATGGCGATATCCATCACATCGCCGTTGATGCCGTTCAACGGATCGATCACACATGCGTTTTTTATCAGCAGCTCGCTCATGGTCAGGTCTCCTTCCTGATAATCTGGTAAATCTTATCCAGGACCTCACTGTCACTTGGATACGTGGTATCAATCACCTTGCGGGTGCGTATGGGAACACCGTCCATCCGGTATGCCGTTCCTTCGGCATCTATGCCGGTAACTGCGACAGGTATCTGGAGACGGGAGAGATGCGTGGTGGCATTGACGTGGGGATCGATCTGGATGGTGGGGATATCTGCAAGATGCCGGCAGCAATCCCCTGGAAAATGCGCTCCGGGATCGCTGCCCACCACCAGGCAGGCGTCACATTCGCCGCGTTTGAGAATGTCGACACTGGTGGTCTCACCCGGGTTGTAAAATGCTATCCCCCTGGCAAAATCCACTGCAAAAGGATATCCCGTAATCCAGGTGAAGACTTCGTTTGAGCCATACACGTTCCAGTGCCCCCTCATGGGAGAGATGGTGAACTTGGTATGGCGGTTCAGTTCTTCTGTCAGCTCGATCGCATTCCGGATATTCTTGTACTTCCCCCGTGACATGGTCAGGCCGAGACCGAAGAACATTGCGCCGAACTTTGCAGACATGCAGATATCCGCAACCCTGATCAGCTGTTCCTTTTCCACTCCTGCAACAGTCCGGGGCAGTACATCCCCCTTGCCCCTGACAATTGCCCGGAGGGCCGAGAGGAGAGCATAATCGGCACCGGGCTCCACCATGATGAACTCGTCTGCGATGTTTGCCGTCTCGGTCTTCCTGATGTCGACCACGATGACCTTTCGCTCACGGAACGCCTCTTTCAGGAAGAAACCGTCTGCGTAGGTCGTATACCGGCTCATGTGGCGCGGATGGGCCTCGATAGGATTGGCACCCCAGTACACGATCACATCCGCCCTGTTCTTGACCTGCCCGAGAGTGCATCCAGGGTGGCCCACCTCCTGGATAGCCATGATTGAGGGTCCATGGCAGACGGTCGATGTATTGTCGATAACGGCTCCCAGGAGTTCCGCCATGTGAACCCCGATGGTCTGGGCTTCCCCGTGTGTTCCGCTCCAGCCGTACAGAAGCGGGCGATCGGCATCAAGGAGTATCCCGGCAGCGGTCTGTATCGCCTCGTCGAGACCGACCTTCTTCCAGTTCCCGCCATCCCGTTTAATGGGGGTTTTCAACCGGTTATTGCCCATGAATTTTTTATTTGCAAGGGTACAGCCGTTCTCGACATTGACAACCATATCACCCTCCACCTCGACCACGAGGTCATCGCACAGGCATCCGCAGAAGGTACAGACCACGTCTTCAATCTTCATACCGGCATCCTCCCACCGACTCCATGAGTTTCCATACCGGCCATACGCCCTCCGTGGTGGGTTCGATATCGACCACCGTCGCCTTGAAATCAGGCATTCCTGTACAGTGCGTTTCAGGACTGACTATGTGGTTGGCGTAGGGGCCCAGGCAGACGAAGACCTCTCCCCTGGCCTGGCCCGCATCGGGAATTGCCTGCATGACGATCTCTCCATGCGCACTCCTGACGACGATGGGCGCTCTCTCTTCAATATCAAGTTCCATCATGTCCACCGGGTTCATCCGGCAGGTCGATGCTTCCTCTCTATACGCTTCAGAGTTCTTGTGCTCGACATTCGAGCCCTGCGTGATGGTTCTGCCGGTGTTCAACAGGAATCTCATAGTTCCTCCTCGGGTGCGTGTACCGCCTCCAGGAGCCTGGCTACCCTGATGGCCTCGTTCGGACAATGCTGCTCGCAGGTCTTGCATCCGGTGCATTTCTCAGGATGCAGCACCACGCACTTTCCTTCACTGACCTTGAGCAGGAGCTCGTCTGTGGAGGCACGGCCGCCATGGGACATCTGGGCGTCGATGGTCTTGTTGACCGGGCAGGCAACCGCACAGTTTCCGCAGCCCATGCAGCGGTCGGTATCTACATCGATACGGAAGGAGAACGAGAGCATGGTGTTGTCATAGAACATGGATTCCAGTATGCGGCCACTGTAGAGGACACCATTTGGACATGCTTCGACACAGAGGCCGCACCTGATGCAATGTCCGGTGTGGATGCGGGGTTCCCATCCCCCGTCTTCAAGATGGATCACCTCGATCGCCCCGGGGGCGGGGCAGGCCATCATGCAGAAGAGTGCATGGGTGCAGGTCTTCCCGGTGAGCTCGGGGAACCCCCGTGAATACACGGGTGTCGTGAGCGGGGCGGTCTTTGCGAAGAAGAACTTGTGGATCCACTCGCGCCGTGCGAATTCCCTGATATATGATACGATCGAACCAATCATTGCTACCTCTCAGTACATGCGATGCAGGGATCGGCACTGATGAAAGTGGACGGCACGTCGGCAAGCGATGCCACCCCTTTCAACATGTAGTGAGTGCAGGCCTCGATATTCATGATCGATGGAGTCTGCACGGATATATCGACGATCCGGCCTGCATCATCCGTCTTCAGGTAATAGGAGAGCTCGCCACGGGGAGCCTCCCCACGATAGACCGTCTCGCCGGCGGATGGAATTCCCCCGCCCCTGATCGGGCCGGGCCTGAGCATGTCCAGGCATCTCCTGATCAGGTCGATACTCTGCATTATCTCCTCGAACCGTACCATTATCCTGGCAAAATTGTCCCCTTCTGTCCGAAAAACCGGTTTGAAATTGAGTTTCTGGTACGTGGGGTGATGGAGGCGCATATCGGTCTCGGGCATGCCGCTCGCCCGTGCGGTCGGTCCGACCGCGTGTGCCTCTTTCGCGGATTCTTTTGTCAGTACGCCCACGTCCTTTGATCTCAGGGCAATGAGCGGCCCGCCCTCGAACATCCTGATGTATCTCTTCATGTCACGTTCGATGATATCCAGGCTCGCCCGCAGGTGGACTGCGTCTTCATCCCGAAGGTCGAACCGCACACCGCCGGGAACGATATATGCACACGTGACCCTGGCTCCTGTTATCCTCTCGAGTTCGTCCATGGCGCTCTCCCTGATATCCAGGAGATACATTCCAAGGGTCTCGTGTTCGATGGTGTAGCAGTACGAGAAATTGGCCAGGATATGGCTCTGCATCCTGTCGAGCTCGTTCACGATCACTCTCAGGAGAGCCCCCCTCTCCGGGACGGGGATGTCGCTTATCTTCTCGAGCGCCTCGATGAAGACCATGTTGTGTATGACAGAACAGATCCCGCAGATACGTTCGGCAAGGAACATGACCTCCTGCCAGGGCCGGCCTCTCATGATCAGCTCGATCCCTTTCTTCATGTAGCCCAGTTCACATTCGGCGGAGAGTACATACTCTCCCCGGGTCTCGCATTTCACCCGTGCCGGCTCCTTGAAGCAGGGATGGACAGGGCCGATGGGTATTGACACATCGACGGTCTTCTTCATCTTTTCCTCCTTTCATAGTCCTTGAACACTTCTGGAGCAAGGGAGAGAACAGCCTGTAAGATCTCTGTCGGACGCGGGGGACAGCCCGGCACCTGTGCCGCGATGGGGATGTGCTTGGAGACGGGGGGGTTGACATAACTGTGCGGCCTGTTGAATACGCAGCCCGAGATCGGGCAGTTGCCGATCGCGATCGCCACCTTCGGGTCAGGTATCTTCTCCCACAGGCCCTGCAGCTTGTCCTCCCAGCCCGGGGTGTAGGCCCCGATGACAAGCAGGATATCTGCTTCCCGTGGGTTGTTGTGGACATATATCCCGTACTGCTCGATGTCATACCGTGGTGCAAGGCATGCCAGCACCTCGATGTCGCATCCGTTGCAGGAGCCAACGTCCACGTAGGCCACGTGTATCGATCTCGACCGCACCAGGTTCTTGAATGACTGAAGAATACTCATCTGCGAATCTCCTCTCCTATCATCCTCTTTCCCCTCGAAACAGCCTCTTCCTGGGGGGTGCCATTCGCGATCATCTCCCGTACCTGTCCGAGTATCGAATTCATATTTTCCCGTTCAAGCAGGGGGATATACCGGGTGTACATGACTCGTCCCAGGGCATCCGCAAGTGGGGCGTCATTCCCTGTTTCGGCTTTTCCTGCCTCGTAGCGTGCAGGCAGGTTCTCCATCAGTATCATATCGAATCTCTCTATCATGTATCTCCTCAGGTTCTGGGGGCTGATTCCGAGATCGCCTGCTATCTCCCTGACGAGCCGATCATGCCTCGTGCTTATCAGTATGGCATACTTCATGGCCACGAGGTCCTTTTCGTAGAGATACCCGCTCACAGTATCCCCCCAAGTATCAGCACTCCATACACGACGAAGAGCATCACAGCACACCAGACCAGGAGATACTCCCATCGCTTCAGCGGTACCTCTTCCCGGTACCAGAAGACACTGGTTGCAGCAAGCAGGAGAATTCCAACAGCGAGGCCCTGCATGTTGACCGATGGCCTCCCGAGGACCTGGACGCCGTCCAGGAGAATGTAGAAGATTCCTCCGGCGAGAACGAACTCCTTTATCATAGCAACCACCACAGGAGGGCCACATACACGATCATGACAGCAGTGATCAGGGTCTGGACGGTGACACTGTCAAACGGCGAGAGCATGGGGCAGAGTGCGCATACAAACGAGAGGGTGACGACGATGAGAACCATCAGGACGAGCATCAGCCAGAACGGCACTGCGCCGATGAACACCAGGATAAAGGTCATCAGCAGCACGTATGTCTTCAGCCCGTTGCAGATCTCAAGGCCTGCCCTCCAGACACCGAAGTGTTCTGTCTTGTATCCACTCACCAGTTCCTTGCTTTCCACGATCGAGAACGGGCCAAACGGCATCTTTGAGACTATCACCATGTACATTGCAACTGCCACCAGGGGGATGACAAGTATGAGTGGTCCTGATACCTCCTGGTACGCGATAATATCTGATATGGAGAGAGACTTTGTGAAGAGTGTGATCGCGGCAACCGATACAAAAAGCGGAATCTCGGATGCCGCTGAGATGACAGATCTGACACCGCCGAACTTTCCATACGGCGACCCCGAGGAGAGGCCAAACCCATGCTCAACGATCTTGTGCAGCATGTAGATCCCAAAGATTATGAGAAGGCTGCCCCCTGCAAGGACAATGAAGAATGCCGCCGTCCAGATGCCGATGGCAATCAATACCACCGCGACAAAAAGCGTCTCGCTCGCCGTTTGAGGAATCCATGTGCTCTTGAACGAGAACTTGAACATGTGGAGTATCTCCTGCCAGACAGGGGGACCCGGTCTCCGCTGAATGCGGGCGATAACCTTCCGGTGTATCCCGAGCAGCAGAAGGCCGAAGAACACAGCAAACAGCAGGTAGTGTATCATTTCAGTACCCCAGGAACGGTATATCAGCATCCCGTTGTCGTGCCATCCACCACAGGCCGGTCGAGAGGACAAACAGCGGGAATGCAACCACCAATAGACCTTCATAATAGAGGAGCGGCATGAGGTTCAGGGCCCAGAGGGCCGTGGCTGCGATTCCTGCAAAGCCTGAAAGCAGCATCATGGTGAATGGAATCTCTTTCTTCATCTGTCACACCGTCAGGACAACCTCGATCACCCGCAGAAAGATCAGCAGGGACGAGAGGGAGCACATGATCACATAGGGAGCGCCCGGAGCCCGGAACATCTCCGCTTTCGCTGCATAGAACGGCGCCATACCTTCACCCATCACCCCAAGGGTCAACAGCGCTTTGACAAACAGTGGGACTTTCGTTGCGCCCGGCAACGCGAGTTCCAGGATGGAGAGGGTCCCAGTCGTCGCAGCGACTATGGCCGCACCTGCGAAGAGTGGAACCGTCGCGCTCATGGCGACCAGGCCGTACTGGTAGGCTGCATTCTGGACGTGCCTGCTCTTCACGGCGGCAACGATACCGACGTTACATATCCCCACCAGCGAGGTGAAGAGGGCAAAATCAAAGATGTCCCCGGTGACCATGGCACCCATGGAGGCCAGACCACATGCGATGGCCATGAACCTCCGGAACTTCATCTCGGATATCGAGATCTCCTTTGCAAGGTAGGCGTCACCTCCAAACACGATATCGATCTGCCTCTCGGGTTTGCTGATTATCACGAGGACGGTGAAGACCAGGGCGAGGATGAAGAGGGTGAGCGTAAATGGGGTGAAATACAGAACTATATCGCCGAACGGGAGCATGAATAATGGCTGGCCACCGATCCCGATCATTCTGCCTCACCCCACATCGACCCAACAAGGGTCATCTTTGCTGCGACCTTTACCAGGATCCCTACCGCGGCCCCCATGACACCAGCATACCAGTACTGCGGGAAGAACATGAAGACGAAGAACGAGGCGATCCAGGCTGCCCACGCAATTCCGCTCGCCATCTCCACCAGTTCGTAGCTGTCCGTGCTGCCGCGGGAGATGACAAAGAAGATGGCTCCAAGAGCCGCCACCGCACCGCCGGTGAACCCGGAAAGGACTATGCCGTATCCCACGAGGAGTGCCGGGATGATTACCGGTGCATGGGCACGTTCCACCACCTCGATATGCAGCCCGCGGACAGGCCGTTTTCGAAGCCCTTCCTTTGTCACGTATATCTGTGAGAGTGCCAGGAGTTCTGCTATTCCGACCACGAGGCCGGGCAGTATGAGCGCCTCTGCGAGATCGGTTCCAAGGAGGGCGATTATTGCCAGGGAAGGGATCTCGACCAGGTCGATGATGAGGAGGCGGTGAAGGTCGTCCTGCTCGCGTAATAATGCCAGAAAGCCTATCACGGCCGAGATCATCACCAGGGCCAGACCGACAGAATACTCGTTCCACATCTTTACGAACCCTTCCTGAAGAGGTATGACCCGATGGCAAACGCGATGAAGAGGATGGTGGTCTCCACCACCGTATCCAGTCCACGGGTGTTGTACAGTATCTCATCCAGTATCCCTCCGGGGTGGGCGACGATAGTGGTCCCGGCATGGGGGGTGAGCCGTGAGAGGGCGAGGGAGAAGGGAGTGAGATAGGCAGTCACGTACCCTGCAAAGGGCGAGTTTTCCGGGTATTGCACGTGGATGTCCGCCCTTTCAAACGGGGTTCCTCCCCGTTCATAGGGATAGAGGGGACTCGATTCGTCGATCTCCTTTGGATAGAGCTGATCTTCGGAATACGGCAGCGGCAGGAAGAGGACGAAGAGTACTGCAAGCACGGCACATGCTCCGGCAAACAGGGCAAGAAGGTTGTCGAAGTTGGAGATGAAACGCGATATCCTGGAGATGATCATGCATCGCCCTCCCGCTTCTGGATAACCCGGACAAAGATGTATACCGTAAGCGCCGTAACAGCCCCGAACGTGAGCAGCGCGAGCGCTTCGTTGTACGAGAGCATGAGGAGGAGCAGGCCCCATGCCGGGATCTCCAGGTTGATGAGCCGTGTGATGTAGTCCTTCCTCCTGGGAAACGCCACGGAGACCGTGCCTGCGAGGATAAGAAACAGTCCGAGGACGAATTCGGGGTTCACGGAGCTGCCCTCCTGACAGCCATGAGGATGAATATCGTAGAGAGCGGGGCGATCAGGGCAACGGCTGTAGCGACATCAAGGAGACCACGGTCCACGATGAACGGGATTGCGCCTCCGATGAGCACGGACAGGGAGATGATCTTCTTATACGGATCATGCTCCAGGATGGTCGCCCCGGCACCAAGCACCAGGAGGGCACCGAATGCACCAAGCAGCAGCTCATTCATCGTTCTTCGGCCCTCCAGCATAGCTGCTTGCGATTGCATTCGATTCAAGCGTTGTTCCCACGAAATATGCTGCGGCTGCAAGAATGGTGAGCGGATCAGGGAGGAGGAGTGCAAGCGATCCTGCGATTGCAAACGAGAGGACATTGAGGAACGGGAGCTTTTTCATGGTGTTCCTTTCTGCAATCACCCTGACCGCAGAGATTACCCCTATTGCAGCACACACGAGAATTGCGATCTCCTGTGTGGTTATGACCTCCACCCCCAGAGGCGGGATAACAGCCTGCTGGCATGGGTGTGCGATATCCCCTGGATGGTAAGAATTGCGATGACCATTCCTGCAATGAAATGCGCCGCCGAGAACCCGATAGTGGTGAATGCATATATGAGAAACGTCGCTGC
>JAHDSI010000030.1 GCA_018432765.1 Methanoregulaceae archaeon | reverse complement strand
TCCAGACAGGCCCGAACAGGTAGCCAGGCGGGTTGAACCAGGGTTTTACCAGCTGCGAATACCATGAACCAGGGCCTGTAATGGTCACCATGGAGCCAAAAAAACCGGCAGCCAGGCATATTAGTATCGCTACTGCTAGTTTTAGGGGAGACTGAAGGGCAAAATCTTTCATACTCTGTTGATCCCGGCTAAAACTCATAAACCTTGCCATCAATACCCCAAAAACACCAAAATACAGATCACCACCTCGTACAGGTTTTTCTCTTTTTTTCATCCGTGGCACCCGCGTCGGGTTGCAGGGAGAGAATGAATTGATTCCACCTCCGTTTCCGGGATCCGGCGTCGATGGCAGAACCTGGCCGTCTCCGGGGATGGTATAATGTATCGGTATCCTCAAACAGGGTAACAGAATCATGCAGAATTCGAAGGTAAAGATAGGACTTGTACAGACGGCTGTTACCGGTGACCTGGAATGGAATCTCGCTCACACTGCCAGCCTCGTAATAAAAGCCGCAGAAGAGGGCGCCAGGATCATCTGCCTGCAGGAACTCTTCAGGACGCCCTATTTTCCCCAGGAAGAGGATGCAGACGCGGATCCGTATGCAGAATCCATTCCCGGCGAATCAACCCGGGTATGTGCAGCTATCGCCAGGGATCATGGTGTTGTTATCATCGTCCCCATCTACGAACGCGGGAGCACGAATACATATTACAACAGCGCGGTCGTGATTGACGCGGATGGAACCCTCCGTCCTCCCTACCGGAAGGTCCATATCCCGTTCGATCCCCTCTTTTACGAGAAGAATTACTTTTCTCCCGGGCCAGGGTACCGGGTTTATGAAACACGGTACGGAAAGATTGCAGTGCTGATCTGCTATGACCAGTGGTTTCCGGAGGCTGCCCGCGCCGTCACGCTCATGGGAGCCGGGATCATCTTCTATCCGACAGCAATCGGCCGGATAAAAGGCATGGAAGATACTCTCGAGGGGGACTGGAAGGATGCCTGGGAGACGGTTCAGAGGGGACACGCAATAGCGAACGGGGTCCATGTCGCCGCCGTCAACCGGGTCGGAACCGAGAACGATCTCACCTTCTGGGGGGGATCATTCATCGCAGATTCATTTGGAAATATCATCGCGAGGGCAGGGCCTGATGAATGCATCATCGTCCGGGAGATCGATATGGCGATGAACGAGCAGGTCAGATCCGGGTGGGGATTTCTCGATAACCGGCGTCCTGACACGTATTCCATACTCCTCTCTGCGCCGGTGTCTCAAAAACCCGCATCCGGCACTCCCCGGCAGTCGGGCTATCATATGCCCGCAGAATGGGAGAGGCACGATGCCATATGGCTTGCCTGGCCACACGACAACGAGACATTTCCCGAATTGCGAAAGGTTGAATCTGCCTATTGCGATATAATACAGGCGATCCATCAGCAGGAGCGGGTGAATCTCCTCGTGTGTGACGATGTGATGAGAACCTTCGCCGCTGCCCGCCTGGGCGAAGCAGGGGTGGATCCCGCCCGGGTACACTTCCATGTCAGGGAATATGCCGATGTATGGTTCAGGGACTATGGACCGACATTCCTGGTAAACAGGGAAGAGCGATCCCTTGCCATGGTGAACTGGCGGTTCAATGCATGGGGTGAAAAATACCCGGAACTGGTTGCAGACGACGGGATCCCGCTCGCTCTCAACAACACCCTCAAAATCCCGGTATTTTCTCCCGGTATAGTGATGGAGGGGGGCTCGATCGATACAAACGGGAAAGGATGCCTTATCACCACCGAACAGTGCCTGCTCAATACCAACAGGAATCCCGGCCTCTCGCGGGAAGAGATCGAAGACTACCTGCATGAATACCTTGGCGTATCACATGTCATATGGCTGAAATCGGGGATTGCCGGTGATGACACCGACGGCCACGTGGACGATGTTGCACGGTTCGTGGATGAACGAACGGTGTTGTGTGCCATCGAGGATGACCCCCTCGATGAAAATTTTCCGGCATTGCAGGAGAATCACCGGATACTGAAGGGATCATCAGACCAGGACGGGAATCCGCTCAGGGTGATAACGATGCCGATGCCTGGCAGGGTGGGCGATGAACAGCGATACCCGGCGAGTTACATGAATTTTTATATCGGGAACGGAGTTGTCCTGGTGCCCGTATTCGGGCACGTACATGATCAGGTAGCCCTCGCATTACTCGGGGCACTCTTCCCTGAACGGAGGATTATAGGTATTGACTGCAACGCGATGGTTGCCGGGATGGGCGCAATCCATTGCATCAGCCAGCAGCAGCCATCTTTTTCGCCCGGATGATCGGCACAGTGCGGCTTAAGAGCGGTTTTTGGCAGAACGTGTCATGACATGTTTTGAAAGGCAAAAAAAGCACAAATCCATCGCTCAGAGAGCAGGATATTCGAAAAATTGGTGTGAAGACGGGGGTTTTGATCAGGAGGTAGTGTTGATCACGTCTTCACATTTCAGTCTTGGGGGGGGTACTATCTGATGACTTAAGATGCCGGATGCAATCTCCGGCAATGTTTTTTGGGGGGGTACAACATTAAAATATTTCGTATTCATCCGGTTGGATGACCGGACAGTACTCTGTCATTGGCAGACGCATGGAGAAGGAAGAGACCAAAAAACCCGTTCGGCAAAAAAAGAGACGATTGGTGGCATGTAATGCATGTGAGTGTCCCCATTCCACCTGGAAGACGTGCGAACTGTTTCCATACTCTTCATTGCCGTGCATTGCATGATGGTGGATAGATAATCGACCAGGTGCGGAAATGACGAAGACCATGCACAGGGAGCGAGTTCGATTCGAGAGACCGGTCCTTGAAGAGATCCGAAACGGGGGGTTTTCTCCCGTCGATATGCATGTCCATACCAACCATTCCGATGCACCCGTCAGTGTGAAGGCGACACTGAAAAAAGCAAGTAAGTCTGGTTTTGGACTGGCAATAACTGACCACAATGCCATATCAGGCTACAGGGAGGCTCAGGGCTATGAAAGCGGCGTTCTTTTGATCCCGGGAATAGAGGTGAGTGCACGTGACGGTCCACACATCCTCATATATTTTTATTCCGGCGCAGATATCGTCGATTTTTACGAGAAGATAATCAGGGATAATAAACGGAAAAGTCCCTGTCTTGCGATACGCCTCGACACAGCCGAGATCGTTTCTGCAGCGCAACAGTATCACTGCATTGTAGCCGCCGCCCATCCGTATGGATACCTCATCTTCAACAAGGGCCTGCAGAAGTGCATAGAAGGAGGATATCTGCCCCAGGATCTCATCGGGTCGTTCCAGGCAGCAGAAGTGGTATGCGGCGGGATGAGCCGCCAGGAAAATGAGAAGGCTATCCGGCTGGCAGACCGGCATAACCTCGGAATTGTTGGTGGCACAGACAGCCATCTCCTCTTTGATACGGGCAGGGTGCTGACCTGTTCGAAGGCCGATACGGCTGACGAGTTTCTCGACAATGTTCTTCGCATGGAGAATTTCATTATCGGGAAAGAGTTGCGTCTCCTGGAGAAAGGATTTGCCGGGACGGTCGTTCTCACGAAGTACGTGCGATATACGCTGCCAACGCTTGCCATTCATTACGAGCAGAACATGCCGAGAGCCAGGAGATTTACGCGGAAGGCCTGGACACGCCTGAAGAGGGACCGATGACCGTGAACATTCCGTGTAAGACGGTCCCGCAAAAAACACATATTAATCTCCATGATACAATTACTACCATAAGCCATCTGTTGTCGGTTGCCTGTTGGGAAATACCATGGACGCAAAAGAGATCGAGGAATATATACGCGGGCTTGAGCGGAGGATAGAGATCCTCGGAAACGAGAATGCCGCACTCGCCATGACGATGAACAAGCTCATGATGGAGAACATGAAACTGAAATCAGAAGTCAAATCGCTTCAAAAAGAGATCGCCGATCTTCACCAGCCCTCACCTGAACGTGTCGTCAAATTCGATTAGGACCGGACTGAATGGAATATTCAGCCATACGGCCCTTTTTGATCAAAAATATCTCCTGCGGAACAGGAACCGGGTAGTGTTGATTGCAATGAAAACGAGGTGCGATGTGTGCGGGGACAAGGCGATTGGAATGCAGATGCTTGGATGCTGCGGGTATGCCGTCTGTGAGAAACATGCCGATATGTTGCTGAAGGCGCTCTCCCCCGGCGAGAAGAAGGAATGGGGGGCGTGTTTTTACTGGAGGTATGACTGAGTTCCAGCGGATCATCCTGCATCTCGACATGGACAGTTTCTTTGCATCGGTCGAGATCCGGGAAGATCCAGGTCTGTCAGGAAGACCGGTTGTGGTCGGAGCAGATCCCCGCGAAGGGAGAGGGAGGGGGGTGGTGAGCACCGCTTCCTACGAGGCACGAAGATTTGGCATCCACTCGGGAATGCCCATCTCCCGGGCATTCATCGTATGCCCGCATGCTGTCTTTATCAGGCCGCATTTCGACAAGTATACCCAAACTTCCGCCAGGATCATGGAGATCATCAGCGAATGCACAGATAGATGGGAGCAGGTGAGCATCGACGAGGCATATCTCGATATGACTCATCTCGAGACATACGAAGAAGCAGGCGCCGTCGCAGAAGAACTCAGGCATACAATACGGGAACGCGAACGCCTGACGTGTTCTGTCGGGATTGCGCCGACCAAGCTCGTTGCAAAGATCGCATCGGATTTCAAAAAGCCCGACGGCCTCACCATAGTCAGACCCCTGGAAGTGAGAGACTTTCTCTCACCTCTTCCTGTCGGAAAAATTCCCGGGATAGGCAGGGTGACAGGGACCGAACTCGAGAATCTCGGCATACAGACGATCGGGCAGCTCGCCGAATACGATATACAGACCCTCCTCGCCCGGTTCGGCAGATGGGCGGTTCACATGCAGAAACTGGCCATGGGACTGGATGGCGGGGAAGTCCGTTCCCGTGAGCGTTTTGGGTCTGTCTCCAGGGAGACGACATTCCAGGAGGATACTGCCGATTTGTCCCTCCTTGCAACCACACTTGACCTGATGGCGAAGGACCTCATCGAGAACCTTGTCCATGAACGCCTGGTTTTCCGGACCGTTACCGTCAAGGTGCGCTACGAGGACTTTGATACCCACACCCGGTCCCGAACTCTCGATACCTATTCCCGGGACCCTGGAACACTCCTTCGCATTGCAGGATCACTCCTCCGCGATCTCTCGAGTGAGAAGAAGGTCCGGCTCATCGGGCTCCGGCTCTCTTCACTCCACGAAATCGATGCCATGCAGAAGAGGCTGGACGATTTTTCATGAGAGTCCGGGATGCAGCACCGGGCCTGGTGGGGTCCGGGTACAGCGTGCAATTCCGGGCAATATCGCCAGACCAACAGAAGTGGGATAGTGTGTTGTCACGGGCAGGCTGGAAAATGGAGCTGTTTAAATAGAATCGGTTTCATTAACCCATTATCTGATTCCTGGAGGTCATAATGCCTAAAAATTATCGGATTATTCTTGTTTCACTGTTCATATCCCTCGGATTATGTGTCACCTGTTCCTGTGCACAGGAAACGGGGCTGGTAAACATATTTTCAGCACCTTCCGGGGCCAGGGTACTCATCGACGGCACACAGGTCGGAACCACTCCACTCTCCCAGTACCGGCTGAGCACGGGAGCACACATGTATAGCCTGCTAAAGGACGGGTATTCGCCGGCCCAGCAATCATTCTCGGTCAGTTCGGGTGAGACGACAACCATCTCCATCAATCTTGTCCCCCTTTCGCGTCCCACGACATGGACAACGGCTACAACCCCCCCTACCACGCTCACGATTCGGCCGACAACCCCGGTCCCATCGGCAGGATCGATCTATGCAACGACTTCACCCTCCGGCGCAGCAATCTATGTGAACGGTTTATTCGAGGGCTACAGCCCGGTCCTTGTTGAGAATCTCGCCCCCAGGACATACACGGTACTTGCCAGACTGGAAGGGTATAGCGATTATGCTCGTTCTGTGACCGTGTATCAGAACAGCCGTTCGGATTTCTCTGCACAACTCCAGCCGTCCCCGATCCACAAGGATTACGGCTATATCAGTGTCAGTTCCTCGCCATCCGGTGCGCAGCTCTATGTCGATGGGTCCTACCGGGGGATTACTCCTGCCACGGTGACCGAGTATCCGGGAAACCACCCCGTTGTCGTGAAACTTGCGGGCTACTACGATTACAGCCAGACAATATACGTGACGGCAGGTGCCACACAGCGTGTATCAGCAACGTTGTCGCCGGTTACGCAGAGCGGGTCTGTCCGGGTCTCTTCGTGGCCGGCAGACACGAATGTCTACCTTGATGGATCCTTCAGGGGACAGACCGACTCGTCCGGCAACCTCGTCATCTCCAACCTTCCCGCAGGGGTATACTCGGTAAAGGTCTCAAAACCGGCGTACCAGGACGCCGTCTACTCTGTCCAGGTCAGGCAGGGACAGCAGAGCCAGGTGCAGGCTTCCCTCTCACCCATTTCACCCACGGGAACCCCGACTCCCACTCCTGCGCAGCAGGGCTCCCTGACCGTGACCTCGAATCCCTCCGGAGCCCAGGTATACATCGACAATCTCTTTCGCGGATACACCCCGAGCACGTATGCTGACCTCGCCACAGGCATGCACACACTCACGCTGAAGCTCTCGGGATACGAAGATTATTCGACAACGTTCCAGATCAGCCAGGGCAGCACGGCTACAGTCCAGGCATCGCTTTCGCCGGCACCGACACCCACCAAATCCGCGCCAGGGCCCCTGGCCGGCCTTCTGGCAATACTGATATCCGGCTACATTCTCGCCGGGAGGAAGGATCCATGAACCAAAAACTTGGAATCGCAACAAAGATCACTGTGATCTATCTCATTCTCATCCTTCTTACGGCAGGGGTGGCAACAATCGCCGTCAACAATGCCGCGAAGGATATCTTTCGGGAGGGTATACGGGATAACCTGAAGAATTCTGCAGGTATCATGGGCACGCAGGTGAATGCCACGGAGATCCTCCTCTTACAGCCCGGTGACGAGGGGACGCCCGAATATATGGCCCTCGCAGGCCAGCTGGATGACATGCGTTCCAGCAACGACTATATCGTGAATGCATACATCATGCGAGTGGACGCTGATGGAAAGATAGAGTTCATCGTGGACGATTTCTGGCTCGAGGACCCCATGCAGTCGGCGATGATCGGTGAGATCTATGAAACCCCGGACAGGGATGAGATCTTCATGGCACTCTCCGTTCCTACCGCATCCAGGGATATGTATACTGACAGGTGGGGTACATACGTATCGGGTTACGCCCCGATAAGGGATGAAAACGGAAATACTGTGGCAGTGCTCGGAGTCGATATTATGGCAACGCGAATGTCCGAGAGCATGGCCCGGTTCGACGGACTTCTTGCTGCCGCGTTTCTTGCCGTGCTCCTGATCGGGACAGGTGCAGTCTTCCTCTTAACACGGGCCGTTGCCAGGGATCTGACAGAACTCTCTGATGCCGTAGAAAGCATCAGCGCCGGTGAAAGGATGGTTGGTATCGACACTTCACGGACCGACGAGATTGGCGATCTCTCAAACGCAATCGCCGGACTCGAAGAGAAGATGAAATAATACCACTCATACTCTTTTTTCCAAAAAATTTACATAGGTTGATGCTGTCCTTAACAGCTCATATGAATTCGGATCCTTCCATAAAGTCCGAGGATGAGGTGAGGAAAGACCTCGAGCGATTCCTGGAAGATATTGACGTGGTGATTATCAAGAGGTTCGACGAGGGGGATTTCTGGGGGTACTGGGTCAAATATGGGGATTTTCCCCTGCTAATCGAGAACCAGAGAACCAAGCGTTACTGTGTGGTTGCATTCCAGATAACTCTCGACGAAGGTCCCCCGATTACACACCTGAACCAGTATTATGCCCGTGGCGACTCTGCATTCATCTATGAGCTGACCAGGGCATTTACCTCCCCTGTGACGGGTTTTTCCCGGATCCTTGAGGAGGGGCGTGTCGTGGGGTTCACCATATCCCGCTACATCTACCCGTATTACCACGACTTCTCGGTAAAAGATCTTGACAGGGCAGTTCAGGCAGTTGTAAGCCAGGGGGCAATCGGTATCGCATTCCTGAAGATGACACTGGGTGAATTGAGAGTTGAGACTCCGGTTGACCGGCAGAACAGCGTCTAATCCGGCCAAATTATTTTTCGAAACCGAAAAAAAACCCGGAAAAAAGCCCGGAGATGAACCCCCGGACATGTCTTTTGGCGGACGGGGGAATGGAATTCGGAACCCTTCATCCCGGAGATTTGTATCCACTCGCCCGGATTCTTTCGTCCCGGAAATACAAAAGCTTCCTTTTCCAGCAGGATGAATGGTATACCGCGTGATCCGAATCGTCTTCCCGTCACAGGCACCACAACTCCTCCCACTCCCATGTATCCGGATACATGGAAGGCTTTCTGATGGAGATTAAGTTTATTCTGTAGAATGCCAGAATGGATACCATGGAGGAGCAGGACTGGCTTTCAAAAGCACACCGGGATATGTCGCTTGGTCGGCACCAGGACGCACTCTCATCGTATGACAAGGCCCTCGAGATGAATCCCGAAAACGGACATTCCAGGGAGATGATGGGAGATATCTATTACGAACTCGGACGGCATGCCGAAGCTATCGACTGTTATGACCGGGCACTGGAGATCGATCCCGGAAACCTGATGGCCTTGTACAAGAAGGGGTACACATTCCGAAAGATCAAGAGGTACGAAGAAGCAATTGCCGCATTGGACCAGGCCCTTGCAATTGACCCCGATTTCAGTTACGCGCTCAACAACAAGGGATATTCACTGAACGAACTTGGCAGGTACGAGGAGGCAATCGCCTATTTTGATCGTTCCCTGTCGAAGAATCCGAGGAATATCCGTGTTATTGCAAGCAAGGGAATTGCCCTCCGTGAACTGGGAAGGTACGATGAAGCCCTGAAATGCTTTGACAGGGCGCTCGAGTTGAATGCAATCAACGGATTTGTCTATTACAACAAATCCATCACCCTTCGAAGCATGGGACGTGGAAAGGAAGCTGATGCCTGTCTCTCACGGATAAACTTCCCATCAAGCGTGCATCACACTGGGAAAGAAGATTAATTGAGTGAAATCTTCACCGATTCGATCCTTTTTCCTTTACCGCTATGAAAACCGGGATGTAGCCCGTTCCTGAAGACAGGAATCGCTCCAACGCCTGCGAAAAGCGTCCTTTCGGCATCGCATCAGAGTATTGAGGCGAACCCCCCGGCGGTGTGCACCCGGTATATCGATATCTTTCACACCATGGGAGTGCAGCAACCCCATTTTTCTCTGCCTGTTCCAAACAACAATAAAAAGAGCCTTATCAGTACACAACAAAACATAGGGAGCGAGGGATTTCATGAGAGATGTCATCTGGCTTGTTCCAGTAATCGCCATGTGCCTGCTTTTCTGCGGGTGCACAGACCAGGCCGGCCAGGAAGCCGACATGAAGCTGTACGACCAGACAGTACAGGCTGTGAGAGAGTTTGTTGAAGATCAATCATACCAGCCCGGTACGTCCGCATTCTCCGTCGAATCCGGTGTCACGACCCTGTCGGGACAATATGAGACATATTCGATGGATGTTGATACCAGCGAGATTGTATTTGCCTCATACCAGGGAGAAGAGGGGATAGAGAGTGCCCGCGAGGGGCCGCATTACAAGAAGACACTCATTGCAGTCCGCCAGTTTCTGCAAAACCCGGATTTCGAGATACATGCCACCAGTTTCACATACAAGGATGACAGGTACGAGATTTCAGGCAATAATATGACCTTCCGGGTGAATGCAACAACGGGGGATATAACCCGGGCATTGCTGACAGGGCCCGAAGCCGTTGGAGCGATGGGAAACAGTTCACAATACCAGATGGCCTCCGCCGCGTCCGGAATGAACCAGTCGGGATAAGATCCGGATCGTGTGAAAATAACAGCCTCCTCGCTGTTTTGTGTGGGGAGACTGAACCGAATTGTTATCTGGACACCAATTGTAGTCACTCACAACCGTCGCCGGGGCGTCCTCAGAGAACTCATCCCCATTTACTCAAATATTGACTGTGAATCTGAAGGTGACCGCAGGTCATACCGGGTCGAGGGCGGAAGCCTCGCGGTATTTTTTCGGGCGGTGGCGCAGGCATCGCACATGGGGATGTGGGTGCGGAAAAGCCCCCATAAAATGCATCCGGCTTATCAACTCTACCCACACCAGCTCGCGAAGAGCCAGAAAACAACGCATTTTTTCACCAAAAAGCGGGTTTTTTCTTATACAGAAAACCGGTATCGTTGCAATCGCTGATCGCTCTCCGGAATTTGGCAGGTTTATATTCGCCTTTTGAGAGAGCCGCTGGGACAAGATCCACAGGATCCCGGAGTTGTCGTCATATGTGTCCTTCCAGTGAAGCCATGCCCGGGTTTAAAAAAATTCCCCGGGATTATGAATATCATTTTTCTGCCAGTACAGAGAGCAGGTTCCTCGTTCCCGCCTCGCCGACAGTCTTCTGGCTCCCATGCATCATGTCCATGTGACGAATTCCCATCCCGGTGCAGAGTGGAAGCTCCATCATTCCCCCGACAAGAAGGTCTATCCTGCAGTCAGCGAGAGCCTCCCGTATCTCGTTTTGTTCAGGAGAGACCAGTATCCGGCATCTCTCCCCGGCCAGTGCCCTGATCCGGTCCACGTTTCCGGAGTCGGTATCGATGACCACCAGGGCAGGCTCGATTCCGATTCCTGCAAGGAAGCGTGTCATGGACACTGCACGGGTGGGGCCACTTACGATGGCGATCTTCCAGTCGGAACGAAAATGCTGCACGGGTATGCCGGGGGATGATTTTGGGTCAGGCGTCCATGGAATGCCAAGCTCTCGCGTGACCTCTTCCAGAAATTCTCTTGTTGGCCCGGGCCCTATGGGAAGTCCGGGAACAAGGTAGGGTGTGCCGAATTTTTGTTCAAGAGCCTCGGCTGCGTTCATTCCCGTCACCTCGCAGACCACAAGATTCAGTGCTGCCCGTCCGAGATTTTCAAGGTCGGCGACCCGTGCATCGGCAGCCAGCACTGCATTGACCTCGATTTGAGCATTGGCAAGAATTGACTTGAGTTCCTGGAGGTCAGGGCTGGCCCTGAGCATGCCGATTATATTGACCGCGAAAGGTTTTTTCATCAAACCAGGCGTTGAGAGTTCGGTTGCCAGCCGGCTCAACGTCTCAGCACATCCAGATATGTGGTCCCCTTCGAATCCACCAGTATCGATGCCGATCACCCGGGCCCGTGTATGTGAGGCATTCACTGCACCTGCAACATCCTCGCCGATAATGCTGCTTGCACAGCAGGAGAAGACGATGATGAGATCCGGAGAGAGCGCTGCATCAAGTTCATTGATCGCGTTTTCTAGTCGTTCCTCGGCTCCGAAGATGACATCGTCCTCTTCAAGGCAGGTGGAGTAAATTTCAGGCGGGCGGTCCCCTCTCATCCCCAGTATATAGTTGATATGGTAGACGCAGCCCTTTGGGCCATGAACAAGAATCGCAGTGTTTTTCAACGTGCTCGTGGCCTTGATTCCACCAAAAAGCCTGCATGTCGTCCGTGGTATCCGCACCGCAAAGCCGGCCATGATTCATCCCGGGTAGTGGTTGTTGCCATAGATGAAAAAACCGGGTGTCCCCGGCCCCCATGCCTGCAGGTTGGTACAGTGACCTCTGCCGTCATCCTGCCCATTCTCCAGGTTGTCAGGGGATCAGGCCGGAATTCTGCAGGAGAACCGATACGGATGTAAGGAGGAGAAGAATGCCGATTGCGGACTTCAGTTTATCAGAGTTGACCCCGGGTGCGATCCTCGCTCCGATCTGGGCCCCGACAATAGCACCTGCAGAAAAAACTGCGACATGAGGCAGGGATATGTTGCCAAGTCTCATGTGCGTGAATGTTGCGGATATGGAGGTGAAGAGGATTACTGCGGTCGAAGTGGCAATGGCGAAATGAACGGGCATCCCACCGATTACCAGTGCAGGGACGTTGATTATTCCGCCGCCTATCCCTGTAAGTCCGCTCATGAACCCGGCGATTGCACCCCATGCCGAGGTATGGAAATAGTAGAGGCGATTTTTCACGTTCATGGATGAGAAGTCCCGGAGTGACTCATCATGATATGGTCCATGCGTGATCGGTGATACGATCGGAAGCGTCGGGACGATCATCTTGATCCCGATCACCAGGAGAACAAGGGAGAAGATTATCGCAAGCAGCCGGTCACTGATATATATCGTCGACCATGCACCAAGCACGGAGAAGATCATGCTTGGGACGATCAGGCAGAGTGCACTCCGAAAGAAGACTCTCTTCTGGCGAAGATAGGCGATACTTCCCGATAACGTGGTGAAGAGAATGATTGATATGCTGGTGCCGATTGCGATACGGGGTTCCAGGCCACAGATATATATCAGGCAGGGGACATAGAGAAAACCCCCTCCGACACCGATCAGGGTGGCTATGATCCCTATGATGACGCCGAGGAGAAGACCAACGAGATATTCGAGCACCATTCCAACCAGCGGACTATGAAGATCAAACGCTGCGAGACGTAATTAACCGTATCGCTCTTTCAAAGAGAATGACCGAGCATCCCGGCACCGAACATCCTGTGAAAAGATATCTGGAAGACCAATGTTTTGGGAATGGAGAGCTCCTGGAAAAACGCCTTCTCACGGTTCTGTGCAGGAGACAGATATGAAATGTATTGCCTGCGTCCGGATTTGGTCACCTTATCCAACCCTGGAACGCCCCGTTCTGGCATCGGTGTGCAGTGCGTGTGGAAGTTGGGTGTCCCGGAGATCCCCGACAATATTCCGCTTCATCAATCGTACCACACCAGGGGACATAGAGCCAAAAAAAGGATAGCAGATCAGCCCGATTGTGCCGGTTGATGGAACAAAGAGCGGTGAGCTCTTTTTATAATTGTATCAGGGATGAGAAGCCGATCAATCGAATGAATGCATCCGTTTCCACAGACCATGTTCCGTTCAAATATCCTGGCATTATTGACCCGGATCCACCTTCCCGCTTCAAGAATGAGCATGTCGCCCTGGATACTGATGATCCGCGGCAGGCTGAATGCTGCGGGAATGAGGACGTTGCCCTGGACAATGTGGTTTAAGACCAGGTTCTTCAGTCTCCTGAAAGGATCCATCGAACAATAATTGAGCAACGTGCGGGAGACTTTACTGAATGCGGCATCCACAGGGGCAAACACGGTAAACGGCCCCTCCTTCATTATCATCTCTTCAAGGCGTGCGGCCCTGATGGAGGAGATGAATGTGGAGAAACGGCCATCTGCGAGCATTAACTCGATAATATCCCTGTGAATAACTCTTCTGTGCATCATGTATCACCCCGTCCGGTTGACCAGGTGGCAAGTCTGGAAAGGTGTCCAAAGGTAATATAGTTTTTGGCTTATAGAAATATTTATATAATATTTGGTCAGGACCTGGAGGTTCCGGATCCGGGTTCTTCGCTGCCAGGTATGGGTAGGATTGATGAACCGGGTACATTTTGTGGGGGTTATCCGCCCCCAGACCCCCCTGTGCGATGCCCGCGCCGCCGCCCGAAAAGGACTCCCCGGAGGCGGTTGTGAGTGACTACAATTGGTATGGGAGATAACAACTCGGTTCAGTCTCCCCACACAAAACAGCGAGGAGGCTTCATCATCTCTGCAATAGCCGGGATACGGTTCATCGGATTCCTTTTCAGAAAAACCGATAAATCAGCCTTGAAATCACCGCACAAAGGCTAAAAGGCGACGAATATATCTG
>JAHDSI010000044.1 GCA_018432765.1 Methanoregulaceae archaeon | reverse complement strand
TCTCGCCTCGGGAAAACCGAATGTCCAGGAAGCAAAAGAGACCGTAACGACGATAATAAAAGTCCTTCGGCAGGCAGCGGAATGATCTCCCCCTCTTCGTTCAAGGATGAAGTCCGGATATGGGCAGCGACAATCGGTGTGGAAGCCCGTGAGATCCATATCCGCAAAATGAAACGCAAATGGGCAAGTTGCTCATCGAGAGGACGGTTGACATTCGATCCCGAAATCCTTGGACTGCCCCGGAACGACCGTGACGAAAAGATCGTCCACGAACTTCTCCATCTGAAGTATCCGAATCATGGGAGGATGTTCCGGGTCATGTTGAATGCCTATTTGCACCGTGCCGAAGGAGAAGAGATACAAGAAACCTCCATTGATTCCGGATAAAATTCATTTTGACCTTATATCGCGTCCCCGATTCCTATTTTTCCACTCCCGATACAGTCACGCCCAAATACTCCTTTTTCTTTATATACTCAACGTCTACTCGATTCCCGGGAACAGGGCAGACAGGAGAGTATCAAGCAATGGCAGATTTTGTCCAGCAGAGCAATGTCAAGTCGGCAACCCGTGAGCTTGCAGCTCCGATAGCGGATGTCGCCACCTTTGCAGGGATCGTCCAGGGTGTCCTGGATACCAATCCCTTCGGGTGCACTGCATACGAAACGTCCAGCGGCCCCATGCCGGCCATGGACAAGACCCGGGAAGGCTATACCGCCCGGATCAATTTCGAGGATCTTGAAGCGAACACTGTCGGTTACGTGACCGCCAGGGCCGGAACCGTGACCGGGTTCAACGGCGCGAAGGCCGCAATCCTTGCGGACACCGATCTTTCCACCGCCATGGGCGGGGACCCGGTGAGCGACCCGGAGGCCGAGAGGTATTCGGCCACCATCAAGTGCCACGACCCGACCGGGGAGATCTACTACGTGGCGTTTGCCCGCGAAGAGGTCCGTGTCACCTCCTACGAAGCGGACGCAATCCTTGCGACCATCGAGGCCTGGGCAGACACCGTTCCCGCACTGGCCTGAAACGGCGGGTAATTTTCCCTATCCAGGGAGGGGGGGACCATGGAGGAAGGATTCGTGTTCCTCCTCGGCGTGAGTCTCGGCGGCCTGATGATGCTGTTTGCCATTCTCAGGATAATCGCCGGGATGCACGACCAGATGGAGCAGAACCTGCGGAGGCGGTGATTTTCCTTCACCGTCTCTTTTCGTTTGGTCCCGCCCCTTGCCTGGAGGTGATTTCATGGAACAGGAATTGATTCAGATTTTTGAGTTGCTGGTGGCGTTAGTGGCGGCCATCGCTGCGTACTGGCAGCACCGGCAGAAGAGCCAGGCGGTCGTGGCCAGGGAAGTGACCCTTGTCGGGAAGGAGGTTGCCGAGGCCCTGCAGTGGGCGGCGGAGTCGGAGAAGGATGACGTTGTTGCCTATTTCGATCCCGACGACGACACGGTCACCAGGCCTCCGGAGACGGTTCGCCCCGGGTCCTGGAAGATGAGCGACGAGACCAAACGGTGGGTGACGGTAGGTCATGCGCCAGCAGAGCAGGCCTCACTGCTGAAGCAGATTGCCGAAGCGGAGGA
>JAHDSI010000134.1 GCA_018432765.1 Methanoregulaceae archaeon | reverse complement strand
CCGGCAGTCGGGAGGACGTGGTTTGTGCCCGACGCATAGTCCCCGCAGGCCACCGGCGCATACGGACCCACAAAGATGGAGCCGGCGTGTTTCACCGCGTTGAGAATGGTCAGGGAGTCCTCGACCTGGATCGAGAGGTGCTCGGGCGCAATCTGGTCCATGGCGGTGACCGCAGAGTCGAGGTCGGGCACGACGAGGTAGCCGGACTGGAGGAGCGCCTTTTCTATGATATCCTTCCTCGGCGCCTCACGGGTAAGCCGTTCGACCTCGCGGCCCACCTTCTCTGCCAGTGATTCGTCGGTGGTGACCAGGACACAGGCCGCGTCAGGGTCGTGCTCTGCCTGGGCGAGGATGTCGATCGCGATGAAGGTCGGGTTCGCCGAGCTGTCGGCGATGATCCCGATCTCGCTCGGGCCGGCAGGAAAGTCGATCTCCGCGTGTTCCCGAAGCATCATCTTCGCGGCCGTGACATACACGTTTCCGGGCCCGACGATCTTCTGGACCGGTTTTATGGTCTCTGTGCCGAGCGCCATCGCCGCGACCGCCTGCGCACCGCCTATCTGGTAGATCTCCTCCACTCCCGCGATATCCAGGGCGACGAGTGTCAGGGGCAGGACGGGGGGCGGAGTGCAGGCGCACATACCGGGAACCCCGGCGACCCGGGCAGGGACCGCGTTCATGAGTGCCGTTGACGGGTACGCTGCCCTCCGTCCGGGGACATAGAGGCCCACCCGGTCGAGCGGGGTCGTCTTCACACCAAGGATGATCCCGGGCTCGACCTCCTCGAGCCAGAGGTCCCGTTCCTTCTGGAGCTCGTGGAACCGGGTGATCCGGCAATCCGCTTCGATAAGGCTCTCGACGAGGCGGTCCTCGACATCCTCGTACGCAGAATCGACCTCCTCGCGGGAGACCCGTATGGATTCGCAATCGGGCTCGTACTTCCGTGCCATGGCAAGAAGGGCGGAGTCGCCCCCTTCCCTCACAGTCCTGATGATTCCTGCAACGGACTCTTTCGCTTCATCAAGGCTGGAACGCCGTTTTATGACCCAGTTATCCACATCAAGCGCTTTGAACATGCGGTCAGATCTTTCATCTTTATACCCATAAGTGTGTGTGAAGATGCGAAGAAGAAGTGACGGGGCGGAGAGAACCGGATCGCAGTGCCTCTGTCACCCGGGCAAAAAACGGTCGGCTGCACGGGTGACCAGGCATTCAAGGTGGCGCGAGCTGCAATACCCGCAACGGAGGGTTCTGCGATACATACGAGTCCCAGGGTCCGTATGGGATCGCCTTCCCATGGTGCACCGGACGGCCTGGAGAGACTCGTGCAGAACAAACATGCATTGCAACATGCACACGATAGAGATTTCGGTTTAACCAGATTCGCAATCGGAATTGTACGGAGCCTCTTCTTCGGCAACGAGCATCGCCTGTGACTTTTCCCGGATGCGTCCGACCGGGAAGACGACCCGGCAGAGATGGTACCGGCATTCCCACAGGTGAGTACTCAGCCGCCGGGTCATGGCGGATCCGCACGCCGGGCACCGTATATGGGAGTCCTCATCCATCGCGTGGGAGTCTGTACCTGTCGACCAGAACAGGCCCGGCCGGGAGTGGTGTGAAAGTGTGAGGGCCTGCAGAAAAAATGAGATGTACGCAGGAGCACCGGGAATTCTAGAACCTGACCCGTGGTGCGCCGTCCTCGTTCATGATAAAATATCTCCTCTTTATAGAAATTGAAGGACGGCTCTCTTTACAGGCAAAACGGAGGTTGCAGCCTGAATACCCACCGGGACCGCCCATTTTTAGGACCGGCTCAACGAACAGTGAAAAGACCCTTCATTCAAATGCCGTTGAAACATTGTAATAACAATATAATTAATTCAATGAATAAAAATATATTATATAAATTGGCATCATAAATGCGGCACGAAAAAAGTGGTGATACGATGAATAAAATGAACGATAATGTACACACCCAAAACCTCATTTTTATCCTCCTCATAGGATTGGCAATACTGGTAATTCCCGTTGGAGCATTTTGCAACGACATTTCAACCAACACGCTCATTAACGACGATTCTTTTGCAAATGCCCTTGCTCTGACAGATCAAGGAAGGCTTTCACTCGTGGGAATAGGCTATCCCGGGACAAGTGGAAACCTCGATATGAGCGTTGAAATCCTTGACCAGATAAGAAATGATGAGAATTATGCAGAACAGATCGAAAGAGGATTTATACTCGAACTATCAAATGACGATACGAAAAAATATTACGAGATATACCCTGGCGGGACCGGATACAGAGAAGTCACTCCCGATCAGGATAATCCGAATGATTTGGATATCCCGGACTTAATTGAAGATAATCCAGGATTCAGCACGAACATTTTCCAGGGAATTGACACATTTTCGCATACTGATAGTATTGTGAACACTCGATTTCCAACCGGATCGTTGTCGGTTGCTGACACGTATACACTATTCGAAGAAAATGATAAGAAAAATATCATCCATT
>JAHDSI010000228.1 GCA_018432765.1 Methanoregulaceae archaeon | reverse complement strand
ATTGCTTACCCCATACTCTTTGAGAAGGTCGATCTTCTCAGGGAGGAGCAGGCCGTTGGTGCTGAGGCATTTGATCACGTTCGGATACTCTTCATGGAGGACCCTGAGTGTCTCGAATGTCTGCTCGTTGGCCAGCGGCTCCCCGGGTCCGGCGATGCCGATGACCTTGATGTACGGATATTTGTCCAGTGCTTTCCGGACCATGTCCAGCGCTTCTTCCGGATTGAGCACCCTGCTCGTGACGCCCGGCCTGCTCTCGTTGACGCAGTCGAAATCCCGTACGCAATAATTGCACTGGATGTTGCACCTGGGTGCGACCGGGAGATGGCAGCGCCCGAATGCATGGCAGGCTTTCTCGGAGAAACAGGGATGCTCCCTGATCTTTCTCAACTGTTCCGGGTCCCACTGCACTTTTTTTCCGCCGACGTCGGCTACCCTGTATTCCTTTTCTGTCATAAATCAGCCACTATCCACTTGTCTGTTCACCAATTTATCGGTTATGGGATTAAATAAGATCCTATGTGGGCATTTTCTGCCGATATTCTGCCAAATATCGGTCCCTTCAAGATTCGGACGGGCAGATGATACGAAAAGACCGGGAGTGGCCGCTATCTTTTTTTTACAACCCCCCGGATCACCATTCTCCGCGCAGGCCACCTTCGGCACAGGGATTAATACGACCGGCATCGAAAAGATCTGTATGGGAAAGATACCGGGAAATGTACTCCTGTGCATCTCGTTGGCGGCGCTCCTGGTTCTTGCGCTCTCCTGTGCCGGATGCACCAGCGGGCAGCCGGAAGGGGCACAGTCTGGTGATACCGTTCATGTCACGTATACCCTGAAACTCGAAGACGGGACGGTCTTTGAGTCCAACGTGAACGGCACGCCTTTAGCTGTCGAAGTCGGTTCGGGGAAGGTGATTCCCGGGTTTGACGAAGCGCTGGTGGGAATGAGCCCGGGCCAGACAAAGACGGCCACCATTCCTCCGGAGAAGGCATACGGCGTGCACAGGAGCGAACTGGTCAGCGAGATCAGTACCCTCCAGGGTGTGGAGAGTTTCTGGAACCTCCGTGAATCGGGGCTGTTGCAGCCATACATGAAGCCAGGGTTTGATTCCACCTTCATCTGGCAGAACCCGGAAGACGGCAGAATCGGCTATGTCACATTCTCAAATATCACGGATACCACGATGACGGTCGACGAAAATCACCCGCTTGCGGGAAAAACCCTGATATATGAGATTACGATGCTTGACATTGTTACTCCGGAAACATCCTCGCCGTAATATGGGCCTTTGGAATAAAATAACTCTGGATAGGCTGGATTATGAAAATCAGGGGACGCCCTGGGATGATCGGGGGGACCGGTACGGGAGTCCCCCCGATACGATCCGATACATTTTTTATCAGAATGTTATATCTGAATTTGGTGTACCGAGAACCACCCCGTCATACAAAGCCTGGAGTACTGCCTATATTGATGCCACCTTGATTGTATAGTGCTTATTCAGGCAGGCGTCGCCCGTGGAATCGGTGCACCAAAAAATGCATTTTATCTCCATCTATATAAAGTAAATTGTCTAACTTGGATTTTTGAGGGTTATTTGCCTGGCGTCAGTCGAATTCATTCCCGATATGTGATCAGGAGCCGGCCTGTTGCTGGAATCTAATAAAATTGATTTATGGAATTTATTCGGAAAAATAACGATATTTTGTTCTATTTCAAGACGTATCACATGTGGGCCGGAAACGGAATACAACTGGCTGTGTAACCTCCCAGCGGCAAAAGACGCATAATCAGGTGCCAAAAAAGCATCGTCTGCCGGGTGGTGCCGCACCTCTTTTAAGGCCATTTTGGGGGTATTTGCATAGGGCAGCAGTGTGGGTCATCATGTCATCTTCATCGATGCGATGGATCACGATCGATCCGATCACCGCCAGAATCAGGCGACAGATGTGAATTCGGAGCCATAGAGAAAGCGCGGTGTCGCACCTATCGTTATTGGGAGTTCTACACCAACGAAATTTTTTCATCGTCCCCGCCGGTTCAGGATCCCTTGCGCCCACTCAGGCGGAGGGGGTGTCCTTTCCATATCCGCCCAACCCGGGGATCTCCGGCAGGCATCGACGTATCCGGAGGGGCGCATAATAGGATCTCTCCCCACCCGTCTGCACCACCCCTCCGGTCAGGTAGTGGTATACGGGTCCGAATAATTTCGTCCGGGCTTCCCGATACCCGGTCTCTTCTCCCTCGACGAGGATCTTTTCAGGTCTGAATGGATTTTCGGACTGGGTGCCCCACCATAGAGAACGATTACGCCCTTTCCTTTTCAACGGGAATGCGGGGAGTATCATTCCTTGATCATGACAAGCATCATCTTGAATTTTTTTATCGCAGAGACTGCATGGGGAGCATTGGCCGGAAAGATGATGGTGTCGCCTTCCTTCATCGTGTGCGACCGTCCCGATACCGTAATTTCGCATTCTCCTTCGAGAATCGTGACCACCGCATCATACGGGGCGGTATGCTCCGAAAGTCCCTCATTTTCGTCGAATGAAAAGATGGTGATGTTGCCGGCGGGCTTATTGACGATCATCCTGCTGGCGATGGCCCCCACCTGGTAGGTGACCAGGTCTTTTAATGAAAAAACCCCGCCCCTGAAATCCTCACGGTTTTTTTCGCTCATACACTATCAGTGTCTTTTCTCTCTCCATATGAGATAAATGATTCATGGGGCGGCAGAGGCTGAAAAGATTGCAGGGAACGGGACCCGGCAGGGGTGCTTGTCGGGTATTCTTGTCATGAAAGAGATCTGCGAGACTCTGGTCGTTTGATCTGCCACGCGTCCAGTGGTCGTATCAGGCGACCGCTGAAAACTCACCGTGCACCGGACGGGATCCTCCCACTCTCCCGATCCGAAGGAGTACGATCTTTTCGAAGAGGAAGGCTGGCAATAGGGGTGTTTTCAGCCAAAAATCATCATCTTTCTGCTCATATCAGCAGTAAATTATTTTAACCTAAACAATAAAGGATTGATTTAACCGAATTGGATTACTGAGCGGAGCGAGTCCGCAATTTCGGTTCAGGTGGTATCATGACTCAAATCAAGCACAAGGTGTGGTCTCCTGTATTCATCTTCATCCTGCTGGCATTATTCTGTCTGCCGGCGGTGAACGGAGCGCCACTCCCTGGTTTCAATCACATCTTCATCAATGTGGCAAATGACGACGGAGTGAAATACAATCTCGACGGACCCCGCTACTGGGGCCCCGACAACGCCTATTTCATCAATCCCGAGGGGAACCTCTACGAGATCCGTGTTTCGACCGATGTAGACAATATCGGGCAGGTCTCGACCTCCCCGTACCAGTCCGGGGTCTTCTACATAACCAATACCGGGGGCAGAGGGTATTGCGACGATGTTATCCTCCTCCTGGCGGTGAATGGTACAATACCCGATGATTTCTGGGTCCGCATCAAGTCGAGCGGCTACAACTGGACACCGAGCAGCGTGAAGAACGCGCTCCCGACCCAGTACCAGTATGTCACTCACGCGATCGACGAGACATTTACCAGGGACGATCTCATCTACGGTCCGCAGACATGGAAACCCGGACCGGGACGCTACGGTGTCGCAACACTGCCTCTCTTTTCAGGCCTGGACGTCTCCGATACGTCGAATACATTCCAGTTGATGTTTATCGACCTCAACGTGGGGAACATGTACCCCTCCCGTTTCAGCGGGGCGACGCTCCAGAACAATGGTGCGGTGAAGGTCGAGTACAGCTTCCACAACCTGACATCGTTTGCGACCTTTAACGGGTATGGATGGTGTCTCGCGGCCCAGGAAGGGCAGGGGATCTCCTGGACGAACCGGATGGACGGCCCAGGCGCCAGTGCGTTCGCAGTCATCGGCGGGGGCGCTCATAACGGCGGCGGTTCAGGTGATATCTTCGCCAACTTTACTGCAGGTCCTGAAAGCGGATCAGCCCCCTGCCTGGTCCGGTTTACCGACACCTCCACAGGGGACGGAATTACCGGGTACAGGTGGGACTTTGGTGACGGATCTACATCGACTGAACAGAACCCGTCGCATCTGTACCGGAGTTCGGGGGTATATACAGCAACCCTGAGGGTATACGCCGGGTCAGACTCGGACACCGCATCCAGGAAGATAACGATCAATGGTGACCCGTCCGATCCGGGATCCGATATCAAGGCAGACTTCAGTGCCAGTCCGCAAGTCGGCCCGGCGCCTCTTGAGGTGAAGTTCACGGATCGCTCGACCGGGGCAACAGGCTGGAACTGGAACTTTGGAGACGGCACAATGTCGTCTGTGCAAAACCCGGTCCACGTATACGCCTCCCCCGGAACATACACGGTTACCCTGAAAGCGATCGCAAAGGATGGAAGCGATACGGCGACAGCAAAAATCCTGGTCACCGGCGGGTCATCCAGCCATGGAGATACGATCAGTGCCGGGTTCAGTGCCAGCCCGTCGGTCGGTTCTGCGCCGTTGAGTGTCCAGTTCACCGATCGCTCGAGTGGAGCGACGAGCTGGAAGTGGGACTTCGGAGACGGTAAAACATCGAATGTAGCCAACCCGGTCCACGTATACACAGCTTCAGGGAGTTATACCGTGACACTGACGGTGACCGGTCAGGGCGAAACGGATACGGCGACAGCAAAGATCCTGGTAATGCGGGGATCTGCAGGTAGCGGAGATGCGGTGAAAGCCAAGTTTACCGCCGCCCCCACGCTGGGACGTGCACCTCTGGTGGTCCAGTTCATGGACCGCTCGACCGGTGCGACGAGCTGGAACTGGAACTTCGGCGACGGCAAAACATCATCAGTTCAAAACCCTGTGCACGTGTACACGTCATCCGGCACATACAGGGTGACGCTTACGGTAAGCAGTGAATATGGCAGTGCAAGTACGATGGGGACGATCAAGGTTCTCGGCGGTTCTGCCATCCCCGGAAGTGGCTTGAACGTGCAGTTCACCGCCACTCCGTCAGTTGGACGTGCGCCGCTCGAGGTGCAGTTCACCGACAGCTCGACAGGTGCGACGAGCTGGAGCTGGGACTTTGGCGATGGGACGACTTCACCCGACAGAAACCCCCTCCATCTGTACAGCGATGCGGGGACATACCGGGCCACGCTGACTGTCAAGATAGGCGATAATTTCGAATCGGCAACAAAGACGATCCGGATTATATAAGGGAAAAAGGAAACCCATTTTTTTGAACTCCCAGCTGTTGCATCACCGAAAGTTTACCGGAAAAAAACCTCTTCTGCCAGATAATGAAAGTTTCTGATCGAGTTCCGGGCAGGAGGTGGACCGATGATGCCTGACTTCCACTTCGGCCTGCAGGCATTCGAAATAACAAGAACAGCCATGGGCTCAGCCGGATTCGAACCGGCGACCTCCGCCGTGTAAGGGCGACGTCATGACCGACTAGACCATGAGCCCCGGGTGACCAGAAAATTTTGCTTTAAATGATATTAAAATTGTTGATATAATCAGCGCCGGGCCTCCGCTCTTCTCTTCTCAAATGAATTGAGCAGGTATGAATACTCTTTTCCGGCTCTCTTCTACCTGGTGCAGGCGGATTGATGAACCGGATACATTTTGTGGGGGTTATCCGCCCCCGCCCGAAAAGATACCGCGAGGTTTTTCTCCCTCGACCCGGGGTGATCTGCTGTCGACTCAAGATTCACAGTCAAAATTTGAGCGATTGGGTATGAGTTTTATGTGAGGGTGCCCCGTCGGCGGTTGTGAGTGACTGAACTGGTATGTCGATTCAGCCTTCTCACACAAAACAGCGAGCAGGCTCTTTTCCGGATATGACCGGCCCCCCTCTTTGGTCATGAGACGTGCGACGGGGGGCATGCTGTGATTCGGTGGTGAATGGTACCCGGTCAGATCCTGGCCGATCCTGGAAAAACCTTATTCCGTATCCATCTCGTCTTCAAGGGCGCGGGCAAAGGCTGTGAGCACCAGGTGCCTCTCTTCTGCAAGCTCGCGCCCCGCATGAGTATACATGCGACTTTTCAGTTTCAGCAGTTTTTCGTGGATATGGGCGGCGGCATCCAGGATATCTCCGCCCTTCTCACCGGCCTGCATGAATGTCCGGGCAATTCCGATTGCGCCCATCGCATCGAGCTTATCGGCATCAGAGAGGATCTGCGCCTCGAGCGTCTCCGGCGTGGTATCCGTGCTGAAGCGGTGAGCCCTGATTGCATGGATAACCGCCGGGATCAGCCTCTCGTCGTACCGGATCTCGCGCAGGAAATGCTCTGCGATGCGGGCGCCCTCGATCTCGTGCGGGATGCCGCACACCTCCTCGATCGGCCGGGCGATGTCGTGGAGCAGGGCTGCAGGGATCAGAACCGCCATGTCGGCACCTTCACGAGCCCCGATCGATTCGCAAAGACGGGTAACCCGGAGGACGTGGTCATACCCGTGGGACCCAGATGCCTGGAACACACCCTTCACATATGCCTGTATCTCGTCACTCTTCTCTTCAAGCACCGAACCCATGCAAAAGAGGTTAGGGGAAGCTACCGATATAGGTGCGGTTCTCCTGGCGATCCAGGGGCCTTCTGGCTGTTTGGTTTTCTGATAACCGGGATGCACTCTTCTACCCCGGGTGGGCGCATGATCAGTTCTTATCTGCCTCATCGGGTTTCTTTAGCAGATATACGCCTGTTCCTTCTTCTATTCCCTCGCCGTTGTGGTTCTCGCCGGCGTACACGAAACCGTTCTTTTCGAGTACCCGGATCGATGCAGCCAGGTACGGGTAGGTCGTCGCCATCACCTGCCTGATTCCCGGAAGGGAGAAGAGTACCGGGATGAGGTGCCGTACCGCCTCGGTGGCATAGCCCTGGTTCTGGTACTCCTCCAGGACCGAGTACCCGATACATGCCGTGTCCGGTGATGCGGCAGACGATGCACTCCCGCCGCATCCGATGAGAACCCGTCCCCCCGCAGACGGATCGTCCCGAATCCAGTACCACGAGAGAAAGGACGGGTCGGCCTTCTCCGAAGTAATCCGGATGAACTCCCCGAGCGTTTCGGCGTCGACGAGCGGCGGTGGCCATGATCCGGGAACGACCGCATCCAGGAGGCGGGCAAAGGTCTCAGTATCATCCCGCTCGCTTACCAGGAGCTGCATGGTCGCCGGGACCAGATCAAGCCGTTTGGTTCTGATGCGAAATTCTGCCATCATGCTCGCTCACAGGGTCTTTCCGGAAGACCAAAACCCGGATAAAATGTCCATTGCGTTCAGTTTCATGTACCTTTCTCCGTCCCGCCGGTTTGTGAAGACTCGGCATTCCCTGCATCTCGTTTGAAGACGGCTTCTATCTCTGCCCTGACACGGTCCGTCCCCTTTATTCTGAGCGGCCACCTGTGTGTCCCGACAAAGACCAGGGCGAGGTCAGGAAACAGGGAGACGGCCTCCTCTTCTGTGAAGTAGTGGGTTGAGATCCCGTCACCTTTCAGGCAGGTGTGCGGTTCAATCTCCTGTCCGGCTCCAGCCCGCATGTCCTCCCGGGAAAATTCGCGAAAGACTACAAGGCCGCCCTGTCTGACGACCCTGGCCGCCTCTGCCGCAATTGTCCGCCGGGCTGGTTCCAGGGCGTGCCCGAGAACGTGGAACAGGAAGACGGCATCAAGAGAGCCAGTCCGGAAAGGGAGACAGCCGGCATCGCCGCACATGTATGTCACAGGTGTGCCCCTGCGTTCCAGGCCGGCAGAGACGGACAGGGCTGACCGGGAAAAGTCCAGGGCTACCACGCTCCATCCCTGTGCCCGCATGGCGGACAGGTTCTTCCCGTCCCCGCACCCTGCCTCCAGTACCAGGGATCCGGCGGGCAGATCCGGGAGGCGTGAGGGAGAACCGCCCCACCGCCTGCCCCGCAGGCGGTATTCGCGTTCCCATGCGTTATCGTGGAGATCTGGCATGCCTGGTATAACTTTTGCTTCTGTTCGTTCTCAATGTAGCGGTGGTGGCGGTCTGTCGTCCTTCGCCTGTGCGCTCTGGAATGCGGGCGAGATCAGCGAATGGTGCAAACTGCTGGCCTCTGACGCTCCCGGTGTTCACCTCCATCCGCCCCTGCCGTTGCGGCGAACCCCACAAGGAGATAGAGACTGTATCGGGGGCGGTTCTGAATCTTTCACAATCCCAGGCCAACCCTGCCCACCCGATATCGCCTGCAGGGGTTCAGGGGGCGGCAGCCCCCTGTCTGCATGAATTTCGATGCTTCCCACTATAAGACACTCCCAGGGGGGCGCTTCGTTTACCCCTGCCGTTGCGGCGAACCCCACAAGGAGATAGAGACAGTATCGGGGGCGGTTTT
>JAHDSI010000083.1 GCA_018432765.1 Methanoregulaceae archaeon | reverse complement strand
CTCCGACGAGTTCCGCACGCATTCCTCGCCGTTTGCTAACCCTTCCTCGACCAGGCGCTTGAGAAGGGCGGGGTATACCGCACCGACGAGATCCGATACCAATCTTCCCCGGCAGAAGAAGGAGAATGTCGGTGTGCTCCGCACCCCGTAGCGCTCGGCCGTCCACCTGTTCGTGTTGATATCAATCCTTGCAAAGATGACGCGGCCGGCATACTCCTCTGCATACTGTGCAAAATACGGCTCCATCGTCCTGCAGTGCGGGCATGCCGGGCTGTAGAACATGACGAGCGCCGGAAGGTCCGCCTGCTCGACCGCCCTCTCCCATGAGAGATCCGTGACTTCCACTGGTGCCTTCTCTTCCATCCTTTTCAGACTCCCCTGGTTTACAAGGGATGTGATCTGCGCAGGGTATATAATTTTGTCAGCCACGGCGGCAGAAAAAGAGTGGAGATTACTGTTCTTCGACGAGGTAGTTGATGACCGTCTCCGATATGTCCGCGGCATACTCCCCTGACCGCCGGATACTCTCGGCGATGTAGCGGAGCGGTACCGCGACCTCGGGGTCGTATTTCTTCGCAAGGCCGTTGATCTCCTCGCAGAGCGCCTCCAGCTCGCCGACCCGCTCGATGTTTTTGTGTGCCTCCACCATCTCCCGCTGGAAGAACGAGACGATGCTCTTGTCGAACAGGGAGAGCGAGAGCGTGCTTGCGGCCCTGATGGAATCCAGTACCTGGTCGTCGATTGTCGAGCCGCTGATCTTCTTCGCGTTATCTGCCCATTTCACCGCGTGGTCGCCGATCCGCTCGATGATCCGGCTGATGATGTAGCTGTTGATCACCTTTCCCGGGGTGATCGCCATCTCTCTTGCGATATTTGCGTTCTTCAGGACAACGTTGGTCTGCCGTGCGATCAGCCAGTGGAGGCGGTCCACGTCATTGTCACGGGAGATGACATCCTGCGCCAGTCCCTGGTTTTTCGTCTCGAGCACGTTCAAGGCATCGAGGTACATGTTCTTGACGATCACGTACATGCGCTTGATGGTGTTCTCGAACGGCATCTCGGTCGGGTTCAGGAGGTCTTTCAAGACGATGGACGTGTCGGTCTCCTCCACGACCTCGGGGCCAATCGTCATCTGGGTGAAGTCGCGGACCACCATCCGCACCGATGCCGGGAGCCGGGTCTTTGAGACCACCTCGATGGTGGTGTATCCAGAGATGTAGCTCCCGATGAGCATCCTGAAGAGGAATGTCGGCTCCCGGATGGTTGTCACGTCGAACCGTTTCACCCTCTGGACCGAGACCTCGGATATCTCCCTGGTGACGAGGAGGGTCCCGTCCGGCTGCACGATCAGGCCGAGCGGGTCATTCTTCCTGATATGCAGCGACTCGGCCCATTCCTTCGGCAGTGTTATCACGTACGAGGACCCGCCTGTTATCTGGACTTTCCGTATCTCCATGGCCGCAATTCCTGCATACCCGGTCTTCCGGGGGGTTGCTATGCCTCTCTATGTTTCTCTATATTATATATATATAACTATAGTCTATTTCGATAAAAGGTATATAAAAACCCGGGAAAGTCCTACCCAGACAACCCATGGTTGAAAAAGAACGCAAATTTGGATTTTTGGCAATCGGAGTCACAGGATTGCTTGTATTGGCCCTGCTGGCATGTGGGTGCACGCAACAGCCGGCCGGGGACCGGGGTGAGATCGTATCTATCCAGGTTACCGGGTCGACGACCGTCCTTCCCATCGCCCAGGCTGTGGCAGAGATCTACATGGACACCCACCCCACCGCCGACATCAGGGTAAGCGGCGGCGGGTCCAGCGTGGGCGTCCAGGCGATCGGTGAGGGGAGCGCAGATATCGGCATGGCGTCGCGTGACCTCAAGTCCACCGAGGTCGAGAGATACCCAGATCTCGTCTCCACGGTCATCGCCAGCGATGGTATCGCAATCATCGTCCACCCGGAAAACACGGTTGAGACACTGACGATGGAGCAGATCAAGGCCATCTATCGTGGCTCGGTGAAAAACTGGAACGAAGTCGGAGGTCCTGGTGCGGAGATCGTCCTGATCGGCAGGGACAGCGCCTCGGGCACCAGGGAGTTCTTCTCCGAGAAAGTGATGGAGAAGGAGGATTTCGCACCCACCCAGCTCGAGAAGAACTCGAACGGAGCGGTCAAGCAGACCGTCGCCCAGACCCCGGGAGCGATCGGATATGTCGGTCTCGGATACATCGATGAGACCGTCAGGGCAATACCCGTCATCTCGGATGGTACTGCAGTCGAGCCGACTGTCGGGAACGTGATCTCAGGGGAGTACCCGATCGCACGGCCCCTTATCATGATCACAAATGGACAGCCGCAGGGCCTGGCAAAGGACTACCTTGACTTCATCCTCGGCACTGACGGGCAGGAGATCATCGGGGAAGAGGGGTTCGTCCCCCTCCCGTGATCAAGAATCACTTTTTTGCCGGAGACCAGAAAAACGGGCCCCGTGAAACGATTTTGGGTGGATATCAGAGGGTATTCTGGAGATACGAGGTGGCAGCGGTGAATGGCGGGATCCCGGGGTCCCATGGGATGGGTGTGCGTATACAGGAGTCGCTGGTAAAAGCGGCCTGGTTTGTCTGCGCAATATGTGCAATCGTCACCATCTTCTTTATCCTCCTGTTCCTCGGCTACGACGGGTACCCGATATTCATCCAGGAGGGATTCTTCGATTTCGTCTTCGGCATGTCCTGGAACCCCACCGGAAGAGACCCCTCGTTCGGGATCTTTCCCTTAATCGTCGACACGCTGCTGGTGACTGCGGGCGCCATGGCGATCGCGGTCCCCCTCGGGATCGGGAGCGCCATCTATATCGCAGAGCTCGCATCACCGCGCGTAAAACAGCTCGCAAAGCCGGCTATCGAGCTTCTTGCAGGGATTCCCTCGGTGGTACTCGGGTTCTTCGGCCTGATCGTTCTCACGAACTGGATCCGGGTCACGTTCGATGTGCCTTCCGGGGAGTCGTGGCTTGCCGGGTCCATGCTGCTCGGCATCATGGCGCTTCCCACCATCATCAGCATCTCCGAGGACGCGATCGCCACGGTCCCGCGGGAGTTTCGCGAGGGGTCGTTTGCCGTCGGGGCAACGCACTGGCAGACCATCGCCCGGGTCATCGTCCCGGGGGCGCTCTCCGGGATCACTGCCGCGATCATCCTCGGCATCGGCCGTGCCATCGGCGAGACCATGGCGGTCCTCATGGTGACGGGAAACGCGGCAATCATCCCCTCGCCGGTGTACAACGTCCTCTCGCCGGTAAGGACCCTTACCGGCACCCTCGGGATCGAGATGGGCGAGGTCGCGGTCGGGAGCATGCATTACCATGCCCTCTTCGGAGTCGCAGTCGCGCTTCTCGTGATCACGCTCATAGTCAACCTGGCCGCAACCGTCATCCTCTCGAGGATAAAGGAGCGACAGGCGCCTTCCAGGAGGCGGGGCAATGAGGTGCACAGACCCGGCATGACCAGCACCCACCTCCTCTCATGGGTAACAGGGAGGCGCTATCCCGTACTGGCAGGAGGTCTTTTCCTCGTGATCCTCGGTGTAGCCGGATTCCTGCCATTCGTTGGGACGGTCGCCATATTCGGCGGAATATTCATCGCAAAGGATCGGCTCGGGTCACGAATCAGCCCGAAGCTGGTGCAGAAGATCGCCTTCATCCTCCTCTTTGCCTGCATCGCGGTCGTGATACTGGTCCTCGGGATCATCCTGTACGATATCGTCTCCAACGGGCTCCCCAGCCTGACGTGGGAGTTTCTCACATCCCCGCCGCGGAACCTCGGCCGCGAGGGGGGGATCTTTCCCGCCCTTGTCGGGACACTCTACCTCGTGGCAGGGGCGATCGCCATCGCACTTCCCATCGGGATAGGGGCGGCAATCTATCTCACCGAGTATACCCGTGAAGGAAAGGCGACGAAGGTGATCCGTATCGGGGCCGATCTCCTGGCAGGAACGCCCTCGATCGTCTTCGGGCTCTTCGGGTTCGCATTCCTCGTGCTGTACCTGCATTTCGGAGTATCGCTCATCGCGGGCCAGGTCACCCTCGCCCTGATGGTGCTGCCGACGATCATCCGGACGACCGAGGAGTCGTTGAAGACCGTGCCCGTCTCGATCCGCGAGGGGAGCCTCGCGCTCGGGGCAACCCGTTGGCAGACCATACAGAAGGTGGTCGTTCCGCCGTCTATCCCCGGGATCATCACCGGCGCGATCCTCTCGATCGGGCGGGCGGCGGGTGAGACCGCGCCGATCATGTTCACGGCGGTGGTCTTTTCCCAGCGGTTCCTCCCGGATTCGCTCTTCGAGCCGGTCATGGCGCTCCCCTATCACCTCTTCATCCTTGCGACCAACGTGCCGGGGGCGACCGGAAACCAGTACGCGACCGCGCTGGTCCTGCTCATCCTCGTCATCGTCTTCTACTCGCTCGCAATCATGATCCGAACACACTATCGAAGGACTATGCACTGGTAACATGTCAGAACCAATCATCACAACAGAAAAATTGAACCTCTGGTACGGGGATTCGCTGGCGTTGAAAGACGTGAGCATCCAGGTGGAGAACAGGCTCGTGACCGCACTCATCGGTCCGTCCGGGTGCGGCAAGTCCACCCTGGTCCGCTGTTTCAACCGGATGAACGACCTCGTCGACTGCTGCCGGATACACGGGAGCGTCAGGTACCACGGGAAGGATATCTACGGCACCGGTTCCGACCCGGTCGAGATCCGGCGAAGGATAGGGATGGTCTTCCAGAAGCCGAACCCGTTCCCGAAATCGATCTACGAGAACGTGGCATACGGCCCGCGGGTCCACGGGATCAAAGATTCATCGAAACTGGACGCGATCGTGGAGCGAAGCCTGAGAAACGCCGCACTCTGGGACGAGGTAAAAGATCGCCTGAATGAGTCGGCGATGGGGCTCTCGGGCGGGCAACAGCAGCGGCTCTGCATCGCCCGGACGCTCGCGGTGGAGCCCGAGGTGATCCTGATGGACGAGCCGTGCTCGGCGCTCGACCCCATCGCGACTGCAAAGATCGAGAGCCTGATCGACGAACTGAAGAGGAACTACTGCGTCATCATCGTGACCCACAACATGCAGCAGGCATCGAGGGTCTCCGACTATACCGGCTTCATGTACCTCGGGGAGATGATCGAGTTTGGAGAGACGGGCCGGATATTCGAGAGCCCTGACCAGGAACTGACCGAGAACTACATAACCGGGAGATTCGGATAGGAGGAGGAGAGATGACAGATAAATTCCACCACGAACTGGTCGTGGTAAAGGACGAGGTGCTCGCGATGGCGTACATGGCCGAGGGGATGCTCCGTGATTCGGTTGCAGCGCTCCGAACCGGTGACCGTGCCCTTGCCGCGAGCGTGAAGGAGAGAAAATCTGCCCTGACCGGGAGAAACGACACGCTGGAGGAAGAGCTGTACCACCTTATCGCGCTCTATCATCCCGTCGCCCGCGATATGCGCATGATTGCCTGTTCATTGAAGGTGATCGGGTCGTCCGAACGCATCGGCCGTTACGGCAAGGATATCGCAAGTGTCGTGCTCGAGACGGAAGACAACAACCGGCTGCCCGATATCGTCTCAGCGCTCTCCATTCCGCACATGGCCGATCTCGTCCTCTCGATGATCAATGATGCCCTGAAGGCGTATGACGGGGAGGATATAGCCTACATCACCCGCCACTCGGAGCGGGACGATACCGTCGACCTTCTCCGCCACACCATCTTCCGCGAGGGACTCTCCTACATGATGGAGGACCCGCGGACGATCTCCCGGTGCACCAACCTCCTGATGGTTGCCCGGTACCTCGAGCGGTGCGCAGACCACTCGTGCAAGATCGCCGAGAAGGTGATCTACATGGTCACCGGTGAGCGGATCGAGATACGGTAGTGCAGTGGGCCGGATCAGTGCGATCCATGGGGATGGGGCGGATTAAATATATACTGTTATATTTTTCTCTATACATACCACTATATTATATAGAGGTAGTCCCAGGGAGTTCGCGGGCGGATCACCTCTTCCGGCTGTAATTGAAATGCAATTTGCACATATTTCGCTCGCGCGTTGCGATATATTCCTTCATTTTCCGATCAAGAGAATCTTCTTCCGATTCATGTCCAATGAACATTCCCGCACCACCCTCCTCTGACATCTGCGATCAGGTTTATTCAAAATCCTGTACATGGAAAACATTGACGGTTTTCACCCGGATCTCTCCCGCACCCCCTACCGTCGGGAGCGCTTGCCCCCCTGCATGCCGCATGAATCGCCCTTAAAACGGTCAATCAGCGCCTCTCCTGCCACCGGTTCACAAAGGTTTAAACACTCGGGCTGCGGACAGTAGCTCTATAGCAAAAGATGACGGCCGCACAGGTGCGGCTCGTGGTTCTTCATGAACAGAGGAAAACCAATTACCTGCGAAGTTCCCGGTGCACGGCTGCCGGGATCTGTTTTTCGGTATGTATATACCTGCGTCTCATCCTCCCGGGGGCCGTCTTGCGGTCCATGGGTTCGACCGGCACGGTGCGAGATGATCTGCTGATGAACAATAGACCGATGCAGCCGGTTCGCCCTCGAAGAGCAGGGGGTGGTCTCCCATGAGTACCGTGCTCTCACGCGAAAGCATCCACCTCGTGGAGCGTGACGACACCGTGCACGTGGTTGCCGAGGAATATTTCTACAAGACCGAGTCCTATTACACGATCCTCTCCCACGAGATCCATGGTATCCCTGTCGCCCCTGGAAGCAGTGCGGTCCTTGACGCATATATCGTCCCCCTCTGTCTCGAGCGTGCGGGATCGGCTGGGATCCCGGTCGCCGACTGCACGATCTCGCATTCCTGTGCCCAGTACCCGGCGGTGCTGTACGGCCTGAACTATTTCGCATCCTCGTCCGAGTACAGCGTCGTCAGGGACTCTGCCCGGGGGAAGGAGACCGTCCGGCATATCACAAACAACGGGAAATACCCGCTCTGCTACCAGCGGCTCGCGGAGGGGGAGAATATCGAGGGGCATGTCGCAATCTTTGGGAAGTCCTGCCCGGAAGACGACGATATACGCGGATATGCCCGCTCGCTGTACGAGGTCTTCGGCATTCCGCTGGTGACGATGGTCTATGTCAGGGGGGAGGATGGAGCACGGCTCTCCTCTCTTGCCCCCACACGGTACTCCTCTCTGTCAAACGCAGAAAAAACGCTTCTCCGTGCTTACATCACCCACCAGGAGTTCTTATGAGCAGGCTCGGGATATTCGTGGACAGAAAAACCCTCTCCTCCGCCGAGCAGCTCAATGCGCTCATCAGGTGCAGGGACGCGGCCGAGTCCATGGACCATTCGGTAGAATTCATCTTTCCGGGAGATATCAAAAAGATCCCGCAGATGGACGCGCTCTTCATCCGTGCACGGACCGATCCGATGAACGTGACCTACGTGGCCTCGCGGACGGCCAGTTCGAGCGGCATCCCGGTGATAGACGATCCCTCGTCGATCCAGATCTGCTCGGACAAGATCAACATGTACTGCCATTTGAAAAAGCACGGGGTGGCCATACCCCCGACCGAGTTCCTCTCAAAAAAGGAGATGTCACCGTCAGCCATCCGGGACCTCTTCGAGCGGATGGGATCGCCGCTTGTCCTGAAGGAGCCCTCGACCTCGTTCTCCCTGCGGGTCGAGAAGGTACGCGATGCGTCCGAGTTCCAGAGGGTCGCACGCCGGTTCATCAGGATGTCTGACTGGATCGTGGTCCAGGGCTTCGTGGAGAGCAGGTACGACTGGCGTATCGGGGTCCTGGACGGCGAGATGATCTATGCCTGCATGTACACCATCCCGTCCGATACCTTCAAGATTCAGGACTCGGTCAACGGCCACGTCGTCTACTGCGGCGTGGAGAGCATCCCCCCCGGAGATGTTCCGGGCGAGGTGATACGGCTCGGGATCGATGCGGCGAATGCCATCGGAGACGGCCTCTACGGTGTCGATATAAAGAACAGCAACGGCGACGCCTGTGTCATCGAGGTGAACGACAACCCCTCCCTCGAGGGGGGGGAAGACAGTCTCTATCCGCAGGTATACGAAAAGATCATCTCGTACCTGCTGGAGCGGTGATCTGCGTGAAGAGATCCTGGACCGGGGTTGCCGAAGAGGTCTGCAGATCATGCGGGGGCGAGTGCTGCCGCGATGCCCACCCGCCCATCAGCCCACAGAGACGGTCGATCCTCCTCTCTATCGGGTGCCCTGATACTGTTTTTGAAGATGCCGGGTACACCCGGCTGAAGTGCCGGCCCGGCGGCATGTGCGTGATGTGCAGGGACGGCCGGTGCGCAATCCATGACCACAAGCCGGAGACCTGCGTCTCGGGCCCGTTCACCTTCGATCGAAAGGACGGCATGATAGCGATATACGTAAAGAAGGAAGAGATCTGCCCGCTGGTGCGGTACCTGAAGCAGGACCCGGGGCTGTACCGGGAACAGATGCGTGTCGCGGTCGACCATATCAGGCGGCTCTTCTCCGATCTGCCACCCGGTGAGATGGAGATCGTCCTCTCGATCCCTGAACCCGCGACCGATCTCGTCACAATGCTCCCCCTTGAGGGTGACGCTCAATGATGACGGGGACCGAGCACGAGTATTCCATAAACTCTCCCGGGTTTGTGCCCCTGCCCGAGTCGGACCTGATACTCGGAGAACTGGCGGGGAGGACGGTATCTGAAGTCCCGTTCGGGAGCGTCACCCTCTCAAAGGAGCTCCAGAAGACCGTGATAGAGTTCATCCCCCGGTCCCCCTCGCGGTCGCTCGAAACGCTGGAACGCGGAGTATATTCAGGCATACGGGAGTTCTACCGGTGCTTCGGGGACCGGTACCGCCTCCTCGGGCTCGGGATGCACCCGACCCTCCGGCTCGACCAGACCGCGGTCTGGGACCATGACGAGGGCGAGTATTACGAGATATACGACCGGCTCTTCTCCCTCCGCCAGCACGGCTGGTTAAACATCCAGGCGCTGCAGGCAAACATCGAATACCGGTCAGAACATGAGATGGTCGAGCTCTTCAACCGCGCCCGCACACTCATCCCCTACCTGGTCGCGATATGCGCCTCCTCCCCGTTCGTGGAAGGAGCTGTGGGTGATGCGAAAGACTGCCGCCTGCTCTACTACCGGAGAAACCAGGAGAAGATCCCCATTATCTGCAACGGCATCGTACCGGAGCGGCTCAAAACAGCCGCCGATTACCGGCGATACCAGGAGGAGACCTACCGGGAACTCCGCTCCCTCGGCGGCGATTGCCTGTGCGAGGAGTGGGTGGCGTCTTCGGGGGTGATCATACGCTTCTCGCGGCCCTGTATCGAGATAAAGGCACTCGACGAGCAGGAATGCGTCCACTCGGATATCGCCGTCTGTGCCTTCGTCCGGGCACTCCTGCGAAACCCCCCTGCATGGCTCGAGGACGACCGTGACGGGCTTGTCAGCCTGACAGAAGAGGCTATCCGCCACGGGACGGCCCGGATGAAACCGGAACTGGAACGGCTCTTTTCTGCCGCCCTGGACTCCGCGACGGCCAAAGAACGCCGGTACCTGCCCGTGATCGAGTCGAGGATCCGAGACGGGTGCCTGGCAGAGCTGATGCTCGCCGAATGGAGAGAGACGCACGACCTCCCCGGGATCATGCACAGGATGGCGGCATCGCTCCGGGAGAACCGGCCATATTCAGGCGACCCGGAACTCCTCTGCCCTCCACGCGAGGAGGAAGGCGACCAGGAATCCTGCGACGGTGAGCAGCACGCCGATTGCAGCCACTTCAGGTTCAATCTGCGTGAGAAGGAATATGGATGAGACGATCCCGAGCACGGGGAAGACGGGAAGCCTGCCCACATGTCCCGGCGACCTGAACGGGCGCGGCAGGTCCGGTTCGCGGTACCGCAGGATGATCGCTGCGGCATTCACCACGAGAAAGGTCACGAAGAGCGTGAAGTTTGCAATGTTGGCCACAAACGCGATGTTTCCGAAGAAGAGGAAGACCATCGATCCAAGACCGACCGTAAATATCGCGATCCATGGCGTGTGGCTCTGGGGATGGACCCTTGAGAGGAACCGCGGAAGGGACCCTGCCTTCGCCATGCCGTAGCTGATCCGGGACGAGGCAAACATCATGAGGAGGACCGTGTTCGAGGTTGCGAAGAGCGCGATGACCGAGAGGACGAGGGAGCCGTTCTCTCCCCACGCCAACCGGGCCACGTCAGAGAAGGGTGCAACCGACCCTGACAGGGCTTCCCAGCCGAGAACGCTCACTGCCGATATGCTCACGAGGATATCGAGCAGTGTGCAGATGACGAGGGCAAGCAGGAGGGCCTTCGGGACCGTCTTTTCCGGTGACCTCGTCTCCTCCGAGAACTTCACCATCTCCTCGAAACCCATGTAGGCGAAGAATACAAGCGCTGTAGCGCTGAAAAGACCACTTACGCCCATCGGCATCTCGAAGTAGTCCACCTTCCCAAGATACGGGAGACCGGCGATGATGATGAGGACGAGTCCCCCCGCCTCGATGAGGGTGAAGATGCTCGCCACGATCGCACTCTCCCGTATCCCGTAGAGGAGAATGATGCAGAGGACCGCGATCAGCACGATGGCGGCAGGGATGGCGGGAACGGAGAGGATCGCGCCGAGGTACCCGGCAAAGCCGAGGGCGACTGCAGAGGCTCCGACGATCCCCGAGAAGATGATGAGCCAGCCGACCACGAACGCGATCCTCTGGCCGAGAGCGGGCGCGGTATACTCGTACTCGGCACCGGCACGGGGGTACATGGAAGAGAGCTCGGCATACGAGAGCGCGGTGAACGTGGCGATGATGGCCGACAGGCCAAACGAGAGCCAGACGCCGTTTCCGGCCAGGGCGGCCGCGGACCCGATCAGCGCGTAGATTCCGGCACCGAGGATTATGCCGATGCCGGAGAGCATCACCTCCCAGATGCCCAGCTCCCGTGCAAGGCCAGTGCTCTCTGCAGGTTTCACTCTTCAGAATGGGGATGTATCCAAAAAAAGGCTTTCTCTCGTTTGCGAATGAAAAAATAGATGATCAGTATCTGGGTTTCCTGTGCTTTGGAAGGCACTCACGACAGTATACCGGTCTTCCCTCAGTGGGCTTGAAGGGAACTTCACACTCTTTACCGCAGTCTGAACAGACAGTCTTGGTCATCTCGCGCGGGCCAAAATTTCTTGGTCCACCAAATCTCTTTTCATTCATTCGATTACTCATGCAGAGTAGATCTGCAGATGAAAATTGATCAAAAAAGTATAAATAAAATTGGATCATGAGCACCGAAGGTACGGCCTCTCAAAAACCGGCCGGTATCAGAAGATCTCCTGTACAATCTGTCCGTTTCGGAATATCGAGATCTTTCCGCCGCTCTGGGAGACGACGATCCCGATGGCCCCTGTCACGAGGGTGATCCCGGCAACGGAGGAGTGCCGGCACCCGAGCCCCTTGGGGATGCCGACAGCGCTGGTGTCGACGGTGATGTACCGGCCGGCCGCTTCGATCAGGCCGTCACCGCGGACGACGAACGCCCCGTCAAGCTGGGCGAGCTCTTTCACGTTCTCCTTGATGTCGTGGCCGGCGATCATCCGGTCCGCGGGGGGATGGCCCTCGAACGGGTTTAAGATGAGCTGTTTTGATTTTGCCATCACCGCCTCTGCGTCGCCGACGATGAACGCGGTTCCGACCGGCTTGGCCTCCCGTCCCTCCTTCGCAATCTCGAGGCAGATATTGAAGATCGAGTCGAAGACCTCCTCCCTGATGTCGGTGTCTGATATGACTTTCTCCCGCCAGAGCGCGGTGCTTATCCGCTTGCGGTCGCGGCTCTCGTGGTCGGTGATGTCGTGGCCGATACAGACGATCTCGGTGATGTGGCCGGCCTCGTCCCGGGTGGCCCTGCCCGTCCATGCGACCCAGACCGGTTCCCCGTCCCGGAGCACCATCTCGATGATCCGGATGGCGGACCCCTCCCTGTTGAGTGCGATATCATTCACCATCCCCGATATCTCCCTCTGTTTTCCGGGCTTGTCGGGAATGATCGTCCCGGTCAGGCTTCTCCCCGTGATCTCGCGGGACGAGTACCCGAAGAACGACTGTGCGGCCTTGTTGAAGAAGGTGATCACCCCATCCGTGTCGATCTTCATGATGAGGCTCTGGGAGTGCTGGAGGAGCTCGCGGTACCGGAGATCGCTCTCGCGGAGCGACTCTTTGAGTTTTTTCTCTTCCGTGATATCCTCGCAGACGAGGATCTCGGACCCGGCAGTCCCATCCGGCCGGATCCGAAGGCGGCATTCGACCGGCGTTCCGTCCTGCTTCATGAGAAGGGTGCTCGTGTACCCCCATCCTTCGGCATCTTTCCGGATCTGCACCTCCCGCATGGCCTCGTCGTACTCCTGGTGGCTGGCAAAGACCTGGTCAAGGCCCCTGCCGTTCAGTGCCCCCTCGCCGTACCCGAGACCCCGGCTCATCCGTCCGTTCACCCATTCGAATGTCCTGGTCGTGATGCGGGCAACCCAGAGGGGGGTGGCATCCAGGATCGCCCCGAGCATCTCGCACCGGGCATTTAAGTCGCGTTCGACCTTCTTTCGCATGACGGCCTGGAGGATAATCTCCCGGAGCTCGGGGATGGCTTTTCTGGAGTCTGATGTGCCGGGGACTGTGACCTCGGTGGCGGAGTTCAAGTCCTCGAGGACCATCTTTCCCGATTCGTTCCTGGTATAGAGGATAAACGGGGTGGCACTGCCCCTCGCCTTGAGGTACTTGAGGAGATCGATCCCGGACATGTCGGCCAAAAACTCGATACCGTTCACCCGGGGGAGGTGCGAATACGAGACGATGACGTCGTAATTCCGGTTCCTGAGAATGTCAAGGGCCTGCTTCGTGGACTGGACGGCATCCACCCTCACCTCTCCCATCTTCTCGAGGTAGGTGCGGGTATGGTCGAGGAGTTCCGTGTTGTCGTGGACAAGAAGGACCGAAATCATTGTCTCTCCCCTGCGGGCGCCGGAGGTGAAATATCAGGCTATACGTGGCATTTCCGGGATTAAATAATTATTGACTCCAAAATGAGGAATTTTTCGCGAAAAGAGAACCCATCTGCCACAATTTTCGCCGGACGCGGCATACACGGGAAAAAAGTTGCCTCCTCGCTGTTTTGTGTGGGGAGACTGAATCGAATTGCTATCTGCATACCAATTCAGTCACTCACAACCGCAGCCGGGGCGTCCTCACAGAACTCATACCCAATTGCTCAAAATTTTGACTCTGAACCAGCCTTGCGGTATTCTCGGGGGCGGCGGCATGACATCGGACATGGGGGTGTGGGGGCGGATAGCCCCCACGAAATGTATCCCGTTCATCAATCCTACCCTCACCAGCTCGCGAAAAGCCAGAAAAGGTTTTACCTCCGGTCCCTGGAGGGGTTGTCGCGCCTTCTCCTGCCGGAAGGGCGGGGTTGATGATAGCTTGTCCGTCTCTCCTGCTCGTCGTCGACCGGGGCAGCCTTCCGGGTCTTCTGGGTGAGCATCTTTAAGAGGGCGGCGGCCACGTCTAGGGACGTGAATTCGTCGCCCATGATCTGATGGATCCGGGCGCTGTATGCTTCCAGGTCTTCCCCGCCTGCGGCCTCCCGGACCTTCATTGCAAGCTGTTCGGCCCTTCTCTCGCGGAGGTCGCTCTCGGTCGGGACCGGCTGTTTCCCGATCCGTATCCGGGCGTACTTCTGGATATCTTTCAGTTTCCAGAACTCCTTGCCTGATACGAAGGTGAACGAACGGCCTTCCCTTCCCGCCCGGCCGGTCCTCCCGATCCGGTGGATATAGTACTCGGGGTCCTGGGGGACGTCGTAGTTGACCACGGCGTCGACGTTCTCGACGTCGATTCCCCTCGCCGCCACGTCGGTTGCGACCAGGATATCGGTGTTGCCGGTCCGGAACCGGGACATGACCCGCTCCCGCTGGGCCTGGTTCATGTCGCCGTGGAGGCCCTCGGCCATGTAGCCCCTCGCGTGGAGCAGGGAGGTCACCTCGTCAACCCGCCGTTTCGTGTTGCAGAAGACGAGCGTCAGGCGGGGGTCGTACATATCGATGAGCCGCGAGAGCACGTCGACTTTCGCAGACTCCTTCACCTCGTAGTAGTACTGTTCGATCTTTGGCACCGTCAGCTCGTCGTGCATCACCTTGATAACCCGCGGCTCTTTGAGGAACCGGCCGGCAAGGTCCATGATCTCGCGGGACATGGTCGCCGAGAAGAGCACGGTCTGAGGTTTTTTCGGTATCCGGGAGAGGATTGCCTCGATGTCCTCGCGGAACCCCATGTCGAGCATCTCGTCGGCTTCATCGAGCACCACCAGCCTGACTGCCGAGAGCGAGACCGTCTTCCGGTTGAGGTGATCGATCATCCTGCCAGGGGTGGCGATGATCACCTGGACACCTTTTTTCAGTGCCTGGAACTGCCGTTCGATGGGCTGTCCGCCGTACACGGGGATGACCGTGACGCCCTTCATGTGGGCCGAGAGGCGGGAGAGTTCCTCGGAGACCTGGATGGCGAGCTCGCGTGTCGGGCATATCACCACCGCCTGTGTCTCCCTGTTCTTCGTGTCGATTCCTGAAAGCAGCGGGATGCCGAAGGCGGCAGTCTTGCCCGTGCCGGTATGGGCCTGGCCGATGATATCCTTCCCATCCATGATCACGGGGATGGAGAGGGACTGGATCGGTGTCGGCTCCTCGAACCCGAGGTCCTGTATTGCCTGGTGGATATCTTCCGGTATGGCCAGGTCTTCAAATGATAGCGTCTTCATAGAGATTCAATTCTTCCTTAAATCAAGTATATCCGGATTATGTATTTTCGAATAAAAAAATATGACGGGATTTTCCTGATTCTTAACCTATAGTAATAGCCCTTCCGGTTAATAGCAATTCCCGATGGGGATGGTAATCCATCACGCATATCGACCGGAGCTGTGCGTGATACCTGCTGCGACGCCGGGGGGGTTCCCGGAAAAAACCAGATCTTTCGATGCATTGGCAGGGAACAGGAATTGTACTTTGGGTGAGCGGGTTCAGGGGAAAAATGTCCCGGTAATGCGGGAGAACCGCCAGGCCCCGCCGGAGTTCTGCCAGCGAAAGATGGAAGGGTCAGCGGTGTTATTCCTCTGTCGCGAACGAATGCTCCTCTTCGTGGACGGAATCGCCGCCTTCCTCCTGGTCCGTACTTATGATGTACAACCAGCCGACGATGAAGACGAGCGGGAGTCCGACCGGGATGACAAAACCCGCCGGGCCGGAGAAGATCAGGCCGTACTGGAGCATGTCGGCGGCGAGGAATGCAACCCAGGCACCAATCGTCAGGTACCCTGCGTGCCGGGTCCGGGCCTGCCCTTCCTCCCGTATCGCAAGAAGCACGAGGATGAGCGCCGCAACCAGGAGGAGGACGCCCCCAAGCCATGCAACGGTCGAGAGTGCCGATTTGCCGGTGATGACGCCGCCGGTGACATACCCAAGGTCCATGTCGATCGTGAACAGAGTGTTGCCATAGGTGGTCTGCTGGTACCGGAACAGGGCCCACTGGATCCCGGTCCCGATCCCGCTTCCGATCATGTAGACGTTTATCGGGACCAGGAAGAGGATGGCGGAGAGGACGACTTTTAGTATGGACCTGTTTTGCATCATGCGGGTAGTGATCCATGCAACCGGGCAGGGTTTCATGGTATCGATGGGGGGCTGGAGGGGTTGAATCACAGTCAACCCTGACCGGGGGAAATTGCCTGAGGTAGCTTCAAGTCCATATTCCTCTTTAAGACACTCCCAGGGGCGGCGCTTCGCTTGCCCCCGCCGTTGAGGCGCCCCCAAAAATGGCGATAGGGACTGTAATGGTGGGGAGTGAAGATCAACCCACACTACCCCGATTAACCCTGCCCAAAGAACATCGCATGCGGGGGGTTCGGGGGGGTGCAACCCCCCTGTCTACACGAACAGAGATG
>JAHDSI010000005.1 GCA_018432765.1 Methanoregulaceae archaeon | reverse complement strand
TCCCGGGAGCCGGCAACGGTCTTTATCGATTATCTCCAGAACAGCAAAGGAAAGACGATGGTCTGCCCGTACAGTCTCCGGGCAGAGACGATGGCAACGGTATCCGCCCCCCTTGAATGGGGTGAACTGGGGGGTGGCCCGCAACCCGAAGATTTTAATATTTCCACGTTAATTTCGAGAAAAGATGATCCCTGGAGGGAGATCTGGAAAAATCCCCAGGAGATCGTGGTGAAATGATATGAGTCCCACGAATGAAGACCAGGATACGGTATCATCCCGTCCCTTCTGGACCGGCACTATCAGTATCGGTCTCGTAAACATACCGGTAAAACTTGTTACCATGGTGAGGACCCAGTCGGTCTCGTTCCGTCTCCTCCACAAAAAAGACAACCACCCGATTCATTATGTCAGGATGTGCGAGCACGACAACGAGGTGGTACCCTGGGAGGACGTTGTCAAGGGCTACGAGGTTGGAAAAGACGAATACGTCATCTTTGAGAAAGACGAGCTGGAAGCATTGAAACCCGAATCCGACAGGAAGATCAGGCTGGACAAGTTCGTCTATTCACTCTCGGTCGACCCGGCATACTACCAGAAGAGCTACATCCTCCTGCCGGATGAGAACAAAGAGCCCTATTCCCTCCTCCTTGCTGCATTCCGGGAATCCGGCAGGGCGGGAGTGGGTCGGATCACGCTTCGCACCAAGGAATACCCGGCCCTTGTCAGGGAATACCGGCATGCCCTCGTCCTTACAACACTCCACTACCCTGGCGAGATCGTCGATACCGGGCGAATTGAAGAACTCCGGGAGATGCCGGAACCACAGGGGAGGGAGATTGAACTTGCAACGAGGATCATCGACGATCTGGCCGGCGAGTTCGACATAAACGAATTCCATGACGGCTACCGGGAGCGGGTGGAGGAGGCAGTGGAAACGAAACTGAAAGGTGAGACCGTGTTGATCGAGAAGCCGAAGGCAGAAGAGACAAAAGAACTGTTGGAGGCTCTCGAGGAGACTCTCGAGAAGATGAAGGCAGAGCAGGCAGGGACGTGAACGAGATGCCACTTGAAGAATACCGGGAGAAGCGGGATTTCAAAAAGACAAAAGAGCCGGAAGGATCAGAGGACAAACCTGGAGATCACCCCAGCTTCGTGATCCAGGAGCATGACGCGAGCCACCATCACTTTGACTTGAGGCTTGAGAGAGAGGGCGTGCTGAAGTCATGGGCCGTTCCAAAAGGGATCCCGAAAAAGAGCGGCGAGAAGAGGCTTGCCGTCGCCACCGAAGACCATCCCCTTGAGTACGCCGGCTTCGAAGGGACCATACCCGAAGGAGAATATGGGGCCGGGACCGTCTCGATCTGGGATACGGGACTGTATGAACCGCTCGTCTGGGAGGAGGACAAGATAGAGGTGGTGATGAAAGGTGACCGGATCAAAGGCCGGTACGTGCTTGTCAGGTTCAAATCGGCCGGCGAAAAAGAATGGCTCCTCCTGAAGGCGAAGGAAGAATAAAAAATTATTTTGGCTGGATATACCAGCCAGTCATGGTCTCGTCGAGTATTGCCGTGTCGTTCCTGGGGGTAAGAAGGCTGACCAGTACCATCGCCAGGAGCGAACAGGCAACTGCATAGATGGAGAAGTGCATGGGAAGCTTTGCCACGAACTGGTAGTAATATCCAAAGACTCCCGCTGCGACAAGCCCTGCTGCCATGCTGGCGATGGCGCCCTCCCGGGTCGCACCTCTCCAGTAGAGCCCTGCGAGGAGGGGGACGGCAAATGTCGAGAGCATCACCCCAATACCCATCCATATCAGGAATGCGAGTATTTCGGGCGGATTGATGGCGAATATCAGGGTGATTACCGCTGCCGCCACCGTCGTTATCCGGCTGATTTTGAGCACGTCGCTGTCCTTTGCATTCGGTTTCAAGACATTCCTGTAGATATCCCACCCAAACATCGAACCGACGGTGAGCATCAGCCTGTCGGTCGTGGACATCACTGCAGCGAGGATGATGACTGCGAATATACCCCAGAGATACACGGACTGTGTTGCGTAATGCACCGCGTATACAAAGACAAAGTCCTGTGCATTTGCAACATCAGGGAGTGTGAGGAGCCCTTCTGCCACCATTGCCCGTCCGGCGAACCCTGAAAACTTGATGAGGAACATCACCAGTCCGTAGACCAGGAACGAGACGAGCGGCACCCACTTGAAGTACCGGTATTCCTTCACTGCCAGGACATTGTTTACGACATGCGGGGCACAGGATAGCCCGATCATCAGCAGGATTGCGAACGAGAAGAGGAACTCTGGTGTACAGAAGGCATATGCCGCATAGGCGGGGGCAGGGAATGCGGGCTGGACAAGATTCGGATCGATGCCGGCGAGGACCTCGTTGACATGCGTGATCCCACCGGCTGACATGATGACCAGCGGCGCCATGATCAGGACCCCGATGATGAGCAGCAGCCCCTGGAAGAGACTCGTCCATGCCACCGCATACAGACCGCCAAGAGTCGTGTACGCCGTGACGATGACGGCCGCGATGAGAAGGGCCATCCAGTGCGGGATCTCGAATAACCACATCAGCACGATGCTGATTGCGGTGTACTGCCCGGCAAGATAGATCAGGGAGACGATGATCCCGGAGACCGAGCTCAAGCCCCGAAGCGTCTTCGGGCTCTGGAACCGGTGTGCGAAATAGTCCTGGACCGTCATGTAACCTGCAGTTCTCCCAACATGCTGGAGTTTTACACCAAAAAATATGACACAGAACGAGATTGCGAGTGGAACGAAGAGTTGTTCCCATATCCCGGGCCATCCCGAGAGGTACCCAAACCCGCTTACGCCAAGAAGGGACATACCGCTGCACACCGTCCCGATCATGAGGACGAGAAAGAGCCAGAAGCCAAGTGACCTGCCGGCGCAGATAAAGTCGTCGCAGTTCTTGATCTTTTTTGAGGCGACGATCCCGATTCCAAGCAGGATACAAAGATAGAGTCCCACGATGACGATCTCGAGGGGATTTACCATCCGGAGACCTCCCTGAATCTGAAGGCCCACAGGGCAAGGAGAAAGACGATGAGAGCCACCGCAAAACCCACGGTACATATTGTGATATCAGGAAGCCCGAACATGAAATGAAATATTTGCACCTGATTCTAGATAATAATCTCGATTTTATGTGTAACCCGGCATGAATGCGCTGTACCGGACCCCCTGGGAATGAACCCGCATTGATTCCAAATTGCCTGCTATCTGGTCAATTTACAGGTAAATAATCGATTATTGAAACCAGCAGTCGAATAGCAATCTTTATTTTTCACTCTGTCCAACTATGTCATGCTATAACATGGCATACATGTCAAGGATGGACGTGGAATGAAGAAATTATTGGTAATTGCAGCCGTGCTGATCATCGGTTTTGCCTTCATGGCAGGGTGTACCGAACAGCAGACAAGTGGAGACGAGTTGAAGATCGGTGTCGTGGCTTCCATGACCGGGGCCGCCAGCACAACCGGAAAAGATGTCTGGCAGTCCGCCGTTCTTGCCGCTGACGAGATAAATGCCGCGGGTGGCGTATATGTGGAAGAGCTCGGGACGAAGATCCCCATCCGCCTGGTCCAGGGTGACGACGAGTCCACGCGCGAAGGTGGCCAGAAAGCGGTCTCCAGGCTTATCACGCAGGATAACGTGGATGTGCTGGTGGGTGGCTTCTCAAGTGCGGTTGTCTCGGCCCACCAGTCCATCGTCGCCGAATACAAGGTCCCCTACATCATCACCGGAGCCTCAACCCCGATAATCACACGGCGCGATGATGTGGATACCTTCTACATGTTCCACCATGCGCCGACAACAGACGATTCAGGCAGCCAGACGACCCTGTTCATCGACGATACCATACGACCGGCCATCAATGAGAAATTCGGGTTCTCTGCCGACCGTCCACTCAAGCTGGCAATCCTCTACCAGGACAGCCCGTATGGCAAAGGGCAGCAGGATGCCATCAAGAACACCATCGCACAGGAGAACCTGAATATAGAGGTTGTCTCAGAAGAGACATTCAAAATGGGCGAGACCGATTACCGGACTGTACTGACCAGTGTCAAGAATTCGGACCCGGATGTCGTGTATGTCGTGGCATTTTTGAACGAACAGATCCCGGCCGTGACCCAGGCGAGGAGGGACGTCGGTATGAACACGATCTTCATCGCGGTCGAGCCAAACGACGACCCTGACTACTACAGTGGTGTCGGGAGGTACGGTGACTATTCAATCGTCCAGAGCCGCTTCTCCCCCTATGCCGTTCCGAAAGGTCCGATAGAGGCATCGGTTGAGAAGTTCGTCAATGATTTCGATGAGAAGTGGGGAGGGTTCCCCGGCATGATGGGAGCTGCAACCTACGAAGGGGTCTACATCGCCGCCCAGGCTGTCGAGGATGCCGGAACGCTTGACAAGGCAAAAGTCAGGGATGCGATAGCACAGGTGGAGATGCCCCAGATGGTGGAGGCGATGAAGGACCAGACGATCCGCTTCTCCGATGATTACCGGGAGAGCAAGTTCGACCTGTACATGGAGCAGCTCTTCTGGGACGATGGTCTCCAGGAGACAAGACCGAAGATCGTCTGGCCGGCATCTCTGAAAGAGACAGATTTTGTCCTTCCCGACTGGTTCGAGCCAGGGAAGGAATAATTTTTCCAATTATTTATTATTCCGAAAGATTCAAGGGAGATACATGGTGGTGAGTCCGGACATTGCACTCCAGGTGGTCATCTGGGGACTCTACGCGGGGTGCATCTACATACTCCTGGCGACAGGACTGAACCTGATCTTTGGCGTGATGAAGATCGTGAACTTCGCACACGGTGAACTGCTCATGCTCGGGGCATTCGTCACGTTCACGTTCTTCACCATATCTGGTTTCAATCCGTATGTCCTGCTCGCCGCCTCGGTGCCCATCCTCATCGTCCTGGGAGTCACGATCGAGCGGCTCTGTTTCAGGCCAATTCTCGGGACAGGGAAATTGAATGAGATATTCATCAGCCTTGGCCTCATCTACATCATCCAGAACGCGGCGGCGATCATCTGGACCGATGAATGGAGGATCATTCACAGCCCGTACGAGAGTATCACCATATCGGTATTTGGCGTGAACATGCCGCTTGACTACCTGATCATCATCACCACGACCATCGCAATCCTTATCGCCCTATATCTTTTCCTGCGGAAGACGACTCTTGGGAGGGCGATGCGGGCAACCAGCCAGAACAGGAAGGGTGCGATGCTCATGGGGATCAACGTCGAGAGGATGGACATGATCAGTTTTGGCATCGGTGCGGGTCTAGCCGGTGCAGCAGGCACCCTCTGGGCCGTGAGCGGGCAGGTCTTCAATCCCTACATGGGATCCCTTCCGGCAATCAAGGCCTTCGCAATCGTCATCATCGGTGGGCTCGGGAGCATTCCCGGGGCGATCATCGGGGGACTGATATATGGGATTGCCGAGAACTTTGCGATCTTCACCCTCGGCGGTGCATGGAAAGACGCGATCTCCTTTCTGATCCTGATACTCGTACTGATAGTCAGGCCGACGGGGATCTTTGGGGAGTCATCGGAGTGATCCCATGATAGATCTCAAAAACAGGAGGAACCTGATGCAACTTGCCGCCCTCGCAGCTGCAGCGGTCATTCCCTTCCTGCTCGGGGCAAACCTCTACATCCTCACCGTGCTCATCCTGATGCTGGTCTTCATCATCTACTCCTCGGCCTGGAACTTCCTGACCTACACCGGGCAGGGATCTCTTGGACATGCGGCCTTCTTCGGTCTCGGCGGGTACGGATCGACGCTCATCGCGGTTGCCACCGGTCTCTCCCCGTATATCACGATCTTCATCGGAGCAGGGCTCCCAGCCCTCGTCGGGCTCTTCATCGGCGCCATCTGCGTCCGCCTGAAGGAGTGGTTCCTGGCAATGGTGACATTCGGCTTTGCGATCATCATCCAGACACTCATGGTGAGCCAGTTCTCGGCCTGGTCAGGCGGCTGGGATGGTATCGCTTCACCCCGCCTGCTCTCGAGCAGCATTCCAAACTACCTCCTCATCGAGTATTACTCGATCCTGGCAATAACGGTCCTGGTAATCGTCCTGTTCGCTATCATTCTCCGCTCCCGTATCGGACTTGCGTTTGCTGCTATTCGCGAAAATGAGCTCGAAGCTCGGGCTGCAGGAATAAATCCCGTGAAATACCGGCTTTTCGCATTCATGACGAGCGCGTACTTCGCGGGAGTGGCAGGGGCCCTCGAGATACACCACATGGGATATATCACTCCGGAGATATTCGGGGTCGATATCTCGTTTTGGCCGGTGATCTATTCCATCAGTGGAGGGCTCGGGACGCTTGCGGGCCCGATTGTCGGGACAATCGTGATCACCCTTCTCTGGGACGGACTTCAGTCGCTCGGGATCTCGTATGCCCGCTACATCGTCATCGGAATACTGCTGGTCCTGATCATCATATTCCTCCCGAAGGGACTCGTCTCCCTTCCCGGGAGGATCAGGGAATGGATGGAGAAGCGGGCGAAAAAGGCCTGATCTACTCCGGGTGAATGAAAAAACCAAAATCCGGGGTATTTTATTTATCCCTGCCTTTTTTTCCCTGTGCCACCCTGATGCCGATACCCTCGAAGGTGGCAACCAGTCGTTCACCGTCCCATACCCTGACAGATACAAGCGATCCGTGTTTGTTTTCCGAGACCCTTTCTGCGACGGCCACGAGTCTTCCTGTCGACGGGGAGATGTACGTGATCTGGGCAGAGAGTGCGACCTCCTGTATCCCGCCGGAATTTGCAGCAAGTCCGAATGCATGATCGGCAAGTGAGAATACTGCTCCTCCGTGCACATTCCCGAGCGGGTTTCGCTTGTCTGTAATGTCCATCGCCACCTTTGCGCCACCCGGCCACAACTCAATCACCTGGATTCCGAGGAGCCTTGCGAACTCGCAGCGGGCGAAGAGCTCTGCCATCTCGTCAGCAGTTGTGTCATTCTTCCGGGCGTGATCTCTGGTATGCATCCTGCTATCTAACAAAGGAGAGGGGCAATCTCTGATAATATTTTGTATCTGGACCGGATATCCGGATTTTATTATTTTATTCTGTAAATAAAAAGAAATATTAATTAACTATGCTATGCTATAGCATAGCAATGGATCCAAAAATCGTTGTATGCAGCATACTTCTTATCGCCGCACTGGGCATTGCAGGATGCACAGAACAGCAGGCACACGTCGATGAATTAAAGATTGGTGTCGTGGCCTCCATGACCGGGGCCGCAAGCACAACCGGAAAGGACATCTGGCAATCTGCCGCGCTCGCAGCAGACGAGATCAATGCAGAGGGAGGGGTATTTGTCCGGGACCTGGGAACACAGATACCTGTCCGCGTCATTCTCGGCGACGACGAGTCCACGCGTGAAGGAGGACAGAAAGCCGTCAGCAGGCTTATCACCGAGGAGAAGGTGGATATCCTTGTAGGCGGCTTCTCAAGCGCGGTTGTATCGGCACACCAGTCCATCGCAACCGAGCACGGGGTTCCCTACATCGTGACAGGGGCATCAAGCCCGATCATTACGCACAGGACAGACGTGGATACCACGAACATATTCCACCACTGCCCCACGACAGATGACTACGGGATGCAGACCACACTCTTTGCAAGCGATGTGATTCGCCCGGCGATCAACCAGAAGTTTGGATTTTCCGAGGAGAGACCGCTCCGGCTGGCGCTTGTCTACCAGGACAGTCCCTATGGGAAAGGAGTCCAGGAAGCAGTGATGCGTACGATAGAATCGGAGAATCTCCCGGTGATCGTGGTTGCAGACGAGACATTCAGGATGGGCGAGACCGATTTTCGGACAGTGCTCACATCGGTCAAGGCAGCAAAGCCCGATGTGATCTATCCTGCGGCATTCTTGAACGAACAGATCCCCATGGTCACACAGGCGCGGCGTGACGTGGGATTGAATGCCATATTCCTTGCCGTCGAGTGCAATGACGACCCGGATTATTACAGTGGGATCGGAAAATTCGGGGAATATTCGATAATTGAGACACGGTTTAGCCCCTACACGGTCCCGAAAGGCGAGATACAGGACTCCATCGAGAAGTTCATCACCGACTTTGACACGATGTGGAGCGGCTTTCCGGGAATGATGGGTGCATCGACATATGAAGGAGTCTACATCGCAGCGAAAGCGGTCGAGGACGCAGGGACACTCGACAAGGCTAAAGTCAGGGATGCCCTTGACGCACTCGAGATGCCCGAGATAATCGAGTATATGAAAGGAGGCACGATAGCGTTCACCCCCGACTTCCGGGAGACGCAGTTCAGGCTCTACATGGAGCAGCTCCGCTGGAACGAGACAGAGAACGGTTTGAGGCCGGTCATCGTTTGGCCCGACGATCTGGCTCAGGATGACTTCGTACTTCCGGACTGGTTCAGTCCCGGTGAATCCTGATAGATAAAATTTCGGAGACGGCCAAGCCGATATGAAAGACGCCTCCGGCCGTTTTCATACTGTCAATTTTTTTCCCGGAGATATGGTTCGGGGGTGCCACCGAGGCTGGGAAAACCGTTCAGGAGAAGAATGCGATCAGTCTTTCTGACTCCGCCCCGGCTTTCCGGGAATGATTCAGACGTCTTCTGGCCAACCGTTCGGTATTGCAGGAACAGTACTTTTATTAGTGTTATATGCTAACATATACCATGTCAAACATTCGCAAGGTGGAGAAGACGTGCTGGAAGTACAGAGTGTATCCAAAAAGTTCGGAGGTCTGGTGGCCGTAAACAACGTGGACATGTCCGTACGTGAAGGTGAGATCCTTGGCCTTGTCGGACCGAACGGAGCAGGAAAGACAACACTTCTCAATCTTATCTCAGGCATTTACCGGTCTGACGGGGGATCCATTCTCTACCATGGGGAGGATATCTCCCGCCTTTCCATGGACCGGATCTGCAAGAAGGGAATTGCAAAGACATTCCAGCAGACCAGTTCCTTTCCTGGCATGACTGCACGGGAATGCGTTATGATAGGCTCTCTCTTTGGCAACGGACGGAGAATCAACATGGATTCAGCCGGGGAGGAGGCCGCCATGCATCTCGAACGCGTCGGATTCCCGCGTGACCGGATAGACAAGCCGCTCTCGAACCTGAACGTGATAGAGCTTCGCCGGACCCAACTTGCACGGGCGCTTGCATCGCGGCCGAAGATCCTTCTCCTCGATGAACTGATGACCGGGCTGAACCCGAGCGAGGGGACAGAAGCGATCGGGCTTATACACGACCTCCGTGAGAGCGGGATCACCATCGTGATGATTGAACACGTCATGCGGGTGATTCTCGGTGTATCGGACCGCATCGTTGTTCTTGACCATGGCGAGAAGATCGCCGAGGGGAGCCCTGACGAAGTGGTCAGGGACCGCAGGGTAGTCGAGTCATATCTTGGCGAGCGATATGCATTCTAGGTGACCCGTCATATGCTCGAAGTCTCGAACCTGAATGCTTTTTATTCCAATCTCCAGATCCTCTGGGACGTTTCGCTTTCGGTAGGTGACGCCGAGATTGTCACGCTTCTCGGCACAAACGGTGCAGGCAAGACCACGCTCGTCCAGAGCCTGTTCGGCTTTATCCCAAGGATTGACGGAAAGGTGGTCTTCAATGGCAGGGACGTGACCGGCATGCACCCCTACGATGTTGTGAAAGAGGGGCTCTCGCTGGTCCCAGAGAAGAGGGAGCTCTTCCCGAAGATGACCGTCGCAGAGAACCTTGAACTCGGCGGATATTCCAGGTCCGGTGACGCACGGGACCTCGAAGAGATCTTCGAGCTCTTCCCTGTCCTGCAGGAACGAAAGACCCAGCTCGCAGGAACACTCTCTGGTGGAGAACAGCAGATGCTCGCCATTGCACGAGCACTCATGGCGCAGCCCTCGATGCTTATCCTTGACGAGCCGTCCCTCGGGCTCTCACCACTGTTGGTGGGAAATGTGCTCGACACCGTCGCGAGACTGAACAAGGACGGCCTCTCGATCCTCCTCGTCGAGCAGAATGTCGAGCATGCCCTTGAGATCTCGAACCGGGCCTACATACTGGAAAACGGCAGGATAATTCGTGAAGGAGACGCACAGGTTCTCCTGCATGACGACGAGATACGGACTGCGTATCTTGGGTTTTAAGGACGTTTTTTCTTTTTATTTTGGTTTTATATATTGTTCACCGGAGCCTGCCAAAAAGATATTTTCTGCAAGGAATCCAGAGGGGGTGCAACATCCCTATCGGCACAATAATGATACTGGGACATGTAAACACTCCCGGGGGCTGCGCTTCGCTTGCCCCTGCCGTTGCGGCGAACCCCACAAGGCGATAGGGACTGTTAGGGGGGGTTCTGGACCTTTGGTCAACATGCAATCGAAGACACTCCCAGGGGCTGCGCTTCGCTTGCCCCTGCCACCCTTCGGGTGCTCGGACTGCGTCCTCTCTACGGCGTCCCCAACATGGCGATAAGGTCTGTATCGGGGGGGATTCTGGATCCCACACAATCAGCGGTCAACACTGCCCACAGGATATCGCCTGCGGGGGTCCGGGGGTGCAACCCCCGGTCAGAATAATTGATAAAGACATATTCTGCAATCCCCTGCCTACTCTGCCCACAGGATATCGCCTGCGGGGGTCCGGGGGTGCAACCCCCGGTCAGAATAGCTGATAAGGACATATTCTGCAATCCCCTGCCTACTCTGCCCACAGGATATCGCCTGCGGGGGTCCGGGGTGCAACCCCCGGTCAGAATAGCTGATAAGGACATATTCTGCATGTCCCACTGGCCAACCCAGCTCACCAGGTATCCCCAGGGGCTTATCAATGCTCACCTCCTGTCGATATCATCGCTTCAACAGTAAATCACAAAAAAATTCAAAAAATAGGTATTTCCCGCACAATTTCAATTGTATCTTCGGAAAGAATGTTCCTCGTCGTAGATCTTGTACGTGTCGCCAGTTACAAGCATTACGAAGACCTGGACCCGGTCCGTCCCCGTCGATCCCTGCATCACTACCTTGTCATTCACCTGCGGCTTGTAGAGTGAATCCTGCAACACCCTTCCATCCGACGTTATAACCATCACGTCCAGCGTGGACACAAAGTTGATGCCCTTTCCGCCCCTGAATTCGATGGTGATCGTTGGATCGGTTGCTACCGTGTTCCTGTCGACCTGGACCGTCACTTCGTACTGGGACGGGATCGGGCCCTCGATGTATGGAGGTGTCGTTATCTCGGGGCCGATTGTCTCACCAGGGGTTGCGACGGATGTCCCCGACGCCTGCGTCTGCGTTGGTGTGGAGGTCGCCTGTTGGACCCCCGGCTGGCTGCATCCCGCTGCAAGAAGGAGCATTGTTGCCAGGATACAAAATATGAGTAATATCTTCCGTTTCATGGACAGGGGTTAATCGCCCGGGATATAATAGCTTTCCTGGTACCGGGAAAGGCGGGTATGGCACAGGTATGCTCTTTTTTGGGAGAAATAACGATGAAAATAACGCCGAGGGGGAGATTTGAACTCCCGAGGCGCCAAGCGCCAGTAGCTTTCGAGGCTACCGCCTTTCCGGACTAGACTACCTCGGCACGTTGGAATAGATATTTTGCTCCCGTTTCCCAATAATGGTATCGAATGATGGTGACGGTTCGGCTCTCCCCGGAAGACAAAGTCATGGTATATGACGGACGGGATGGGGATACGTATGAGGATGCCCTGCTCTCGCTCGGAATAAATCCGGATATCGTCCTCATTTTTTGTAAAGGCGTCTCACTTCCACAGGACAAGGTAATTAAAGAGCCTGAAGTGGAGATCGTCTCGACCTGCTCACGCGGCTAAAAAAAATGAAGTCTGGTTTTCCCGTTAATGCCTGCCGCCGGAGATCATCATGTCATCGACACGGATCAGCAGGATTGCTGCCTCTGCTGAACTCTGTACCGACTGTCTCTTGGAGCGGAGGGGTTCGACGACCTTCGCCTTGAGCATGTCGATCACCTTTCCGTCGTAGACATTGAGACCAGCATGCGTCTTGCCCTTCGAATGGGCATTCTT
>JAHDSI010000164.1 GCA_018432765.1 Methanoregulaceae archaeon | reverse complement strand
GGGCATGTCATGTGTGACGGAGAGTTCCGGTGCCACGGGAACCCGAGGGAGATTTTGAAGGTGATCAAGACATCAGGCTACAAGGAGTGCCTCGCATGCCAGAAGATATAGACAAGATGGTTGACCTCTCACCCGAGGACCAGGACCGCCTGGCCCGGACAGGTCTCGAGGTGGACATGAAGAACCGGTCCGGAAGTTTCTTCCAGGTCGACCAGGAGATCAAGGAGATCGCCTCCCTCCAGGAGGGAATTGAAGTCCACTCCCTTGCCGATGCGCTGCGGAAGTACGACTGGCTCTCCGATTACCTCTGGAAGGCGGTACCAAAAGACAAGGACAAGTACACCCGGTACGTGGCCGAGCAGGAGGCTCCGAGGGGTTTCGTGGTCATCGCACGGGAGAACAGCCGGTCCGTGTACCCCCTCCAGGCCTGCCTGTTCCTTGCAAAGACCAGCGTCCAGCATGTCCACAATATCGTGATCGCCGAGAAAGGAGCGGAACTCCACATCATATCCGGGTGTGCAAGCGCCAGTTACACGAAGAAGGGATCGCATATCGGCGTGACAGAGTTCTATATCGGTGAAGGGGCCCATGTCACCTCGACGATGATCCACAACTGGGGCGAGGATATCAGCGTATTCCCCAGGAGTGCATCCATTGTCCAGGAAAACGGGGTCTTTCTCTCGAATTATGTGTGCATGCAGCCGGTGCGAAGGATCGAGATGGCCCCCCTCGCCCGGCTCGAGGGGAAAAATTCTGTCGGCCGTTTCAACAGCATCGTGGTCGCCACCCCGGGATCATGTCTTGACCTTGGATCGGTGGCGCAGCTGTCTGCAGAGGGTGCGTCGGCCGAACTCTTGACCCGTGCAATCACCACCGGCGGGCATATCATATCCCGTGGCCTGATCGAAGGGCAGACCAGGAGGACGAAAGGACATATCGAGTGCAAGGGCCTGATCCTGAAAGACGGGACGATCCATGCAATCCCCGAGATAAAGGGAGAGGTGGTTGATACCGAACTCTCGCACGAGGCCGCCGTCGGAAAGATCGCCCGGGAAGAGATCGAGTACCTGATGTCACGTGGGCTTGACGAGGAGGTGGCAACCGCAACCATCATCAGGGGATTCCTTGATGTCAGGATTGACGGGTTGCCCGGGGTTTTGCAGGACCAGATCGATGCAGCGATCGATGCGGCAGAGAAGGCCGGATTTTAAACACACCCCCTGCAATATTTTTTATAGAGGCGGTCCCGCATAGGGGAATGTGATGGATACGAGTGATGATCGATGGACGTCGATACGAGACAGGATGGTAGAGCTCCAGATCGAGGCACGGGGTGTCAGCGATCCCCGCGTGCTCGAGGCCATGAGGACTGTTCCCAGGCATCTTTTCGTTCCCGATTCGTGCCGGCAGGCGGCATACAATGACTCCCCCCTCCCGATCGGTCACGGGCAGACTATTTCGCAGCCGTACATCGTGGCGGTCATGACCGAACTGCTGGAACTCGCTCCCGGTGACAGGGTGCTCGAGATCGGCGGGGGAAGCGGCTACCAGGCAGCGATTCTTGGCACGCTCGCAGGGGAGGTTGTCACGGTCGAGCGGATCCCCGAAGTTGCCCGGGCCGCACGGGAAAACCTCGAGGCGGCAGGGATACGGAACGTGAACGTTGTCGTCGCAGACGGGACGGATGGCTATGCAATCTCGGCCCCCTATGATGCGATCATCGTCACTGCCGCCGCCCCCGATATCCCGAAACCGCTTCTTGAGCAGCTCGCGGACGGGGGACGGCTGGTTGCCCCCGTGGGGGGAAGGGATCTCCAGACCCTGGTAAAACTGGTCAGAAAGGGGGGTACGATAATCCGGTCCACACACGGCGGAGTGGTCTTCGTCCCGCTCCTCGGCCACCATGGCTGGCCCGATTAAGGGGTTATTCATATGATCATCGATGTAACCAGATCACTGACCCGGAACAACGTGGTCTATCCGGGAGACATCCCCCCGCGGTTCAGCCAGGAGGATTGCGGCCAGTATCTCCTGTCAGAACTGTCCATGAGCACGCATTCGGGCACCCATATCGATGCCCCTGCCCACTATCTCAAGGATTCCCGGTCCATCGATACAATCCCGTTCGAGCTGCTGATGGGAAGGTGCAGGGTGATCGATCTCTCAGGTATATCCGGGCCGATCGAGTCCCGGCACCTGGAACAGAGGATCATGGGAGAAAAGAAGATACTGATTAAAACCAGTTTTTCGACAAAAACGGATTTTGATCCGGATTACAGTGCTCTCTCGATATCAGGGGCGGAGACAGTAATCCAGGCGGGAATCCATTGCGTGGGAATCGATTCGCCCTCGATAGAGGCGTATCAAGGGGATGGGGCCGTTCACCGCCTGCTTCTTGGCAGCGGGACAGCAGTCATCGAGCTCCTGGACCTTTCTCCAGTACGGGAGGGGATCTACTGGATGATTGCGCTGCCATTCAGGCTG
>JAHDSI010000091.1 GCA_018432765.1 Methanoregulaceae archaeon | reverse complement strand
GAACATGGTCCCGGCCGAGGGGACGAGCCGGCCCAATCTCTCATTCTCACGACCGGTCCCCCATGGATCAACGTTTTCCCGGATCGGTGATGTCATGATGACCTGCATTCGGGACGGGGACGAATCTTTCGTTCACGCTTCAGATATCCAGATGCTCAATCGCGAATCCGTTGAGCAGATCCTGGAATGGAAGCCTGACCTGGTGATCGCTTCCGGCCCGCCGCTCTACCTGGACAGGATAACAGGCGAAGACCGCAGGGCGGCATGGAAGCACGCTCTCGAGATCGCCGGAAGAGTCGGGGCACTCGTCCTGGACCACCATCTCCTCAGGTCCCGGGAGGGTTTCAGGTGGCTTCGACGCCTGTCGGCCGAAGCAGGCGGTAATGTCATCTCCGCTTCGGAGTTCATGGGAAGAGAGCCCTGTATCCTGGAGGCGGATCGCGAGGAGCTGTACGAGAGGATCCCTGTCCCGCCGGGATGGCACGAGGCCTACGCACGCGGTTACGCAGGATTTCACGAATTCGTGGATGCCGATACAGCCGTGATGGTGAACCGTGCCAGGAACCAGGAGCCGGTCAGTATCAGCTCGTTTTTATAGGTATTTCAACATGCCTGCCCCCCGTGCAGGGAAAATACCATGAATGCACATGGCGGTTCTCTCTGTGTTCGGGCTCCCAATCTTCGACCGACCCCACTCCCTGTTCATTCCTGCGTCCGGCCAAACACACCATCAGCCCTGTCACAGCACCGAATCCAGGATGATGGATACGGAGTACAGGAGCATCACGCCATGGAAGAGTGGCAGCGCCTTCATGCAGGAATCCGGATCAGGTCTCCTGGAGAGGACTGCAAGGGCTGATGCGAGGAGCAGGAGCCCTGCAGTGATTCCGGCACGGGCGATCCAGCCGAGCACTGTCATGAAGAGCAGCGCCATGACCAGGTGTATGGCGAGGAAGCCTGATATCCAGGCGACGCTCCCTCTCATCCCGTACAGCGTGGTGACTGTCTCCATGCCCCTGGCGCGATCGTTTTTCACATCGATCATGTCGTTTACAGCGAGGTGCGCCTCGGCAAACGGGTAGAAGAAGAGGAAGTAGAGGAGGGCGGTCAAGTCCGGGCTCCCGATACAGAGATACCCGGCGACAGGGAAGAGCGCGAAGTCGACACGGCCTGCCAGCTGTGCCAGGGGAAGGGCCTGGTCCCTCTTCCTCAGCTGGTAGAAGACCTCCAGCCCGTAGCTTGCCGCCATGATGGCCAGGACGAAGATCGAGTTCGGGAACGGGAGGGATATGATCAGCAGGGCTGCCGATGCGGACAGTATGCCAAAGAGAACGAGCGCATCCCGGGGAGGGATCAGGCCGGCGGGAAGCGGCCGTGTCCCGAAGATGCGCCAGTAGCGTGTCAGCCGGTCGGCCTCGATATCCCTCCGGTCATACTCGCAGTCGACATAGTCGTTTAAGACAAAGCCTGCTTCGAATCCGAAGAACCCTATCAGGGCGGCACGGACGAGATCCAGTGTCGTGTACGTGCCATACACTGTCGCAGCAAGGAGAAAACCCGAGCAGAACAGGACTGGCCAGGCAAAGAAGAAGTGCAGTCGAAGGAGATCGACGTACGCCCTGATCCGGGTACTCATATACCAG
>JAHDSI010000235.1 GCA_018432765.1 Methanoregulaceae archaeon | reverse complement strand
CTTCCCGGATTTTCCTGCCTGAACAATGACTCCTGCATCATTCCAGGGTCCCCGCTCCGTGAGAACAACAGCTCCCTCTGTTTTCCCATAGGCCGTGAGACTTGAATACTGCAGAGTCAGGGATTTCCCCGTAATGCCGGCCCGGAAACCGTAGGCATCGATCTTACCAGTTATAAGGGAAATATCTCCACAGGGCACACATATCCCGTAACTTTCGCCGGTAATTGTCGTAAGACCTCCTAACTCCAGATTTCCCTTCTCAACAACAATACCGCAGCCTCCCGAATCCATCATCCGGGAATTGGCAATCCTGATCATGCCACTTGAAACCTTCATTGACCCTGACTGGAGCAGTACTCCGCATTCACCCGCAGTTATCTCCAGTGCACCGCTGGAATAAATCAGATTGCCCTTCTCGGAAACAATTCCGCCAAACTGTCCGGTAATCTGGAGATAACCTCCATGAATCCCGATATCCTTTGTTGTATAGATCCCCACTTTGCCGGTTACGGTCATCGTTACCACTTCGCCGGTGATCAGGTTGCCGTCTCTCACCGAAAGACCAATCTCCTCACCTGCAACTTTAAGACTTCCGTGTTCAATTTTCAGTGACTTCCCCACGAAAAATCCGACATTGCCTGACGTCAAAAGAGCACCACCCTCAATAACAACATATCCTGCCACACTTAACCCATTTTTTCGACCTGATGCAGAGATTAATCCCCCGTTTAAGGTCATCTTTTTACCGGAGATCCGCATACTGTCTTCAGCATCCCCAGATACAAAAATATTCCCTCCCGACTGAGAATAAGTGCCATTCACCACGATTCCGTTGATCTTGCCAATCCCCATAATCCGGCCACCAGAGATTTCTGCATTACCTGCAATCTGCATTGCCGTATCCCCGGTAAGCACAAGGTCTCCCCCGGCATGGTTCAGATTACCGCCAACGGATATCACGGTTTCACCGGATGCAGTGATATTTCCGTGATGTATCTGCAGGTTTCCTCCAACCGAGATGGCAGTTTTTCCGGAGATTTCGTAGTCCCCGGAAAGATCCATATTTTGGGAGACAAAACACCCATAATCCACTCCTGACAGAGTTCCATTCGACCGGAGAATATTGCACGAACCGTTTACTTCCACACAGGATGATGCATTCAGATCAAATGTTGCCAGGTCGACGGTGAGACTGCCCTCCTCCAGGCGAATACCAGTATCGCCGCAGAAGGCGTCAAAAACACAAGACGATACAGAAATAGAACCGTGACGAATCAGAATTCCGCATCCCTCCGGGCTCTCGATCTTCAGGCCGCCTACGGAGAGATTCATATCTCCCGCAAGGTCAATTCCTGCACGATTTCCATAGATCGTCAGGGAACACATGCCGGTTATGGTTAATCCCCCGAATACCGATCTGATTGCAGTCGTTTCGGAACTGATGTCGAGTACGCTGCCGTTTGCGATGGAGATGTTCCCTGACGAAAAGATTCCGTACTCGTTTGTCCGGATGATAAGGACGGTTTTTGCAATTTCCAGGGAGCCAGACTCAACGAAAATCCCCGTGTCGTCTCCCTTTATGGTCAACGTAGCCAAACCAGTGAGTTTCAGGTTTCCGTTGTGAATGAGAATTCCCGGACCATGAGGGCTGAAGATCTGGTTGTCCATCTGTTCCACCCGGATAGTGAGATCTCCGGATGCTTCAATTGACGAACCATGATAGTTGGAAAGGACAAGTGTGTGTGTTTCTGCAACCCAGTTCCACCCTTTGCCATAACAGTCGTCCTCGCCCGAGTATGATTTCCCGCCGATGAGGAGCTCCTCGTTGTTCTCCAGCGCTCCTGACCTGTATTGATTGCTGTTAGCAGCATCAAGATTGGTATGCGGTTCATCGTCATGTTGTCTTGCACAAAAGAGTTCGTAATCCAGTCCCTGCTTAAGTGTTGGGCCCGCAATAGCCAGGAGATTGGTGCAGTGCGTGATTACGCTGTCGAAATCCCCACACCGCCGCATGGTATCAATGACCGGAACCCATTTGTCCGAGGGGATGTCGGCAAATGTTTTGTTGCCTGCAAATATCAGGGACAGGGCTTTTCTACGGCAGGAGACGGCTATCTCACGGTGGCGCATGGTGTCAGCAGACCATGCGGCCGAGAGATAATACTCTATGGCTTTTTCCGGATTGTTCTCCTCCAGCTGGATACGTGCAGCACGTATGAACCGTGAAGGAGACGGGGGGATATCCGGATTCTGGAGATCGCAGTAATCGGGAGACTGCAGAAAGTCCTTGGTGATTCCTGTTTTCTCCGCGATGTCCTCTGCAATGTATCCGCAATGTGGACATACTTCAAGTTGGTTTTTAAGAATTTCCGCAGTCAGTTCCTTTGGACGACCATCAAGTTGAACTATTCCCGATGTCCCTGCCGTAACGGGAGGCGTAGAGGGCGCATTGTAGATCTGTTTCGATGATTTATGGCAGACAAAACAGGTTTTGGGGACGGTCTTCATCTGCGACATGGCAACCTCACGTTGGTGATTACTCAGTATGATCCAAGCACCTATATCCAGTGAACACTTGGATACGATCATCAAAAAGATCTTGGTCACAAT
>JAHDSI010000034.1 GCA_018432765.1 Methanoregulaceae archaeon | reverse complement strand
GCCATGCGCAGGAGTTGTCCGTCCAGGGCATAGTATTTTTCCCGGTCACCGGCGCGACCGGCCGCCTACCCCATCGATAGGGTTTATCATTTCCTGCGATGGACGTGATACCAACCTACCAAGTGCGTAACGGTGAACCGGATATGAGTGCGACCTCCCTCGATCTCTCCAGTGAAGGACCAGCGGAAGCCTACTCGCGGGAAGGGGTCCGTCTCTCCCGGAGTGGAAGGCACGAGGAGTCGGTCCGCTGGTTCGAGCGCGCCATATCCGCCGATCCCGGGTATGCGCCTGCATGGGCGGGACTGGGCCATGCCCTGGGAAAACTTGGTCGTTACCAGGACGAGATCGATGCGTGCGAGCACGCGATCGGGCTTGACCCGGACCTCGTGGAAGCATGGGTGAACAAGGCGTTCGCGCTCGGCCGCCTGGAACGGTTCGAGGAGAAGATCGAGGCCTGTGACCAGGTCATACGGGCAGACCCCGCCCACGCTCCGGCATGGAACGCCAAGGGGCATGCCCTCGGGGAACTGGGACGGTTCGAAGAGGAGGTCGCCTGTTCCGATATCGCAGTCTCGCTCCGTCCCCGGTACCTCGGTGCCTGGGTAAACCGGGGATTTGCCCTGATGAAGCTGAAGAGAAACAGGGAGGCGATCCACTCATTCAGGCAGGCACTCCGCATATATCCCGACTACCTCTCGGCCTGGATAAACTGCGGGATAACGCTCATCCAGGATGGACGGGAAGCAGAGGCGATCAGGTGCCTTGACCGGGCCGAAGAACTCTCGCCAGGCAATCCCAGGGTCCTCTTCTGGAAGGGACTTGCCCTGTCCAGGAGAGGGAGGTTTGGAGAGGCGATTCGCCTCATGGAGGGGCTCGTGGACCAGGATCCCCGCCATGCCGATGCCTGGGTCGTGATGAGCAACTGCTACTTCATGCTCGGAAAGCTCGACGAATCTGTCAGGTGCTTTATGGTGGCGTACGGCATCGACAAGGAGGACATCAAATCCTGTATTTCCGAGAGCGTCAACCTGATCCGGGACGGCAGGCTCGACGATGCGATCCGTTCCATATCTCAGGCGTTCGGAATCCTGCTCCGCTAGGAGAACCCTGCCGGATCCCGTCAGAATGAGCCGGACAGGCACCCGTCCGACCGGCCACATCCCCTGTGGCTGTCATGATCACAACACTTAAATTAGCGCGCGTCCGCGCGCAGATTCGTCATAAAACCCGGATTTGTGTGTTAACGCGTATAGTTTTATGAGGGGACGTGACCAATAGAGAGTGCGAGTGCAACTGGTTTTTTCGCTCTCCGGGCATCGCACTTCGATAAAACGATGAACAGTTCCCGCAGGCCGGATTTTTTTCTCCCCGGGTCGTGGTGCAACCGGGATGATGCCCGCATGAAGACCAGGCGTGCGGTGACTAGCACAGGTACCGTTATGCGGACCGCTCACTACAGCACGTTCAAAAATGCTTCGATGGCAGAGCAGATTCCTGCCATAATAACTGGTATGTGATATGAAACGGATGCATGCACCCCACACGACCTGCCCTGGCTGCCGTGAGGAGGTCTACCTGGATGAACTGGTCAGAGGGAGGTGCCCGCTCTGTGGCTGTTCACTCGAGGAGTACGAGGAGGAGTCACAGGACGTCGAGGAGATAATCGATCGCTGCGACCTCTCCTGGCTTGTATTCAATTATTTCATATTCAAGCGCTTCATCGAGATGGGAGCCAGCCCCGTCAGTATCATGCAGCTGGTCTCCGCGTACGAGGACCGGTGCTTAAAGAGCCTCGGGCTGCACTGCGATTACCACTTCGAGCTCGAAGTGCCCCGTACCCGCTGGGACCTGCTGAAGATAAAGAGGTGCGCCAGGTGCGGCCGGCTCTTCGTTGCCGGCGGAAAAAAGATGGTATCAGGCGATCTCTCGCTTCCCGGTTTTTCTGTGTCGTACCACTGCCCCAGGTGCTAGACAGATCGAAGATATCCCCCTGCGGCGTGTCCCGTGCCGTGTGCACGTCCGCACAGCGGATCATCTCCTTTTTCGCCGGATACCGGTTTCCCGGAAAAGAGTGTGCGTTTTTTAGTAGGCCCTGCCGACGAGAGTGGTCCCGCCTTCCCTGCCGCAGACGATGCACCGGCCTTCTTCCGGCTCGATAAACGGAGATTGTACTCCGGTCCCGAGTATGGCCGCACCCGTCTCTTCCTCGATCCGGTCGGCACACTCCCGCCCGCCGCACCAGGGCACCACGGCGACACCACGTTCCACCGCGCTGCGTACCGCCCCGGTGGACCCGCAGATCCGGATCCGTGACCTCACATGATCGTCCGCCCTCGCCCGCAGGGTAGATCCAAACTCCGTTAGCCGGGAGGCTACGCCATCGCAGATAGAATCGAGGGGTATCGTGGTCTTTTCGCCGAGCCGGGTCACTGCTGTCACCTGCGATGAGTCAAGGTCCCGTGGCCCGATCTCGATACGGAGCGGAACGCCCCGCATCTCCCAGTAGTAGTATTTCGCCCCGGGACGCATGTCCCTCGTATCGAGCCGGACCCGCAGTCCTGCCGATTTGAGCGCCGTCTCCAGGTCCCGTGCGGCCGCTTCGACTTCGGCTCCCCGCTTGCCGATCATGATCGGAACGATTGCGACCTGCACCGGTGCGAGGGCGGGCGGGAGGACCAGTCCGCGGTCGTCCCCGTGCAGGCTGATGAGGGCCGCGACCGACCGCTCGGAGATGCCGTAGCAGGTCTGGAAGCAAAACTGCTGCTCACCGCTGATATCCTCGTACGTTATCTCGAAGGTCTTTGAGAAGTGATCGCCGAGGTGGTGGGCCGTCCCGACCTGGAGCGTCCGCCCGTCGGGCATGATGGTGTCTGCCGCCATCGTGTAGTCGGCACCCGGGAACTTGTCCCAGTCGGGTCGTCGCGAGAAGATGACCGGGACAGAGAGCGCGTCGTAGAACTCAACGTACAGCCTCACCGCCTCCTCTACCTGGGCCTGTGCCTCTTCCCAGGTTGCGTGGACGGTATGCGCCTCCTTAAACGAGGTGATCTCCCGTAGCCGAATGAGGGGGCGGGTATGCTTGGTCTCGTACCGGAACGTGTTCACGATCTGGTAGATCCTGACCGGCAAATCGGCATGCGACCTGACCCAGAGGGAATACATGGGATAGATCGCACACTCGCTCGTGGGGCGGAGCGCCAGTTTCACGTCGAGGGGCGATGTGCCCCCGTGCGTGACCCAGTAGACCTCCTCCTCGAACCCCTTTATATGCTCGGCTTCCTTTGCAAACTCGTTTTCGGGGATAAGGAGCGGAAAGAGCGCCTCCTGGTGGTCCCGGTCCATCAGATCGCGCAGAAGCGTATAGACGTTTCTCCGGAGTGCGAACCCGAACGGGTACCAGACATAGAGGCCCTTGACGGGGTAGCGGACGTCCATGATCTCGGCCCGCCACAGGATTTCGTTGTACCAACCGGAAAAGTCATCTTTCGGGGGAAGCGCCCCATGTTCTTCAGCCACGACTATTCACTCCTCAAGCTACAAACTGTATGATCCAGGGCGTAATAAAGGCCTCTGTAATCGCTGCAATTGCTATAAGGGGTAATACAACGGCGACAAATCTCCGCCCGAGCACGGCGGCGTCCCCGCCGGCATCACCCGCGCCCGTCCACTCGGTGTACAGGGAGCGGGCCAGGGACAGCCCGAGCGCACCCGATATGATGAAGGCAGGGATCTCGAAGATACCGTGGGGCACGATGGCTGCCGCCACATAGAGGAGGCTGCTCTCCTGCCGGACGACCTCGAGGATCGAGCCGATGACAAACCCGTTCGTCCCGATGATGAAGATGGTGACCAGGCCGAAGGTCGCCCCGCCCAGGAACATGAAAATGCATGCCTGGATATTGTTCAGGAAGAGTTTTCCTGCCAGCAGGAGGGAAGAGTCGGTCATGATCTCACCGATGACGGCGTCCCTGAAGAACTCGACCATCTGCGTCCCGAACGCAGGCTCCGCGACACTCACCAGGACACCGGCCGCAAGGGAGAGGGCGAAGAGGGCAGCGGTCACCACCAGCGGATCCCGCATGTCAGACATAGAGCATCATCCTCACCATGTCCCGGACGCCCGGGGCAAGACCGACCGTGATCATCGCGAGCACGATCAGGTGCCAGAGGACCGGCGACCCCTCGTTCCGGAACCGTTCCAGGATGTATATGCCCGGGAAGAGCACGAGCAGCTTCAGCGGGAACATGGAGAAGGCGGTGCCCGTCCAGGCGATGAGGTTGGATCCCACGACGTGCACCTCGACATATTCCAGCGGGTGGAGGTCGATTCCAAAACTCGTCGCGCTTGCATCGAGCATCTGGCCGAATATCAGCGCGAGGTAGAGCGGATCGGCGGCATACTCCCACCGGAGCAGGTACCGCATGGCCGCGTAGACAAGCGCCGTGGTGAGCAGTCCAAGACCGATGATGAACGCCACTACCCCGGCATCCACGACGGTATTTCCGATTCCGAACGAGACCAGCACGCCGGCAGCAACCAGGGCTGCGACTATCCCGGTT
>JAHDSI010000118.1 GCA_018432765.1 Methanoregulaceae archaeon | reverse complement strand
GGGCATGGTTTACGGTACGCCCCAAGATTCATTCTTTTCAGCATGCCACTAATATCGTACTCAGCATATTTGTTACAAAAATCCATGGAATTCATATCAACTGTGTATTCAACACCCCCAACGAATTTTCCGGCATTCGTAAATGTTTTGGCTGCACTGCATTCTCCATACACTGAACACTCCTCCATAAGGAACCAGTCCATGTAGGGGAATAGTCCTCTCCTCAGCTCAACGGCATTTTCCCATGAACAGGACAATCCCATCCCATGGGCAATATTTGACAGCCGAGCCGCATAATTCAAGTAATCTTTCCTGGTGAGAGGAAATCCCGTGGACTGCTGGAACCCATCCAGATTATCAAACTGAACCCCGTCAAAGCCTTTCCTTTTACATACTTTCATCCTCTCCCTCATTATGGGGAGAAGAACATCGGTCCTCCTGACATCCAGCCAGTATTCGTCCGGCCATTCATCGTATCGTTTTCCTATCACCGATTGAGGAAAAGCACCCTTATCAGAACGATAATTCTCCCAGGTTCCTGCACTAATATAGGCTATAGCCCGTGCCCCTGAATTATGTATCTTTCTGACGGTTTTCTTTGAATTATCCTCCCAGTCAATATCATAGAAACGGATCTGCTCTTCTGGACCGAGAATTTTTATGCATGTCGGGACACCGGGCGAACAGGATAGCTGCCACTGCCACCTGTCGTTTATATCCGGGGTATAGCATGTCCCTCTTGACAGGTTGCAAGGAACAGGTTCCGGCAACGCCGATGTTGCAGAAACACATGTAAGCAATAAGATCCCGATGCCGATGAGAGAAATAAAAATACAATCACCATACCTTGAAATATGCACGATTGATTCCTTCTATTGAGAGTAAGATCAGTGACATCCTTAATAGTATTTTGTAAGTATCCATGTTCATGAGTGGCTCCAGTCCCAAACCATGTGAACCTTATTCCACGTTCATCCCTTCGGCCCTGTCTTAACCATGTAGACCTGTTTTCCCTGACCAAACGACGTTTTCATACCTGCGATAATGTATCCTCCATCACTCGTTTGCTGGACAGGATTCCCACTCTCATGGCCGGTACCACTGAACCTCTTCTTCCACAAAGCGGCCTCATTATGTGATTTTTCGACTAAATGCTCTTCCGAACCGGTTGTTTTGAGTTCTTTAATGTCCGAGTGAGAGGATGAGTCGTTTTTTAAAAGAGTTCCACTGGCTGCCCTGCAGTAATTCCAGTCACTCCCGAACAGGAAAGGAGTAGAGAAGTTACGAAAAGGAGGATCAGGCATGATATCGTTTTCTTCATCAGGTTTCCTCCAGCTCTATTAAATCAGGTAACCGGACAAAGCGGAAACTTCAGGATGACCCTTCCCTTCACCAGTATATTTATGATTCTTCCATCGAAACAGGACCCCGATGAAGAGATCTCTTTGTAGCAGGGGATGGTCTGTGGCCGTTTTCGTCGTTGCCATTAGTCTCATTCTCCTCTGTGGATGCATCGAAGAGCCCGCCGCCCAGGACGCCGTGTCGGGGACCGGGATTGTGATATACCAGGATATCGAGGGTGGATTCTATGGAATCCTGGCCGATGATGGAACGCGTTACCTGCCCCTGAACCTGGAAGACGAGTACCAGATAGACGGGCTTTCGGTCCGCTTTTCAGGGACTGCACGGGAGGACCTGCTCACGATCGCCCAGTGGGGCATGCCCATCGAACTCACCTCGATCCAGAAGAGTGGCAATGGACATGTGACGATGGAGGAGAGCAGGCGGATCGCAGAGGATTACGTGAAGGATACGGAAGAGTTCATGCAGTATAGCGGCACGAACCTTCGCCTGACCGGGACAGAGACTCTCCCATGCCCGTACTGCTGGGAATTTACCTTCGGATATGACATGCTCTCCATGAAAGACCCCGATGTAATCGACCATGTCGTGACTGCAGTGACCGTGGTGGATGGAGAGGTGACAGAGGTAACCCGGTCAGCAGGTCTTCCAACAGGGATCATGACCGTCGGAGAACTCGCTGCCGACCAGGTATACGAGACTCCCGTAACCCTTATCGGACGTGTATCCCTCCTCGGCCAGCTGAACTGCCCGTGTTTTCACCTCACTTCGGGCGGTGAATCGGTAGAGATATGGTACGACCTGATGGTTGAGGACAACAGGACGGAATTGCCTGCAGTGAGCGTTGAAGGAATAGAGAACAGCGATATCGTGCGTGTCGAAGGAAAATGGAAAGAAAGCGGTACATACCGGAATAAAGGTGTTTTCTGGGCCGAAAATATCACGCCGTATCCCTAATCTTCCAGAACCAGTATTCACGGGGATATGGTTTAGCCATTTTTCTCCTTCAAGGTCTGTGTCCCGGAACGGATCTCCACTTTTTTGCTCCAATGTGAATATCTCCAGAGGCTGAATCCATATACACGAGGTGACTTACGAGTTGCTGTGCCGGGAAAGAGCGCCATTCTGGCAGGGGGAATTCTCATCCTGCTCTTTGGGGACAGACAGGCTTTATGGCCTGGAAAGGAATCAATATCTGATAAGGTAAGGATAGGTGTAGGTCCAGCCAGTAAAAAACGTGAATTTGATTGGTCGGGTTTGGGACAGACTACTCGTTTTTCAGGGCCACGATGTCCTTTACCCTGACAAGTCTCCATACCAGGTTCTTCTCCTGGCCGACAATGGTCTCTGGGGAGTCACCCGGCAAGAAGCCGAGTGCCGACAGGACATTTGAGGAGAGATCCCGTGATCGGATAAGATCGACGAATCCCTTCCTGATCTCTTTTTTCTTCCCCGGATCCGTTATCTCTTCGAGATATCCCTGCAGGCTGACGAAGGTAAAGCACGAGAGATCACGGGCATAACTCTCGACTTCAACCGATACCGCGGGATTTTTTCGGAAATAGTCGATTTTGCGGCCGTACTTTGTCGGCAGGAAATGCATGTACTTCCCGTCAAAGACATACAGAAACGGGGCTATGTATGGAAAGGAATCCCCGGTAAACGCGATCCGGCATACGTATCCGTCCGCTATGAGACGGTCATATTCTTCTTTCTCCATGGGAGGAATCTTTGTGATATCCATGCATCACCTTCTGTAAGAACTGGTATAAAATAACTGGCTGTGGGGGAATCCGGGCCGTCCGCCAGGGTATTGGCGGGGACTGATCATTCGGAACCGATATCGATTCCTACGACGGCCTTATGGAGGATGTCCACGGTGTAACGGAGCGCTCTCCCTGCATCCCTCAGATGATGGTAGATCTCCCGTTTCTTCATCGCGCCCAGGGCGTCGTCGGAATTGAGCAGGATGCCCATGCTCTCGATATAGTGGTCTTCAATCCGGTGCATCGCCTCCCGTGCCCGCCTGATCAGTCTCCTGACCCTCTTCTGGTCGGTGTTCATGACCCGCACACCTTCAGCCATACATCGCGTCCCCCCCAGGAGCGCTCTTGTCATCTCCCGTATAGGTTCGTCCGGTTCCACTCCAAAGACATACATCTCCTTGGCAATCTCGGCGGTGTAATTGAGGATATAGTCCATCTGACGTGAAAGGCTGTAGATGTCCTGGCGGTCGAATGGCGTCGAGAACGCATCGATCAGCTTCTCTTCGAGGTCGTATCGCAAAGAGTCGACCTCGTTCTCCATCTGTTTCAGCACGACCGGATCTCCTAGTGGGGTCGTCATCAGCCAGTCCGAAAGAGTTTTTACGCCGGTGAGGGTCCGGTCAGCCTGGCGTGAGAGCATCTCTTCAAAATCGTATTTGGCAGGGAATATCGAACTGAATATCCCCTCTATCCTTCCTCTTCTCTTCCCGCTTGTCATTGCAATCTAACTCCCGATAAACGGCCTGATGAGCGTGAACACGAGTGCAGAGATAATCATCGCAATGGGAATGGTTAAAATCATTGCTAGAAAGATCTCCTTTCCCGCAGACCACTGGACCTTTTGAGAATTCTCTGCATAACCGACCCCGATCACCGAGCTCGAGATGATATGGGTTGAAGATATGGGTGCGCCGGCAAGGTTTGATATGGCGATGGTGGCCCCCGAAGAGACCTGGGAATCAAACGAATGGATCGGTTCGATCTTGAAGATGCGCCGGCCGAGTGTTGACATAACCCGCCATCCGGCCCCCACTGTCCCTGCCGCGAGCATGATCGCACAGATGAGACGGGCCCAGAAGGGGACATCAAGCGTCTGGACCTTCCCGGCGGCAAACAAAACCAGCACGATGATTCCAAGTTGTTTCTGCGAGTCATTGGCGCCGTTTGCAAACGACATGACTGCAGCGGCGATCCAGTTGAGCCGCACGATCTGCCGGTTTGCGGATCGCCGGGCGTTTTTGAGGACGACTCCTGACATCTTCCTCATCAGATAACCTACCGCAAATCCGAGGAAGACCGATAGCATGAGAAAGAAGAGCACCTTGGTAAAGCCCTGGAGTTCATGAGGTGCTGCCACCAAATCACTGATACCCCAGTTTACACTCTCAGTGCCGGCAGCAGCCATACCGGCACCGATAAGCCCGCCAATGAGCGCGTGCGTGGAAGAAGACGGCACCCTGAATCTCCAGGCGGTGATGTTCCAGAGTGCCGCAGAGGATACCGCCGAAAGGAGTATGTACACGAGTTGTGGGCCTGGGTTCAACGTGAGAAGGCCCGATATGGTAAATGCAACGGCACTGCCGCCAAGAATTGCTCCAAAAAAGTTCATCGCCGCGACGAGTATCATCCCCTGTGCCGGCTTGGCGGACCTGGATGCGATGAATGTTGCAGCGATAGCGCTTGCGTCCTGGAAACCGTTGGTAAACGTGAAGATAAATGCAATGATTATTGCGATGCCCGCTCCGATGATGATATCCACGGATCTGCCCCGGCAAACCTGCAGGAACACAGGTTTTTTCGTACGGTACACTTTCAGGGAAATTCCATAAAAATCTTCTTCAGAAATATTCATTCTCCCTGTAAGCCGGGCTCTGCGTACGGGAACCGTCTGGTGCTAAAATGAATCACTCTTCGCTGGCTCGCCTGTTTCATGCCTGACCCGGCCCTCCAGGAGAAGCCGGCCGGATATTTTTCCTTGAGATCTATTCGCCTGAAGATTTCCGTGAATGCATGGCCCGTTTCAGCCCGCGAAAAACCAGGATCCGGCTGAACCCGGATCCAATGGTGCTTTGCTCCCGCGTTATGACCTGCCATGGCTGGTCTTTTTCTGAAAATATCCACATGTTCCCCTGTCGGGACGAATAAAAAGCAAACGAAAACTGAATTAGATATTTTTATTCGAAAAGGACGGTGTATTGGTACGAAAATCAGCTTTAATTTGACGGGAGCATACTGTTGATCGATGCACCTTACAACGCTCGTGGAAAATACCTCGAGAAGCGACGATCTTGCCTCCCAGAATGGCCTTTCACTGTACCTGGAAGATCACGGAAAGAGAATTCTCTTTGATATGGGGCTGGATGACACATTCTTCCGTAATGCTGAAAAACTCGGCGTCGATATCTCCCGGGTAGATTACGCCATCCTCTCCCATGGACACTATGATCACTGTGGTGGCCTGGAGACCTTCCTCAAACACAATACACGTGCCCCAGTTTTCCTGGGATCAGGATCAGATCAACCGCTATATAGCGAGAGACCAGAAAAATACCGGTATATCGGTCTGGATGACACGCTCGTTGATGCCAATTCAGAGAGATTCTCCTGGGTGGAAGGGAATCGCGATGTCACCCCCTGGCTTCACCTCACCAGGAAAATTAGTATGGCCGAGCCACGTCCGGAGAGTAACCGCGGAAATTACATCAGGGACGAAGATGAATACCTGCCCGATCCGTTCGCCCATGAGATCCTCTGTATCCTGGAGGAGACCGACGGGATGATCCTGCTTACCGGTTGCGGGCACTCCGGCATCCTGAACATGGTCGATACAGCACAGGAAGGTTTCCCGGATCTCCCGATCAAGGCGGTCATCGGCGGGTTTCATCTCTTACGTGATAGCCGACAGGAGGTGGAGAGAATTGCGAAAAGACTCTCCGAATCAGGATGCGGCCGGGTTATCACAGGCCACTGCACGGGACAGGAGGCCACGCAAATCATGAAAGATACCCTTGGAGACCGCCTGGATATCCTCTATTCCGGCTACACGACCGAGATCTGACAGGTATCCTCAGGCATCCTTTCGCACGGTGAAACGCCACCTGCAAAACATATCAGGTGGATGGGGATCGGGCGGAGCGAAGAGGCATTCCACCTGTATTGCGGGATCGATCTCCTCAGAAAAACTGGTGAATTCTGCACGGTGCATCTCGCGGCAGACATATTCCCCGAGTCCCCGTCGAAGCCTCGCCTCCTGTGTAGGACAGGATGGAACCGAAATAATCACCTCGTCCTCCCGCTCTTCGATATCATAACCAACAATTATTGCCCAGGGAAAATGCCGGAGCGCCTTTACAAAGCCAGCCAGTCCCTTTTCCCGGATATCGAACCGCTCTTTCAAGTCCCTGGCAGCCATCGAGGCTACCCGTCCCCATACCTGTTCGTTTATCTCTTCTGCGGTAGGCTGGCCGAACCGCTCGGCAATATAGATGAACCAGAAGGCATCGACAACGCGATAGTGCCAGAGGAGAAATTCAAGGTATCTGGTCTTTTCCGATTCATCCATTCCTTCAAATATCGACAGATTCATACCCTGTTCCTCATCACAATGGTTTCACCCGGAAAAAAAAATCTTTGTATTCATCCCTGATCATGTGTGCCCCGTGCACCGGGACTTACTCCTGCATAAACCGGTAAATACTGTTAATCCTGTCCTTTTGAAGTTTTTGGGAAAATGACGCAATCCAGGGAGCCCCTTTTGGTCCTGCTCATTCAGAAGGATTTTTCAGTCCGGCAGGCGAGATTTTTTCCATGATTCCCGAGTCGTTCCCGGTTGAACTTGTTACCTGGGCCAGGTCCTATGAACTTGGCAGAAAACTGGCGGGGCTGGTGAGAAAGTCAGGGTATTCACCGGACCTGATAATCGCGATCGGGAGAGGTGGTTACGTTCCTGGCAGGGTGGTTGCCGATTTTGTCCTGATGGACTGGCTGACAAGTTTCAAGGTGGAGCACTGGGGAGTTGCAGCAGAGAGGAGAGGAGAGGCTGTCGTCCGATACCCCCTTTCAGTGGACATAAAAGGCATGAAAGTGCTCGTGATCGATGACGTGACCGATACCGGTGATACGCTCGCGGTCTCGGTTGACTACCTGCGGGAATGTATGCCAGCGGAGATCAGGACAGGTGTCCTCCAGCACAAGACCTGTTCGACTTTTCTGCCTGACTATTACGCGGAGACGGTATCGAAATGGCACTGGATCGTCTATCCCTGGGCAGTGTTCGAGGATCTGTCAGGCTTTGCAGAGAAGGTGTTGCGGGAAGGGGAACGAACTGCACCGGAGATTATCGACAGGCTTGGATTGCTGTATGGTATCTCCGTCGATCCGGAGATGCTTGACGAGGCTCTTTGCGTGCTAGCCGGTATGGGAAAGATAACTGAGATGGACGGCAAATATACGTCAATTCATGGATAGGAGGTCCATCTCTCCATCGTCAAGACCAGGTGGACTGATCGGGCACGGGGTATTTTGATCCAGGTCAAATCATGGTTTTTGCATTCCTTTTTTACCCTCTTGTATATGGTTCAAAACCAGATGATTCCCTGCCGGGCCACCACGGGAACACAATGGGCACGGACGCAGCCATGGGAGTGTCTGCACAACGAGGAGAAGATGGTATCCCGAAGACTTCCCCGACCTGGAGAAGACCCGGGTTCCGTTTCCGGCCAATGATTGGTGCATATCCGGGACATATACCGATGAATTGGACCCCCGTTCAACCTGGACCACTATATTCACAGGGCAAAATACGGTTCGGAAAGGAGACTCCCTAAAATACGACCGTGAGAATCCCGGTTGTTACGATATAGACTGCAACTGCCGACACGACGTATCCCGCCATCATCAATGTGACAGAGAATGACCTCTTCCACGAAAAGATCCATGAGACTGCAGGACAGATGTAAAATCCTCCGACGAAGATTCCCGGCAAAAGGCCCCACATCCCGTAGTGACTGATGAACCCGGTGACTCGCCCCCTCTTCACTCGTTCAAGGAACTGTTCGACTCTTCCGAATCTTCCTGTAAGGAGATCAAACAACTCAAATGATGTCAGGATAACCGCGAGTGCGACAGAAGACGTGACTACGATGGTCGGAAGAAAACCGATGCCACGTGCGATCCCGAAAACGACGGCCCCGTATTCTATCAGGAACGCAGTCCCTGCAAGTGAGATAATCGCAGAAAGTGAATTCTCTGTCACGATTGACACGAGAAACGGCACGCCCAGTGACAACCCGGGAAGAAAAAGCAGTATCCGGGCGAATGCAGGGAGACACGATCGCATTTTTCGTCCGGAATCTTCTTCTTGACACATTGCTGATCCCTCTGTCAAAAGCTTGGATTTTTGGGAATACCCTTCTTCAAGCAGGCGGCGATCCGGGATAGTCAGATCGGAAGAGGACTTGTCTCCTGCCAGGTGATTCCATCTTCTTTATGATTTTTCTGGCTGACGCGCCTCATGTACCAGGATTCATGGTTCTTACGTTACCTTAAAATTTGAGTAGTGCCAATACTGAAAAATCTGACAGGGGATTCTTCTGCCGGGTGAAGATTTGGTTCATCGCAGAATTCCCAATATTGATCAAAAACAGATGGTGAAAAAGATATGACAGGTACCAGGGGACGTTTTGAAAAAGGTGTATGGGTCGAGGAACCGATACCAAACGAAGAAAAGACAGGGGCGGCAGGGAAAACACCGATGGATTCCAGGATTCAGGAAGTCTCGGCTGATGTTTCGGGCACAATCAACAAGGTCGTCTCCCTTGCAAAAGACCTCTTTACAACCGAGGAAGGAAGAAAGCATATCCAGACCAAGATCGATGGTGCGGCAGGCCAGCTTGATTCGGCTATAAAGGATTTCATATCCGAATCCGAGAAGGTGTTATCATCCAAGAAAGGCGAAGGGAAACAGGGGAAAAAGCAGATGAAAGTGGAATAGGATCTCCGAAGGCATTATCTCCCCATACCCTCGGTGTTTTTTGTAGACTCGCTTTTTTCGTGGGAAGAGGAGTGTCGTTTCGGAAGGACTGTTTCCATGGAGAGCAGGCGTCTCCATTCACCACGAAAACTGTTTGAATTTGCTGCGGGTTTGTTGGATCATTCCTGATTTTGGTTATACATCTCATATCGCCTTGTTCCTGGAAAATTCAGTACCGGGGCTCAGGGCGATCCGAGAGCAAAAATTCCTCTTTTGCGTCCGGAATGCTGTCGATTCCCGGTGAATATGGCTTGATATCAAGCACGGGTGTCCCGTCGAGTGCGTCAAGCCCGGTTACCGTCAGGGTATTGCCTTCCCTCTTCTCCACCCGTGCAACAGCGAGTCCTATCGGGTTTGGGCGGTGGGGGGATCTGGTCTGGAAGACAGGTCTTTTGCGTGAAGTCCCCGGGGGCGTGGCTGAAAGTGTGTCCCGGTTTGCCCTGTCAAGCCAGTACAGGACAATTATATGCCGCGAGACCTCGAGATCACCCACACCTGCCATGTACTCCTCCTCGATCTCGATCTTTGAGAGGGCGCCGGACAACCTGCCCTGCCTGGGCGCGTCTGCAGGGGTTTTGTATGGAGATCGTATCACCCCGATGGATACAAGCTCCATCCTTTCAGTCATGGGAAAAAATTCGATACGCGGGAGATATACCTTTTGATCTCGCCTTCTCGATCGAATTGAAGTCGTTGCATACACAAGACCTGCCCCGCATATGTCAGAAGAAAAATAAGGTGTCGTCTATAATCACTTCTCAGGAGAAAATATTCGTGGATAACAGGAAAAAAATCGATATAAAAAAAATTCATCTGCTCCTTGGAACGCTTGGGCAAAAACCGGAAGAGATCCCTCCCGAATCATTGGATCTATATATCCAGGCACTGACCCATTCTTCATATGCCAGGGACCAGCCGACCCCGGAGAGCGGCACCTGTCCAGACAATGAGAGGCTCGAATTCCTCGGCGATCGCGTCCTGAATCTCATAGTGGCCGAATACCTCTTCTGCCATTTCGATGAAACGGAAGGCTATCTCACGCAGCGGATGGAGGTCACCATGAACAGGAACCTGGGTGTTCTCGTGCCGTCCCTGGGCCTGGGGTACGAGGATCTCATTCTTGTTGCAGAAAACCAGCCATTAACCCCGGGAATCATCGCGGATGCATTTGAGGCATTCATCGGAGCACTGTACCTTGACCGGGGATTCGATGCTACCCGCAATATAGTTCTCTCTCTCATATCCGACGAGATAGAATCATTCTCTCCCGGAAAAAACTACAAAAAGAAGCTGCAGGAGACAGTTCAGAAACAGAACCTGCCATTACCTGTGTACTCTCTTGTCCGAAAGGATGGACTCGATCACCGCCCCGTGTTCACCTACCGGGTGACCGCAGGCAAAAACATATCGGGAGTGGGGACCGGTTCCAGCAAGGCCGAGGCTACCCAGAATGCGGCCCTTGACGCATTGCACCAGATGGGCTATTTCCAGGGAGATATCCCCTGAATACCTGTGGATTGCCTTTTCACGCACAGGCGCTCCTACTCCTGCGCGACATTAATATAATAAAAGAGTAATATCCTCCGCTAATGGAGACAGTCTTTTTAAAAATACTCGTCGCTATCGACGGCTCTCCCCTCACAAAAAAGGTCCTCTGCATAGCTTCAGACCTCGCCCGGCTGAGTGATGCAGAGCTTCATCTCGTCTACGTGGTCGAGAGCGGGTGGGCGGAAGGTGACGTGGCACGGGAACTGGCTATCAGGGAGATGGAAGAGGAATCAGACAGATTGATTACTGAATGGAAGAAGATGGTTTCGCCCGGGCTGGCCATGACTGCCCACCGGATGTCTGGACATCCCGGAAATACCATAGTGAACCTGGCATCAGATATTGGTGCTGATCTCATAGTCATCGGATCTGTCGGGAAGAGCCAGGTGGAGCGGATGCTTGCCGGGAGTGTGAGCACCTTCGTCGTGACGCACAGCCGGATTCCCACGCTGGTCATAAAACCCTGAAAAATTATTTCCAATCCGGGGAGGCAAAAGACAGGATTGCAATGACAATATGCGGAATAACCCCTTTTTGCACTGTTTTTTCCTTTTTTTCCCTGGTCCGGAATTGGGATATACATAGCTGTGCCGGGGAGGGTTTTTTGCTCACATTATTCCGGATTGTGCTTCAGGCATATATTCATCAGTTTGGCCGACAAGTCACCTTCTGTCATGACCGATAGATACCTGATCCTGGCTCTCCTTGTCATGCTGGTAGTCACCTCTGGGTGTGCAAAGCTTCCAGGAGGACCGGGAACTGGTACTCCCGGTGCAGCCAGCACATCAGAGATTCTATCTCCAACACCCACAGGAACCGGGAACCTTTCCAGTTCCTGACCTGCCCCGGTTCCACCGGATACTTCAGGTAGCCCCCCAGTAGTCTCTCCGGCAACCCCGACTCAAACCATATCAATTGCGATCCCGTCGGTCCCGGCTTCCCCAGTTACTTCGCCTGCAGCAATCCCTCTCCCTCCTGCGGCTCCCCTTCCTGCAAGCATCGTCGTCCCGGTGCCGTCCCCCGTATCATCAGCACCTCTGACACCCTCAGGAATACTGGTTCCAGCCAGTCCACCCCTGTCTCCTTCCCCCCTCTTCCTGCGCCTCCGCCAGTGTCTTCACCTTCCTCTCCAACGCCTGTAGCAACATCCACCCTGCCCGTTCCGGGCACACCTGTGACAACTGTCCCGACCCCAGTGCCTCCAACTCCCTATCCCACGTAAAGGGGGGGATCTTTTTTCCGTTCTGGTTTGGGAATCAGATTACCTGATGTTCTGGATTCTCCGGGAGACGAAGTCGATCAGTTCGTCGGATTCGCCGTCCGCGGACCGGATGAATCCTTCGTATGCCGACTTTGCTTCCTGGAACCGCGATAGTTTCTCGCATGCCAGGGCCTTGTTTAAGTATGCCCTGGAATAGACCGGATCTATGGAGAGAGCCAGCTCAAACTCCCTCAAGGCATCCTCGTGGCGGTCCTGGTAATAGAAGATGCTGCCGAGGTTGTAATGGGCCTCTGAAAAATGCGGCTTGATCCTGAGTGCGCTCATGAAATCTGCTATTGCATTATCGGTGAGCCTCTTCACCCTGTATGCGATTCCCCTGTTGTAATAGGCCGATACATGCTCCGGGTTCAGCTTGATGACCCGCGAGAAATCGGCGATAGCGTTGTCGTACATCTCCTTGCCGGTATATGCATTTCCACGGTTGTTATAGGCCTTTTCGCTCCCGGGATCAATACGTATCGTCTGCGAGTAATCACCAATCGCTTCATCCAAAAGGCCCATCTTGTGATACGCCACTCCGCGGTTGTAGTGGGCCTCGGCAAAATCCGGCTTTATCATTATTGCCTTGTCAAAATCCGGTATGGCATCTTCCAGCCTGTCCTGCTTTCCGTACTCTATGCCCCTGTTGTAGTATGCGGTGGCATTCTCAGGATTGATTTCGATAGCCCTTGAAAAATCCGAGATCGCCTCGTCATAGAGCCCCTTGCAGGCATACGCATTGCCCCGGTTGTTGTATGCCTTCTCGTTTCCGGGAGAAATCACTATAGCATCCGAGTAGTCCCGTATCGCCTCTTCCAGAAAGCCCATCCTGTGATAGGCGACGCCCCTGTTGAAGAACGCTTCATGGAACTTTGGATCCAACTCGATTGCCCTGTCAAAGTCCATGATGGCCTCATTGATAAAACCCCTGTCCCCACACACGAGCCCCCGGTTGTAATATGCATCGCAGTTTTTCGGATTTATCGCAATTGCCTTTGAAAAATCACGTATGGCACCATCATATTCGCCAATACCGGCGAGGGTGTTGCCCCGGTTGTAATATGCCCTCTCGTTCGCGTGGTTATACCCGATTGCCCGGTTGTAATCGACAAGCGCCTCCTTTGGCCTGCCCATCTTCTCGAACTCGATACCCCTGAGCGTGTAGACCCGATCGTCATCGGGTGATATCTCAATTATGGACGAGAAATCAAAGACCGCGTCTTCACTCCTGCCGACACGGCTGTACTCGATCCCACGCCGGTAAAGGGCTTCGATTGAGCGGGAATTGATTCTCAGGGCGGCAGAAAAGTCGTTGATTGCTTCAGGGCTCCTGCCGGACCTGGAGTGATCGGCTCCCCTCCTGATATATGCCTGCTCTAACCTGGGATTTATGGCAAGGGCCCTGGTAAAGTCTGATATTGCGTTGTCCCGTTGGCCGGAGTTGCTGTACTGGCATCCCCGGTGCAGGTATGCCCGGGCGCACCCGGGATCGATCTCGATCGCTTTTGAAAAGTCAGAGACGGCCTTATCATCACTTTTGATCTCCTCGTACGCGACCCCCCTGTGTATGTATGCTTCGAGAAATCCCGGTTTGAGAACGATTGCAGAGGTGAGGTCCCTGATCGCCTCTTCCGCTCTCTCCATCCTCAACAGCTCCACGCCTCTCCTGAAATGTGCCTCGGAGTTTTCAGGTTCCTGCTCGATTGCCCGGGAGAGATCGTCTATCGCCTCCTCGTGGTGCTGTAATTTACTGTGTTCCAGGCCTCTGTGAAAGAATATCCCCTCAATTGCCGGGTTTAACTCGATTGCACTGGAAAAATCGCGGAGAGCCACGTCTGAAAGACCGATACCGGAGAACTCCCGTGCCCGGTGATAATAGGCCTCGGCGAACCCGGCTTTCATCTCGATTGACCGTGAGAATTCCGAGATGGCCCTGTCAGGTATGCCGAGTTTGTGGTACTCCAGTCCCCGTCTGAAGAAGGCTTCGGCATCTTTCGGGTTGATCGCTAGGGCATTCGAATAATCGGAGATTGCGTCCTGGCCTCTCCCTGTGGCGGCGTATTCGCATCCGCGGTGGAAGTATGCCTCTGCGTTATCCTGATCGATCTCGATCGCCTGGGAAAAATCAGCAATGGCCCATGCCGAATATCCGCGGCTGGAATATTCAAGGCCTCTCCTGATGTAAAGACCCGGGTCGTCAGGATATCCGGCAATATCGTCAGACAACTCCATGATAAGGGCCGGCATTGAGAGATCCGAGAGATCTCCTCCACTCCTGGGTACCTTCTCCTGATTTCCGGGCTGCATCGTTCCGATATCATCTTTTGGTCCGTCCATCTCAGAGAGCGACAGACTCTCGAACGGCTGTCCCACCATCTCTTCAACGGGTTTTAGGAAGGCGTTCACTCTGTCTGTCCCCTCCTCGTCGATCAACGAGATCTCGATTGCCCTGGAAAAGAGAGTAATCGCGTCCTCGAATCTCCGGAGCCGGTTGTAGAGAACCCCGAGGTTGTTGAGGGCCTCAACGAAGCCTTCATCGCACTCTATGGCTTTCTGATAATGGCTCACCGCATTCTCGAAGAGTCCGATCTTGCTGTATTCCACCCCGAGATTGTTATGGGCCTCGGCATGGCCGGGTGCGAGTTCGAGGCAGAGCATGTAATCTGATATTGCCTGTTCCTGGTGTCCTATCTTCCCGTGCAGGACACCCCGGGTATAATAGAGAGCCGGATCATCCGGTCTTAATGCAATCGCCCTCGTGTAATCAGCGAGCGCATCATCATAATGCCCGAGCCGGGAGAACTCCATGCCGCGATTGAGATACGCTTCCACGAACGCCACATCAAGATCAATCGCCCTCGAATAATCGCGTATTGCTTCTGAATGGCGGTTTTTTCTTGAATAAACCACCCCCCTGTTGTTATAGGCCGGTGCATATTCCGGGTTTAACTCGATTGCCCTGGTCAGGTCATCCGATGCAGGTCCGTATTCCCCGATCCGGGCATATTCCCTCCCACGGGTGTAGTATGCTTCAGAAAACCCGGCATCAATCTCTATCGCACGAGTGAGATCAGGGATTGAACGCGAGCTCTCCCCGAGAAAGGACCAGGCCACACCCCGATTATAGTAGGCCTCGGAAAAAGTCCTGTTAAGACTGATAGCCGCTGAATAATCCTCGATGGCTTTTTCATATCTCGCCATCGCTGCGTACGCCACGCCACGATTGTTGTATACTTCAACCGCGTCAGATGCCACTTCCAGTGAACGGGAATAATCCCTTATAGCACGATCGAGATGGCCCTTCCGGTGATAGGCCAATCCCCGGTTGTAATAGATCTCCGCGTCCAGAAAGCCGCCTCCTGAAGGTGATGCTCATAGCCGCTTGTTGAGCATGAACAACCTATTTGTTGTTCTTTTCCGGGATTCCAATATAGTTTTCTGTCCAAAAGCCGATTGGCCCAGTTGAACCGACAGTTTCAACAGGAGAACCAACGGTTCTACGGATATGGGCAAACCGTGGATATTGTGTGAAAAACCATCATGATCCATCCCCTGCAGTGTTCAAAAAAGCGTTGTTACGGCTCAGACTCCATCACGTGATGCGCACGAACGCAGATCTGAAAGGTTGGGATTGCGATTTTTTGGGAAAATATTGGAATCATTCATGATCAGGTCTTTGTAAGGATCCCTGCTTTCTTGATGAGGTAGTAACAGCCACCGAGGGAAATGACGACCACTCCGAGCCCGATAAGGGTGGTAGAGTCAAATGCTGCCGCGGTTTCGGCGAAAGGATCAAGCAGGATGATCTTTCGGGCGACGGCAATTATCGCCAGCAGGACGATTATCTCAAAATGGATCTCCTTGCTGACCAGGTATGCTTTTATCGTGTCCATCAGTTCCAGCCCGATGAGGATGAGCAGGAAGAAACCGAATGCAGTGAGTATCTCGTGGTTGTCAAGCCTGTAGGTAAGATCGATGATCAATGACTCGATCAGCATCACTCCGAGCTCTATCACTCCAAGAAGGACAACTGCGCCAAGCATCACGAGAAGGACAATGTATATGCCCCTTTCAAAGCGGTCAATATACTCGAGCATGTATACCTGATCCTTATGTTCGCCACCGTATTATTATTATATGTGTATTCCCGGGCTCCCTGGTGAAAGAATGCATGAAAGATATTATATCATCACCTGTTCTTTTACCATAAGAAAAGGTGTTACTGGTATGATGTACAGATCCGCGATCCTTCTACCTGCATTTGCGGTCCTTGTTCTCCTCCTCGCTGTTCCGGGTGTGTCTGCACAGGCACATGCAAATGCAGGCGATGAGGGATATTTCCAGATAGATTCAGAACCCCGTGGAGCAGAGGTGCTCTTCGACGGCGTATTCGTGGGTGAGACACCGGTGTCAGTTCCCGTCTCTTCCGCCGGAACTCCGCAGCACACAATAGCGGTCTCAAAGGCGGGATACCTCCCGTGGGTGCAGAAATACAATACAAATCCGCCTCCGAAAGAGACTATTCATGTATTTGCCGGGCTTGAACCAAGCACGTCTTTCGGCACGCTGGTCGTCACGTCAACTCCCCAGGAAGCTCTCGTCACCGTTGACGGGGGCCGGGGCCAGGAGGCACCGTGGACATATACAGATCTCCCTGCCGGAAGCCACCTTGTACAGGCGTTTTTATCAGGATTTGAACCATATGCCGAGATAGTAGACATTCCACCCGGGGGCACTGCACGGGTTGAAGCTGTGCTTGTCCCCCTGACAACTATCGGATCACTCCAGGTGATCTCATCTCCCGGAGGGGCAGATGTCTATGTTGACGGGATCTTCAAGGGAGCATCGGCGGTAACCATAGGAAACCTTGCTGCGCGTGAGCACTTTGTCCTCCTCAAGCACGCAGGATACGAGGATTGGACCGATACGGTCGAAGTCCTGCCAGACCGGGTGAAGATCCTGGACGTCACCCTCGAACCCCGCCAAACGGGAAACGCCGGGGATATCGAGGTTGAGTCATTCCCCCCCGGAGCGGCGGTTTTTCTGAACGGGGCCTACCAGGGACGGACGCAGAACAATAACCCGCTCGATATAACCGGTGTCGATGCCGGAGTATATACCCTGAGTATCCAGCTTGATCAGTATCGGGATTATAACTCCAGCGTCGCGGTGGATCCCGGGCAGACCACCAGCGTGAAGGCAGAACTCGATCCCAGCCCCTCGCCAGGCCAGAGTGGAACGATACAGGTCAGCTCACAGCCGGCAGGTGCTCTTATCTTTATCGATAATGCCTGCAGGGGGATAACGCCTCTCACCATCCCTTCCATCGAGACAGGAACTCATTCCATCCTCATCAGGCTTGGGGGATATAACGACTATTCATCGACGTTCACCGTCAGCGCAGGGCAGGCCATACAGATCGAAGCACAACTGACCCCCCAGCCAACCTCTGCGGGCCTCTTCCCGCTTGTGATGGTTATTGCACTATTCATCGTAGCAATCTGGCAAAGAAGGCCAGGGTCCTGATTTTTTTTATCATCCCTGGCCAGGAGTAAGCCAGGGTTCCTCCAGGCTCCGTTCCGGAAGAGGTCAAGGCCTCCTCCACGGATCGCCACCTCGAAGAGTTCGGCGAGTGGAGGGGATGTGGATGCCTGGCAGGGTTCCGGCCGGTATGCAATGATCGAGGAGATATGGTAACTGACATCGGGATCCCGCTCTCCTGTTAGCAGGAGCCTCCATCTCCATTCGGGCTCGTGCATGCGGGGTGACCGGTGGCACTCGGGGCAGAGTCCTACAACCGGGTCTGCCAGAGACGTAACACCCGGGCACGATCGTCTGGGCCGGCATGGATCTCCAGGAGAAAGACCTGTAGAAGTTCCTGCCAGTTCTCGCACCTGCACCCGAAGGCTCTCTTTCTCTCTTTTACCGGCAAAACCCGTGAAGACGTGGGGAATCAGGCATACAGAGTGCCAGGTCATCATCTGTCAATAATTCATCCCTGGAAATATGGTGCAGTCCGGTATCAGAGAACAGACTGGTGAGTGATGACTTGCCGGAGAACAAACAGCTGATTTCGTCATTGGAACAATCCCAGTACCTTACCCGAATGTTGATATGGCTTTTTTCCCAATTACTAATCTACACACAAAACGGTTGATTCACTTCCATCAGCATGGTGAGCCTCACCAGAACGCGTTATGGAGACGCTTGCCGTGCGAGACACGAATGGGGACGAAGAAAATTTGCAGATCCGCACCGCACTTCCCATAATCATACTGGTGTTCCTCCTAGCTGTTGCAGGCGGTTTTATTGCAGGCATGCAATTTGTGATGTTTCCGGGTCTTTTAAAGATGGAAGAAGAGTATGCCCAAACCAATCTGGACCGTGGGCTGAATGCAATCGAAAATGATGCCGAAAATCTCCAGATCCTCGTGAAAGACTGGGCAACATGGGACGATACCTACCAGTATATCCAGGATCGGAATGAGAGGTACATTGAATCCAATCTTGTGGATGACACCTTCTCCAATGCCCGTCTTAATTTCATGGTATATTTCGATTCGGAAGGAGACGTCGTATTCCAGCGGGGTTTTGATTTCAAGGAGGAGGGCGAAGAGATTGAGGTTCCACCCCGGTTCGTGGAAACGCTTCGCACGCTGCAGATCGCGGGAAACGCGGATGCTGTTCTTGAGACTCACAAAGGACTCATAACAATGTTCGAATCTCCCGTCATGATTGCAACAGCACCGATACTCAGGAGTGACGATTCCGGTCCGGCAAGAGGGACCCTCGTAATGGCACGGTACTTTGACCAGGATGAAGTGGAAAGGATTGGGCGACAGGTCTCGACAGCGATCTCCCTCTATCCTGTCGATAGCACGGCAGTATACGAGGGGTTAGCCTCACCCGAAACACTTCAGGATGGCGAAAGCCTAACCATCGCTGTGTCAGAGGATAAGTCATCCATATCGGCCATTACCGTGATCGAGGATATCGGGGGGAACCCGGCATATGCAATCAGGGTCGACATGGACCGCGAAGCATACGGGATAGGCCTTGAATCAATGGTCTTCAGCCTCTTCGTCGTGGCCATTGTAGGTATCATCTCCTCGGTCCTGTTGATAATTTTTGTCAATAAAAGGTTCATTTTCAGGCTTGAGTCCTTGAAATCACAGGTTGAGAGGATTGGAAAAGAGCAGGATTTTTCGGGAGAGGTTACGCTCGAGGGGGATGATGAACTCACCTCGCTTTCATCGAGCTTCAACAGGATGCTTCGAGCGCTCGAAGAGCATATCGTGGAACAGAGACGTGCCGAGAGCAGGGCAAGGACCGCAACGGAGAAGCTCCAACTCCTCTCAGGAATCACGCGGCACGATCTCCTCAACCAGATGACGGTTATACAGGGCAACACGGATCTCCTGCTGAGCACCGAGAAGAATCCTGCGATACTGGTGCATCTGGAAAAGATCCAGAAAGCCGCGGAAAACATCGACAGTCTCATCATCTTCACCCGTGACTGCGAGAAGATGGGAATCAGCAGTCCTGAATGGCAGAACGTGGAAGCACTGGTTAAGGCTGTTTTCGAAAAGATCCAGCCATCAGATATCGTGGTTGAGGTCTCGGTGGGAGATCTCGAGATTCTTGCGGATCCGCTTCTCGAACGGGTCTTTTTCAACCTGGTTGATAATGTCCTGCGTCACGGCCAGGGCGCAACAAGGATCTCGGTTACGTCACATCAACGGGATGACCACATGATCCTGGTCTTCGAAGATGATGGGTGCGGTGTGGAGGCCGACATGAAAGCGAGGCTCTTTGAGAAGGGTGCTGGGAAAAATACAGGCCTTGGACTGTTTCTCTCAAAGGAGATACTCCGTATCACGGGAATTACGATCAGCGAGACCGGAAGTCCGGGGCAGGGGGCGAGGTTCGAGCTGGATATCCCTCCCGGATCATACCGGTTTTTCGATAAGGAATGAGAATCGTTCATCCCGCAAGGTATTTTTGGGCAGTATTACCCTGGCGACCAGCCTTCTCGCAGCCGGGATCCGGAGACTGCCCCGGATGAAACCCCCGAAAACCTCTGCAATACGCACGTTCTACATGGCAGGCTCCGTTCAGCCGTTGTACACCTGCCTGCTGGTGGATGGAAAGATACTACTGGTATGCAGGAGAGAGATCTCGTCCAGGCCGGCAATCAGCTCCTTGAATAATCTGAAAATGAGGAATTCCAGTGTCTGCAACTGAAAAGATGACCTGTCTCATGAAGTACCTCGCCTCACATGCACCCCTTCTCATCTCGTATTCGGGTGGACTTGACAGCAGTCTTCTCTGCTATCTTGCACACCACGCGGGAGGTAAAAAACCCCTGTGTGTCCTTGTACGATCCCCCCTTGTACCTGGAGAGGCTGTCTCGACAGCGAAGCGGCGGGCAGAAGAACTTGGATATGGATGTGAGGTGACCTGGATTCCGTTGCTTGATAATCCCCGGTTTCGGAACAACCCAAAAGACCGGTGCTACATATGCAAAAAGACCACTGCACAGGCACTGGTGGAGATGGCATCAAAAAAGGGATATGCAGGAGTCGTCGATGGCGTCAATACCTCGGATCTCTCCGAGTTCCGTCCGGGACTCGCCGCATGTGAAGAGGAAGGAATCCTTCACCCCTTTGTCGAATGTGGGATCTCGAAAGATGATATACGGTCAATTGCCCGTCAATGCGGACTCTCTTTCTGGAATCAACCCTCCGGGACGTGTCTTGCGACAAGGATTCCCTATGGAGACGAGATAACCCCCCACACGCTTGAGAAGATAGAATCTGCAGAGAACTGCCTTCACGGGTTGGGATTTTCCCCTGTACGTGTCAGGATAATTCATGATACAGCTGTTATAGAGGTTATACCCGGCGATCTCTCCAGGCTAATCTCACGAAAGGACATGATCAACCAGTGTCTTCGTGAATTCGGGTTTCTCCGGATCCTGGTCGATCTCGAGGGGTACAGGTTCGGGAGCATGGATGAACACCGGAACACGAAAGGCCGTGTGAGATGGTGGTAGAAAAATGATTGAGGAGGACAACTGGCGGGAACGAGTCCGTGTTACGCGGGGAGATATCACAGGACTCCGGGTGGATGCCATCGTGAATGCGGCCAACGAGACACTTCTCGGGGGTGGCGGAGTGGATGGGGCCATACACAGGAGTGCAGGTCCCGGCCTGCTCGAGGAATGCCGGAGACTGCATGGATGTGCAACCGGAAAGGCAGTGATAACGTCCGCGTATCGCCTCCCTGCACACTTCATTATCCATACCGTTGGCCCGGTATGGCGTGGCGGAAGCAGGGATGAAGATGCCCTCCTGGCATCCTGCTACCACAACACCCTCGAACTGGCAAAGATACACGGGGTAAGAACTCTCGCGTTCCCGGCGATCAGTACGGGAGCGTATGGGTTCCCCCGCCGGAGAGCGGCGGGAATCGCAGTTAGAGCGGTACAGGAGTTCCTGGAAAAGGACAAAACCCTCGAAGAGGTGATATTTGTCTGCCACGATGACGAGAACTGTGCCATATACCGGGAACTGCTTGGAACGTGGTAATGAAGCACGCGGTTTTGCGTACTGGAAAGGTTTTTTTCCGGATTCAACGAACCTGGATTCAATCTGTAAAATCCGTCCAACCGGCAGAGTGAGAAAAAAGGATTTTCGTTTTATTCGACGATACAGGTCATGGAAAATGTATCCTCTCCTCCGGTAACAGGTTCCCACGGTCTCATGTACATGGCCGAGAATTCCTGTGTTCCCTTCTCCATCGCCCGTATGTCCCAGAAGAATACCCCGCCGACTCCGACCATTCCTTCAGCATGTGCGTCTGTCGTAAAATTGGAATCAAGGAGTTCCAGGCCCGTGGAAAGCGTTGCGTTCCATCTGTAACCCGTGGTGGGGTTCCCTTTCAGGCTTACGCGGAACTCTGTTCCTTCAGGCATCGTGACAGTCCTCCCATTATCGTTCTCTGTAAATGCCATTTGTACCGGGGTAGTCTGTCCGGGTGTAACAGGCGGAGTGGATGGTTGCCCGGTGCACCCTGCAATAATCATGATCACTACTGGAAGCAGGAACAGTCCCTTCACGAGCTTCCCATTCCATTCTTGTTTACCGGATCTCATATAATGCTAGTTTTGATACACTATTCTACATGATTCCTTCCATGAGAATCGGATTTTTCCCGAGGTAGTGCAAGTTGGGATGTGGTTACCGCTACCTGCCCGCCCGGTCAGGTATTTCACAGATTGCGGGGATCATGGTTCATGTATCATGTTCAATATGTCATACCCGGGAAACATTTTTGGCCATCAATCCTGGCAATACATGGACTGCTACCCTCCGCCAACCTGTTCCTTTCCCCCCGGAACAGATATATTCGTCGCCTTTTAGCCTTTGTGCGGTGATTTCAAGGCTGATTTATCGGTTTTTCTGAAAAGGAATCCGATGAACCGTATCCCGGCTATTGCAGAGATGATGAAGCCTCCTCGCTGTTTTGTGTGGGGAGACT
>JAHDSI010000101.1 GCA_018432765.1 Methanoregulaceae archaeon | reverse complement strand
CTCAAGTACGATCAATTTAACGGTTCAATCTTGGCTTTTTTCAGATTTCATTCGATTTTAAGCTGTACTTTTAGCCGGGAAGGTAAATGAAACTGTAATTCTCGGTTTTGACGATATTAATACTGCAAAAAATAGTCAATGTTCGTAAGAGGGTTAAAATATATCGTTCCATTAGACAACTTGCATTATATCAGCACAGCTATAATCCTCTCATTTCCGGAGCCCCCACACCATGATAACGCAGTTGCATATCCTCATAACCTACATGTGTACGATGTCGTGCGAACACTGTTTTGTCTGCAGCAGCCCCCAATCGAAGGGGACGTTTACACCCAGCCAGATAACCGCACTCCTCGATCAGGCTGATGCCCTGGGAACGGTGGATAAGATCTACTTCGAGGGCGGCGAACCTTTCCTCTTCTATCCTGTCCTGTTAAACGGCATCCGCCAGGCCAGAAGCAGGGGGTACTCCGTCGGGATCGTGACCAACGGGTACTTTGCAACCGCCGAAGAGAACGCCAGGTGTTTTCTGGAACCCTTCCCGGGGCTCGGCCTTGCGGATCTCAGTATCAGCGACGACGTTTTCCATTACGAGGACCGGGAGAAGAACGCAGCCCGATGCGCATTCCGGACGGCAAAGGAGATGGGGCTGCCGGCTTCGATCCTCCCCCTGGACCCGGGGGCATCAGGCCCGGAAACACGGGGATCCCCCAGGGAGGAGAAGAAAGGAGTCGTCACCGGCGGGGGCATCATGTTCCGGGGGCGGGCTGCAGGGAGACTGAGCCGGTATGCAGATGCCCATGACTGGCAGGAATTCACAACATGTCCATACGAGGAATTAAAGGACCCGTCACGGCTGCACGTCGACTCATATGGCAATCTCCAGATATGCCAGGGAATTAGTATGGGAAATATCTGGGAGCACCCGCTTGAGGAACTGGTCCGAAACTATTCGCCGTCCGGCCATCCAATCTGCGGGCCGCTCCTGGAAGGGGGGCCGGCACAGCTGGCCCGGGAACTGGATTATACGCCACCGTCGACAGGTGTCGCAGATGCCTGCCATCTCTGCTACCTTGCACGGAAGTCCTGCCGGGAGAAGTTCCCAGGAGTCCTCGAGCCGGCACAGGTATATTGCGATGATTGAAAATTACAAATGTCATCTCAGGTCTCGAACCTGGCGGTACCCGATAAAACGATACGATAACAGGAATAGAGCCTTCGCTCCTTGAATAAAAATCATAAAAACGAATGCCAATTGATTCGATGCTAGGTAGAAGGGTAATTGCAGCGTGGTACAGTTCCCGAGGACTCGCGTACCTCAGTACAGTGCACTACGTGAGTCGGCTTAACTTCTGGGTTCGGAATGAGTCCAGGTGTATCCCGACTGCTATGGCCGCAATTACCCAAAGCCAAGGTCCGGATTTGAACCGGAGTGTAGTTGATCTGCAGTCAACCGCGTGGCCGCTCCGCCACCTTGGCAGCCGTGTAACAGCCTTATTATGTTGTACATAATAAGGTTTAAACTTTCAGATTTGCACTCAGAATTTCGTCTGGGTTTGGCGATGCGAGCACTAGCGCTTCGGACGTTAGTACCTGCGGACTGAACACGTCGTTGCCTTCGTGCGTACATCCCAGGCCTATCAAACCGGTCTTTTACCGATGTCCTATGACGGAGTCTCTTTTTAGGCGGGGTTTCAAGCTTAGATGCTTTCAGCTTTTATCCCTTGGCGCGTAGCTGCTCGGCATTGCCCTGTCGGACAACCGATCGACCAGAGGCGCCGAATGAAAGTTCCTCTCGTACTATTTCATTCTTGCCTTCAGACTCCTGACACTCCTATTAGATAGTAACCGACCTGTCTCACGACGGTCTAAACCCAGCTCACGATCCCCTTTAATAGGCGAACAACCTCACCCTTGGCTGCTGCTGCACGGCCAGGATGGAAAGAACCGACATCGAGGTAGCAAGCCGCCGGGTCGATATGTGCTCTTGCCG
>JAHDSI010000158.1 GCA_018432765.1 Methanoregulaceae archaeon | reverse complement strand
GGATTACCAGGCGAATTTCCAGCGCGGCCAGGGCAAAAGAAACCGAATTACAGTCTCTACCGGTCTCTTGACCGTGTTCCCGGTCAGAATCCTATCATTGCTGAACTGAAATTCGCCTCACCGTCAAGGGGCCCGATCAAAGCGGGTGCCGATCCGGTGACCTGTGCGGGAGTGCTCGCGGCAGGCGGGTGCCGCGCCATCTCGGTCGTGACCGAACCCGTCTTCTTCTCGGGCAATACTGAGATCATCCCTGCTATCAGGTCGGGTATTGATATTCCCATACTCCGCAAGGACTTCATCATCGATGAACTCCAGCTCGCAGAGACCAGGTCGCTTGGAGCCGATGCAGTCCTCCTGATATGCAGGGTACTTGGTGACAGGATCGGCGAATTTGTTGGATCTGCGTTCAGGTTGGGCCTGGAACCGCTCGTTGAGGTACACAACGCCGGTGAGGTGAGGGCGGCCCTGGATACAGGTGCCAAGCTCATCGGGATCAATAACCGGAACCTTAAGGACATGTCTATCGACCTTTCAACAACAAGGAGGCTCGCACCACTGGTGCGGAAGGCCGGACGGAGAGTTGTTTCCGAGAGCGGAATACTGTGGCCGTGCGACGTGAAGGCCCTCTCCCGGCATGTTGACGGCTTTCTCATAGGTTCCTCGATAATGGCGGCAAAAGACCCGTCAAAACGACTGGAGGGATTTGTATTCGCGTAAAAATATGTGGCATCACGACACCGGAAGACGCAACAGTAGCGGTCGCTGCGGGGGCGGACGCAATTGGGGTGGTGCTCTTCTCCCGCTCACCCCGCTCGGTATCCCCGGCAAAGGCACGGGAGATATTCGATGCGGCGGGTGAAGGTGTCTGGAAAGTTGCCGTCACTCATACTTCTTCGGAAGATGAGATGAGGATCATCTTCAACGAGGTCTCGCCCGACGCCGTCCAGGTCTTCTGTCATGACCTCCGGAACTTTCCCTCGAACGTGAAGGTGATCAGGGCAGTCGCACCGGGAGATCCGATCCCCGACGATGCCGATGCGCTGATCATAGACTCCAGCCACGGGAAAGGGGTGCATTATGACGAGGAATTTGCCAGGAAACTCGTCAGTTCAACAGATGTCCCGGTCGTCCTTGCCGGTGGCCTTTCCCCGGAGAATGTATCAGAGTCTATCGAACGTGTTCGTCCCTTTGCAGTGGATGTGGCTTCAGGTGTCGAGGAATTTCCCGGGAAGAAGGACCCCCGGAAAGTGAGAGATTTCATCAGGATTGCCAGGGGGGCAAAAAAATGACCGGATCCACTCGTTTCGGAGCGTATGGTGGGCAATATGTCCCCGAGACCCTGATCTGTGCGCTTGAAGAGCTCGAACATGCATACACGACCATCGTCCCGTCACGGGCTTTTCAGACAGAGATGGAATATTACCTGAAAGAGTATGCAGGAAGGGAGACACCGCTGACGTTCTGCAGGAACATGTCACGGGACTGTGGCTGCAGGATATACCTGAAGCGCGAGGACCTTCTTCATTCTGGTGCCCATAAGCTGAACAACGCCCTCGGACAGGCTCTGCTGGCAAAGGCCATGGGTAAGAAGCGGATAATCGCCGAGACAGGGGCCGGACAACACGGGGTTGCCACGGCCATTGCCGGTGCCGTGCTAGGTCTCCGGGTCGAGGTCTACATGGGTGTGGAGGATATGGGGCGGCAGTCGCTGAATGTAGCCCGCATGGAGATGCTCGGGGCCCGTGTCATCCCTGTACGATCAGGGTCGCGGACCCTGAAGGATGCAATAAACGAAGCTCTGCGTGACTGGGTAGCAAACGTGGAAAATACCCATTACCTGATCGGATCAGTTGTGGGCCCCCACCCGTTTCCTGCACTTGTGCGGGACTTCCAGACCGTAATCGGAAGAGAGACGAGAGACCAGATTCTCGAAAAAGAAGAGCGGCTCCCGGATGTGCTTGTCGCATGTGTCGGTGGCGGCTCGAATGCGATAGGTCTGTTCCATGCCTTCTTAAAAGACGATGTGGCTCTCTTCGGTGCAGAGGCAGGTGGAGAGGGCATAAAAGGACGGCATGGCGCGACACTCTGCCGTGGACGACCGGGAGTGCTCCACGGGACCTATACCTACCTGATCCAGGACGCATTCGGCCAGATCCTGGAGTCGCACAGCATTTCAGCCGGGCTTGACTATCCCGGCGTCGGCCCGGAACACAGTTTTCTGAAGGACGAGGGGAGGGTCACGTACCTGCCGGTGACCGACGAAGAGGCCCTGGACTCCTTCTTCTACCTGTCGCGTACAGAAGGCATCCTCCCTGCTCTTGAATCGGCCCATGCGGTGGCCCTTGCACGCACGCTCGCGGATGATCTCGATGATGACGGAATACTGGTGATAAACCTCTCCGGCCGGGGTGACAAGGACGTTGCCCAGGTGGCAGCTCTTATGGGGGGACGCAGGTGAACCATCACGCTTCACGCATCGCTGATCTCTTTGGGTCGAGATCAGGTACGCTCCTTGTCGCCTGCACGATGGCCGGAGATCCCGACTATGCGACCAGTATGAGGATAATCCAGGAGATGATCGATGCAGGCGCCGACATGATCGAACTGGTCATGCCGCATTCAGACCCGGTCGCCGACGGGCCCGTCATGCAGGAGGCCGTATCTCGGGCACTGGATGCGGGAATGAATACAGACCGGTTTTTCTCACTCATCAGCGAGATTAGAAAGGGATCAGGGACACCACTGGTCGTTCTCACCTATGCAAACATCGTTATTCAGCGTGGTGTCGAGCAGTTCTACCGGGATGCCGCGAATGCAGGCGTTGATGGAGTTGCGGTAGCAGATGTTCCACTGGAAGAATCAGGACCATTCGTTGCTGCGGCACGGAACGCCCGTATCGAACCCATACTCTTTGTGAGTCGTACGACATCGAAGGACCGGCTCGAAAAGATCCTTTCAGCCGCCGGCGGGTTCATCTATCTCGTTGCAGCCATGGGTGTGACCGGTACCCGGGACGGGATTCCAGAGGAGACACTCGTCTGTCTGCGGGAAGTAAAAGACCGGACAGGTATTCCTGTAGTCCCGGGTTTTGGTATTTCAGGGCCCGAGCATATCCGCACTTATGCCGATTCGGGGGCCGACGGGGTTATCGTGGGATCCGCCCTGGTACAGGAGATAGCCCAACAGGTGAAACTGGGATGCGACCCGGTATCGAAAGTCGGAGGACGTGTCCGCAGGCTGAAATCAGGCTGCATCATCGATAGGTAATCTCGAGGGATGCTGTCCGGTAATCCGGACAGCAAATCTCTTTTTCGGTGAGTTGTTCCCCTGCTACCGTGCAGCAGGATCCTCCTGCCAGAGCCCGAAAGCATTGCCTTCTGTATCCATGCAGTTAGCCAGGTATCCGAATCCGGGAACAGCGGTCTTTTTGAGGGTTACCGTGCCCCCAAGTGATATCACTCTCTCCACGTATTCATCGATTGATGCGACCCCGATATAATTCATGATGCGCTGCTCCGGAACTCCCCTCTTTCCCAGGCCGCCGCCTACCCCCGGGCTGCCGTCCAGGGCTCTCGTCTCCACCAGGGAAAAGTCGGGAAATCCGGTCTCCATGAATTTCCATCCGAACAAATCCCCGTAAAATTGCCGTGCCCGCCCTGGATCATCAGCAGGCAGATCGAAATGGACGATTGTTGGCATACGTTCCAGTAGGTCAGCATCGCTCATAAAATCTCTTTTCTCGCGTTCCTGACTGCATCACGCAGGAGCAGGGAAGGTCGATTCCCTCCTCGTCCTACTCCCGATCAAGCTTTCCCACAGCAGCGCAGTATATGACGAATTCGTCAATGCCGTCTAATCCAAGAAGATCTGCCATCTGTTGATCGTCGAACGCACCCATGGCACACGTCCCGCACCCCAGCTGGGTGGCGGCGAGGTACAGGTTCTGGCAGACGTGCCCGGCATCCAGGTGGACAAGGCGGTATGCACGTTCCGCGTAACGCCAGGCCATCCGGTAGATGACACTGCTCCACATGAAGGTTGCTGCCGATGCCCGGACAAAAGCCTGGCCAAGGCATGCGGCCATCGTCCGGTCCGCCAGGTCCGGGCCAGCCCCTATCACGAGAAGCCGGTTTGAGAACGCCAGGTAGCGGTATATGCCCGGTTCCAGTCCTTCGATCCGGTTTGCCAGGATGTATGTCTCAAAAGAGTGTCGTCCACCTGCGGAGGGGACATTCCTGAACGTATAATACGGTTCCTGAACGTGAACGATTCCCTGTGTGCACCAGAGGAGATAGGCGAGTTCTTCGATTGAGAGCGGGTCCCTGGAATAATGACGCACGGATCTTCTCCCCTCTATTGCCCGGCGGAGGTCGAGTGGCGGAACTGATAGATCGCCTGGCGGGGGGAGATCGATGAACTTTCCCTCCACAGGATATGGCTTTTCCAGGGGTGGTGCAGGGACCTGCATGAACTGGTCAGAGACCGACACATGTTCGTAACGGGTCCTCTCCATGAATATCTGGCCAGTGGGTTTCATTGGGGATTATTGCATGTTTAGACTACATTAACCCGTATGCAGGAATCTGCGTCAGATTGGACCGATCTCCATAAGTGCATCTTCATCTGATGGGATATGGGATGCCTGCGGATACCGCCTCACTGGAACTTCTCCTTCTGTACCTGGCAGAGGCAATGATCCTTCTTACGTTAGGAATTATCCTCGCCAGCATGCTCGTGGAAACAGGGATCTTTTCAAGGCTTACCCGTCTCACCCGTCCCCTCTGCAGGATATCGGGCCTGTCAGAATCTGCCACAACATCGATCCTGGCAATCTTTATCAATCCCACCGCCGGGAAGGCCATGCTTGCGGGCCTCTACAATGACGGCAGGGTGGAAAAAGAGGAGATCATCCCCACCCTGGTGATGAGCACATTTCCCGTCGTCCTCGGGGAATCACTCTTTCGTGTCCATCTGCCGGCAGCCATAGTCCTGCTCGGGCCAGTGGTTGGGGGGCTGCACGTGTTTTTAAACCTCTTTTCAAGCGGCCTGCAGATGTTCTGGGCTATGCTCTATACCCGGTTCATACTGGGAAGGAACACTTCATTTCAATGCGGGAAACCCGCAATGGATACGACAATCTCCTTCTCGCGTGAAAAATTCATGGCGGGTCTTGCAAAGGCCTGGCCGCAGCTTCGTCGAATCATCCCGGTTACTGTGATTGCTGTTTTGGCATTTACAATCCTCACCATTTATGGGGTAATGGACATTATCGGGGCGTTATTTACTCCGCTGCTGGGGGCAATCGGTCTGCCCGGCGAGAGCTCCACAGCCCTTGTCGCACAGATTCTCCGATCATATGCAGGGTATGCGATTGTGGCATCCCTCATGACAACTGGAATCCTGGTGTTGAAGGATGCCCTCGTCACACTCCTCATCGGGAGCATGATGGTCATAACCCTGATCTACGTCCGTTACACGTTTCCTCTCAACATATCTCTCTTTGGACGGTTCGGCCTGAAGATCACCGCAGTCTCGTACAGCTGCAGCATGGCGGCAAAGATCGTCACGCTCTCGCTGGTATTGCTGTTGCTGTAGAGCCCCCGCAAATCCCTTTCCCTGCCTTCCCCGGGTATACCGCGGTAGTAATCATTGTGATATCGACCGGAAGGATCTGATCCCATTGTTACGAAAATGAGTGGAAAAGACCCGGATTCACGAGCAGTGAGACAGATTCGCCCCAGTCTCTTCTCTTGCGGCCAACGAAGGGAATACACACCTGTTGGGCAGTGGTATGATATATTCATTATCGTTTATCTCATACAGTTCTCTCCAGTACCTGGAAAAGGCGAGTATTCAATGGATAACATATCACACTTCAGGTTCTCCCGAAGAAGCATGGCCACACCCCGTTCCATGATACGGGAGATACTCAAAGTATGCGAGCAGCCGGATATCATCTCATTTGCCGGTGGACTTCCTAGCCCTGATTTCCTGGACACCGAAGGTATACGCGAGGCGTCGGATCAAGTGCTTGCACGGGAGGGAAAAGCGGCGCTCCAGTACTCGACCACAGAGGGGTATCGTCCGCTTCGTGAGTGGATTGCGGCACGATACGAAAAAAGACTGCACATTTCAGTCGATCCCGACGAGATCCTCATCACCAACGGTTCACAGCAGACGCTTGACCTCCTGGCGAGGATCTTCATCGACGAAGGGGATCCAATCCTCATCGAGGCGCCCGGATATCTCGGGGCCATCCAGGCCTTCTCCCAGTACATGCCTGTTTTCCATGCTATCCCTCTCGAACAGGACGGTCCGGATATCTCCTGCCTTGGCCGGGTTCTCGAGGAAACAGACCCGAAATTCCTGTATACGATACCAAATTCCCAGAATCCTTCAGGGATAACGTACAGCACAGAGCGGAGAAGAGAGATCTCGTCCCTTCTCAAAGAGCACGACATGCTCCTCCTGGAGGACGACGCTTACGGGGAGATCCGGTTTTCCGGCGCCCGGAGACCATCTTTCCGGAATCTTCTGCCCGGCAATCAAACCATACTTCTCGGATCCTTCTCAAAGATCGTGGCCCCGGGATTCCGCCTGGGCTGGCTCTGTGCTCCAGGGGAGATACTCGATAAGGCCATCACCGCCAAGCAGGCCTCCGACCTCCATACCAATATCTTCGCCCAGCATGTACTGGCCCGGTACCTCGAAAGGATCGATATGGACTCCAGGATCTCTTCCATCAGCAGGGCCTATGCTGAAAAATGCTCTTTGATGCTCGAATGCATGGACAGGCTCTTCCCGGAAGGAATCGGGTATACCCGCCCGGACGGGGGGATGTTCATCTGGCTCACACTCCCTGAAGGGTTCTCTGCCATGGAACTCTGGAGGCGTGCATTGGAGAAGAATGTGGCCATCCTTCCCGGAACTCCATTTTACACGGACGGAGGAGGAGACAGCGGGGTCAGGCTGAATTTCTCAAACGCGGACGCAGAAGGTATACGAATCGGAATTTCAAGGCTGGCCGGGGTGATGCAGGAATACATGGACACTGCATGAAAGAATCATTCTTCCAGTACGATGTATTCGCACACATTATCGTCAAAGATGAATAGGTCGTCAATCGAGGTTGAGAGTGCCTTCGAAATATCATGGGCAAGTTTCAGGGACGGGTTGTATCTCCCCTTCTCGAGAAAGACGATCGTCTCCCTTCGCACTCCCGCCGCGGCGGCGAGGTCTGCCTGCGTCAACCCCTCCCTTTCACGAAACTCCCTGATACGGTTCTTCATCGCCGGTCCACTCTCGCAATATGTGATAAATCTCTAACATTTCATTATTAAAATGTTATATATATTTAACTTCTTTCCTGAATTCAGCGACGCGGTCCCTCCCCATCATCTTCCATATCCAGAGTATGACCAGGAGGGCCAGGATGGCATTCAAGGCCAGTATTCCCTCTGTTGGCCAGATGCCGTATAACCTGGCGATGTAGACTGCAACGAAATCCACTGAGCTATGCCACGCGATGGCTGCCAGGAGAAATCTCCACTCCAGGCGGACGACGGAATACAGTACCAGGAGCGTAAAGGCGATATGCAGGGTGATTGTCATGATTCTCTCGAAGAGTCCGGGGATTATATCAAGGGGCGTCAGGGATGAAAGCGTTCCAACTGCTGCAAGCTGTTGGGGATCGGTGAGGATGGCAGAGATCATTCCGGAATTTCCCGACACGAACACGATAAAGAGGATCATCGACTGGAGGACGAGGAGGGCCACGATGATCGACTCGACTCCTCCCCACCCGACGCCGAAGAGCAGGCCGTTCTCCCTCGAGAGAAGCAGCCTTCTTGCCGGGAAGAAGAGGGAGAATACCAGGTACCGGATGCCCTCCTCCACGATCCCTGCACAAAGTCCCAGGAATAGTGCCAGGGCTGCCAGTGCCATCGTCGGATCGGGGAGTACACTCCTGACCCATTCGGAATATGGCGGCTCAAGCAGCATGAGAAGCGGTACGTGGATCACCTGTGATACGATAAAAAACAGGGCTCCATAGAGGAAAATACTCCATCCAAGGTCAAATTTTTT
>JAHDSI010000130.1 GCA_018432765.1 Methanoregulaceae archaeon | reverse complement strand
TCAGGAACAGCTATTCCCCGACAATCCGCCCAAGATCAGCTGTTCGTATGATATCAATCCCGATATTTGCCATGTCCCTGACATTCGCCCGGTGTATCCCGTCATCCTGGGCTGCGACGGCATCATCGACCAGGTATACCTGGTAATTGTATGCGAATGCATCGAATGCCGTTGTCCGTATGCAGTTTGGCGTCTGTATCCCGGTGATGACCAGGCGTTCCACGCGAAGCGACCGGAGAAGGAGATCGAGATCGGTATTGAAGAAGGCGCTCATCCGGTTCTTCCTGATGATATACTCCCCCGGATGTGGTTCCAGTTCATCGATCACACGTGCTCCGACTGTTCCCTCGACTGCAAACGGAGTCTTCTGGAAGAGTTTCCGCCTCGAGATCTCCACGTCCGACCCGTCGGCCCGCTGTACCCGGAGGATGTGGAAGACCGGCAACCCCCGGGAACGGAAGAGATCGAGGGCCGACCGGATATTCGCGATTATCCCCTCCCCATCCTTCACCCGGAGAGGGGCTCCCTGCCTGATAAAGTCGTTCTGCATGTCGATTATGAGGAGTGCGGTCTTCGTCATGATAGTGAACTGTGCGTCCCGATGAAAAAAATGTGCGGATTTGAAAGGATTCCTCACATGAATGGTGGGGGCGACCTGCCGGTATCGTTCAGTCAGAGAATCGACCCGTCACCCGGGCCATGCCATACCGGACTTTCATGATTGAGACCAGCTTATCGGGAATCCCGCGGGATCAGACCCGATCGCTTCTCCTCATCGAGGAGAGCCGCGAGATCCCCCCGGTCACGGGTCTGTAGACGGGCCATGCCATACCGGGCTTTCACGATAGAGACCGGATTATCGTGATTCATCCGGGATCAGACCCGATCGCTTCTCCTCTTCAAGGAGAGCCAGGAGATCTCCCCTGCCGCGTGTCTGCAGCAGGCTGTACTGTTTGCTCACGGTCGGCGTCGCCCGGGACGCAGTCTCCATCGCCATGACGATTACGCGGACGGCGTCATCGAGTGTCCCGGCTTTCCAGTAATCCCTGATGCACTGGTTGGCGATTCGCTTGGTGATCTCGTTACCAAGCACGATGAAGCCGGCACCCTCCCTCCTTTCAGCCGATATGATACGTGAGTTGTGCTTCTGGACAAGGGCATACGAACCGGCGGTTGCATACACACACCGCTTTCGCACACGATCCCGTTCCCGCTCGCCGACCTCCCCGATCAGGATATCTCCACGGCTGGATACCTTCTCCCGGCCATCCCTGATGACAATCGTGACCCCGAGAGACCTCGCCCGCTCCTGCAGGTCCCCCTCGGTGGTGACGGCACCGGAATAGAGATCTTTTTCCAGGGCTGCAATCGCGTCATCGTCGCCGCCAAAGAGGATCTCCCGCATGTCGCCTGCTATGATCGCTCCCTTCTTCCCGGAAAAACAGATTACAAGGCTCATATCAACTCACCGCTGTTCGCCATGACAGAGTGCTGCTCCCGGTTCAGCACGCCTCATCACGAAAACTCCATCCTTCATCTCGCATATCAGGAGACAGGATACGATCCGGTCAGCGTGCAGGGTCTCGCACACATGTATCGTGGCAGATAATCCTGTATGATACTACCTGTTTTGCTGTACTGGAGAATAAAGATCGCAATCGATCCGGTGCATCCATGGAGATCGACACAACAGGCTCTCCGGATTGCGGTTAAGGAAACGACCGGTGAAGCAGGATACATATCCCGACCTTCTCTTGTGCAGGTTACGCATGCGATACTGTTACCACTGCCCGGAGAGGGACGTTTCGGCAGAGCGGCAGACAGGAATCCGGCCGGAGTCTTCCCGCACAATCCGGTATTGATACAAAAAAGGACTCACTGCACTACTGGCGCAGGTACATCCAGGAGTAAAGAGGGGGGATGCGGGCGATGGTCACTATCTACGAGGAAAAGTATCCCTCTCACCGATCGCCCGTTTCCCGGTGTATTCTATTAATGTGCCTCCTCACTGTTTTGTGTGGGGAGACTGAATCGAATTGTTATCTACATACCAATTCAGTCACTGAACCGCCGCCGGGGCGTCCTTCGGGGGCGGCGGCGTGCATCGCACATGGGGGTGTGGGGGCCGATAGCCTCCACAAAATGTATCCGGTTCATCAATCCTATCCACACCAGCTCGCGAAGAGCCATTACTGTACGAGTCGCGAATGAACGGACAACTGCTGCATTATCCTGCTCTGTCCCTGCACCAATTCTCCGTCCTGGTCAGGCCCGAGGAACAGGTTCAGGCGGCTCCTCTGGTTGTTTCCGGTCCTGAACTGGTTCATCCCGTCACTCTGGAGAGAGAGACCCTCATGTCCAAATGAGGCCGCTGCGATCTCGGCAGGGCTTCGGATCTCTATCCCCTCCGGCGGGTGGGCTTCGCGATAGAGCTGCCACGCGTCCACTTCAGATCCGTCAGGGAGGATGCATACACCATACTGGCTCCCGTCTTCATTGGTGCGGATCTCATATTCATATCCCATCTCCTCTGCCCAGACTGCAGACGGGTTTGGCATCCCGATCAAGGGCTCATCGATACAAACGATACTTGACGGACTCGAGACAGACGGGTCTGGCATCCCGATCATGGGCTCATCCTCTGGCGGGTGGGCCTCGCGGTAGAGCTGCCACGCATCCACTTCCGATCCGTCCGGGAGGATAATGACGCCATACTGGCTCCCGTCTTCATTGGTGCGGATCTGGTATTCGTATCCCATCTCCTCTGCCCAGACCGCCGAAGGGTCTGCCATCCCGATCATGGGCCCCATGCCGTCGTCTGCCGCTGCGGGTATTGAGAGGCAGAGTGCGAAGAGAAAAACAAGGCCAATGCCTGTGCGTATTTTCATATCTGTATCACCTGCGGACGGAGATCCATTCCGGCCCCGCTCATCCATGGCAGATTATATTCCGGGGTAAAGCCGGATACAGTCTCCGTTCCCATCCTGACATTGTACCGGGAGATGATAAATTATGCAGATGGTGATGGTTCAGGAGATCGAAAAAGAGGGATGGTTCGGGTCCTCTCTACCCCTTCACAAGGTCCCCGATCTCGTCGAAATACCTCTGGTACTGCCCGAGGTCTCCCCTGGAAAGCGCCTGCTGTGCCCGGTCATACAGGTCGGCGATGCGTGCAAGTCGCTCGAGATCGGTCTCGCTGATGGGGGGTCGCGGCTCCTCCCCGCCCTCCGGGGTCCCGGTTCCCTCCTCGAAGATGACCGAGAGGGCGTCGGAGAGTGTCTCCTGCATGGTCAGGCGGTCGTTGTATACCACGATGACCCGCTTTAACTGCGGGAGCGTGCCTCTCTCGCTAGCCTCGAGATAGAGCGGCTCGACGTAGAGCAACGAATTCTCTATCGGGATGATCAGCGTGTTTCCCCGGACGACATCGGATCCGGACTGGGACCAGAGGGTTATATCCTGCGAGATTGCAGTGTCCTGGTCGATCCTCGCCTCCACCTGCATTGGTCCGTAGGTGAGCTCCTGCTTGGAGAACTGGTAGACAAGAAGGTCTCCATAGACAGGCTGGTCGGAACGGGCCGCCATCCACCCGATCAGGTTCTCCTTGTTCCTCGGGGTGAACGGGAGCATCATGATGAACTCCTCCTCCTCCTCGCCGGGGAGTTTCATGATGAGGTAGTAGGGCACCATCTGCTGCCTCTGCTGGCGGTAGAGCTCGTCAGGGATGACCCAGGCGTCTTCCCTGTTGTAGAAGACCCGCGGGTCCTTCATGTGGTATATGGTGTAGAGCTGGGCCTGTATCCGGAAGAAGTCTTCAGGGTACCGGAGATGTGAACTGAGCGAGTCCGGCATCTCCTCGATCCCCTGGAAGACGCCGGGGAACATCCTGTCGTACGTCGATACAATCGGGTCCGCCGGGTCGATGATATAGTAGGAGACGTCCCCGTTGTAGGCATCCACGACCACCTTCACGCTGTTCCGGATATAGTTCAACCGCTCTCCCGACCCGATATTCCATGCCATCACCGGTTCGGAGTACGGGTATGCATCGGTGGTCGTGTATGCATCGATGATCCAGTAGAGCCTCCCGTCTGCGACAACGATGTAGGGGTCGGCGTCATAGGAGAGGAACGGGGCAATCTGTGCAGTTCTTTCGGCGACATTCCGGTTGAAGAGCAGCCGGCTGTCGGGTGTCAGCGACCCGGAGACCAGCAGTTCGACGGAGTTGAATTTTATCGCATAGATCAGTTTCTTCACAATTCCGTCCAGCGCAACGCCGCCCGTTCCGTCATAATCGGTGTAGATGTTCTGGTCACCAGCAGGGTAATCGAACTCGTCGGTGCTCGTGCGGGTCACCGCATAACTGGCAGCGCCCTCTCCATAGTAGATCCGGGGCTCGTCGATCGTGAAATACGGGGATGTCGGGGGGATATCCTTGATGTAGAAGGCGGGGAGACCTTCAGTCGTGACCACGTCAACGGGGTTCATCACCACGCCGTACCCGTGGGTATAGACAAGGTGCTGGTTGACCCATGTCTGAGCCTGGGAGGGCAGGCTTCCGATGTCCATCTCCCGCGGAGAGATCAGCACCTGTTTGTACATGCCGTCCACCATGTAGCGGTCCACATCGACGTCATAGAACTGGTAATAGGTCCGGAAGAGCTGCAGCTGCTCGTAGGTGGACTTGAGCGGTCTCCAGTCCCATAACCGGATATTCTCCACCGTCGCCCGGTTCTCCCTGATATCCTCCGCTGTCAGGGTGTAATTGACCTGGAATATCTCTTCCTCTGCCCGGGAGAGGTCGTATGCATCCAGCGTATTCTGGATGTTGTAATCGAGGTACTGCTTTTCCAGGGTGAACTCGTCGGGCTCGACGACCAGCGACTGGACGAGGAGGGCCGCGACGATCCCGATTATGACAATTCCCGCGAACGCGGCGATACTGTATATAATCACCTCTTTTCGCTGGATCTTCTCGTTTAACAGAAAGCCGATACCGATGATCAGCGCCACGACAGAGAGTATCGTGGTGACCGGCAGCGTGATGTGGATATCGGTGTACCCTGCGCCAAAGACCGCCCCGGTGGACGAATACAGGACGGAGTACCGGAACAGCCAGAGCCGGGCTGCGAGCGCCACGAAGACCAGGAAGAGCAGGATGTTCAACTGCGGGAGGAACTCGCTGAAGAAGACCCCCCATACCGGTTCCCTCTCCGCCTCGATGTCGAATGTGGGGAACTGTCCACCCCTGACTCTCACCACGAGTACCTGGAAGAGAAACGCCAGCGCAGAGAGGATTGCGGCGAATATGAAGAGTCCGAGGAGAAACGAGAGGACCAGCGAGTAAAACGGCAGCGAGAAGACGTAAAAACCGATATCCTGGGAAAAGATCGGGTCAGATACACCAAACGGGACCTGCGCGAAGAACCGGAGGACCGTCTCCCATGCCGCCGAGAGGTTCAGGCCGGCGATGAGGCTTGCGAAGAGCGCGAGAGCCGCAATACCCTGCCTTCCGCCTGCCGGGCGGCCAAGCGATCCTGACGCCGTCCGGGCCGCGATTATCGCACATCCGTACGAAAAGCCAAAAAATACGACAAACCCCGCGATACCGAGGATTATTCGAGTGGTTATGATGGAGAGGAAGACATCCTCGTAGCCGATTTCCATGAACCAGTACAGGTCGCCGAGGAATCCTGCGAGCAGCATGAAGATGACAAATACTGCAAGCAGGCCAACCAGTACGATTCGTGTAATAGTATCAGATTTCACCTGGTGGTACTAGGGTGATGCTCGGCAAAAAGTATTTGGGGTGAGATCTTATCCATTCCCTGCAGGTGTTTCGGTTCCCAGGTGTCCGGCAGACAGAGGTTCCCGGCCAGGATCAGAAGATCCATGTCGGTCCTGGCTGGTCCAGGATTTTTATCCATGATTCATGGGATCCTGCCGATCCTCTCCGCTCCAGCCGGCTTTTACTCCTCGATCCAGCCCATCCGGACGTGCCATTCATACTCGTGGGGCCAGGTATCCCTGTTCGCCTTCACGAGCCGGGAGAAATACTTCTGCCGTTCGTCGTGGATCTGCTCCTGTTCGGGGAACCTGTGCTCTCCGCGGATCGATTCGACCAGTGTCCTGCCAAGCCTGGCGGCCTCCTCTTCGGCCTTGGGAAGCGTTGCAGGGTCGCTTCCGACCGCGGCTCCCACGCCGCCGACGGCCGTTGCCCCGAGAGAGATCAGGACATGGTTCAGGTACCTGACGATCTCGTCGTGGTTGCTCCCGCCCGCCGTGCAGACGGAACATCCGTATTTCCCGCGGAACATCTGGCAATGGATGGCGTCTGCGAGCCGGTCAAAGACCGCTTTTAGGGGTGCGGGTATCGAATCGATGTAGTTCGGGGCCCCGATCACGATCCCGTCGGCATCGAGCATCCGGTCGAAGAGTTCCGGCATATCGTCAAACAGGGTGCATTCTCCACTCGCGTAGCATGCACCGCATGCGGTGCAAAACTTGATGTCGAGTGAATATATGTCGATAAAATCCGTCTTTGCCCCTTCTTCTTTTGCTCCCGAGAGCACCGCCTCGACGAGTCTCCGTGTCCTGCTCTCCTTGCCCCTGGGGCTTGCATTGATTCCGATCACCTTCATGGCATATCCTCGCTGTATGAAGGTGGTTGTGTGGAGGAGAGATAAAAATACCCGTTTTCATATCCAACCAGGTTTTCCTGTTGAATGGAGACCAGGGAGGCTGTCCCCCGCTATTTCCGGTGAGATGGGTGGCCGGTCTATGCCCATTCCATGCGATAAACCTTCCCGGTACTTATTCCCGAGCATTTTTTCGTATTGGGCATCCCGCCACTGGCCATGTATACCATCCCCTGTTCTTTTGGGTTCCCGGGCTCGTTCTCACCAGGAATTCCCGATAAGGGAGATATCTG
>JAHDSI010000082.1 GCA_018432765.1 Methanoregulaceae archaeon | reverse complement strand
TATAGACCGACTGGTACTTCTCCACCATCAGCTCGGCCACGCTCTCTCTTGCCTCGCGGACACTTTCCCCACCATAGCTATCGAAGAGCCGTCCATGCGAAAACTCTGCACTGTAGACCTCCTGCGTGAGAGTCTCCATCCGGGGATCGTTCTGGTCTGATATGCCTGCTTTCTCGACAGCTTCCGCCGCGGGGATCTCGCCGTACCCTTTCACACTGATAAGGGGAATTGGTGAAATACCGGTATAGTGGCCCTTAGACTGGAGGTCGCGGAGCGCGATATAATCGAAGGGCGCATGGGCGGGAACACTCATCACCATCCCGCTGGCCATGCCTGGATCGACAAAGGATGCCGGCAGGATCGGGATCTCGCCACAGAGCGGATGCGATACCGTCTCGTCGACCAGCGATGATCCCTGGATCTCTTCTATAACATCAACAGTGTGGTCCTGGAGCGCAAGTTTTTCTGCCGCCTCCCTGCTCACGATCCATGACTTTCCGTCCACGAGAACCCGGACATAGGTCACGTCGGGGTTCACCCAGAGGTTCGTTACCCCGTATATGGTTTCAGGCCTGAGGGTGGCTGTCGGAATACACGAGTCTCTCCATGAAAACATCACGAGGGTAAACCTGATTATCTCGGCCTTGTCCCCTTCGAGAAGATCGTGGTCGCCGACGGGGTTGTCACATTGCAGGCAATATCTGACGGGATGGGCACCTTTACTGACATGCCCGGCATCCCTGAGGTGTTTCCACTGCCATTCGATGAACCTGCTGTACTGGGGGTCCACGGTTGTGAAGCGCCGTCTCCAGTCGATTGAAAGGCCGGATGCTTTCATCACCCTCTGATATTCGGAGGAGAAGTGGCGGACGATGGCAAGAGGGTCGACGAACTCCCTGAGTAGAGGTTCGGGTACCTTGTAGAGATCGCGGTAGAGCTGGATTGCCTGGGGATCACCCCTGGCGATTCTCTTTGATATTCCGATGACCGGAGCACCGGTCACGTGGAAAGCCATGGGGTAGAGAACCTCCCTCCCCCGCATCCGCCAGAAGCGGGCAATCACATCTGGAACAATATACGTCCGACCATGGCCAACATGCATCGCACCGCTTGGGTACGGATATGCCACCGTCAGATAGAACTTATCACGGGAGGACGGATTGGATTCGAATGCATGCTCCCACCCGGCAAGTACGAATTCCGTCTTCCCATCGTCAGATCCGCTCACGAATATATCACCTTGTAAACCGATGAAAAAAATTACACAGGCCGGAGCCTGATTGTATCCCCATCATTATAGCGTTTGATCATTTCCTGTGCAATAGTGGAATTCTTGGCGAGGTGGATCTCGCCGGAATCATTGACTGTTGCAGTAAACAGGTATTCCTTGGCTGCAAAGACATCGACAATCTTTCCGCTCTGTTCCGGGCAGATAATGGCCAGTTGTTTCTTGTCCATCCTGATCTTCACACCGCCGCCAAGCTGCAGTTCCTCCTCGGCATGGGCCTGGACGGGCTGGCTCTCGAACTCGGATCGTGGCCTGATATCGATTCCAATCCCGACCTTGTTAACGATTCCTGCGATATTCTTGCCTCCTTTGCCGATCGCGGCGGGAACATCCTTGTCATCGATGTAGACAACCGCCTTGTTCTCGGAGAGCATATGGACATCGACATAGCCCTCGGTGTACCTTCCAATCTCCCTCTGTATGTCTTTCTCCACGATCTTCCACGAGGAAGGCTCTTCCTCCTCCTCCTTCTGGACCGATGGAGGTTTCAGTGGAGTGGAGATAATTCCCTGCTGTATCACCGGCATGACGATCGTATCCGAATCGTACTTGAAGATCTCGAAGACAAGATCCCCGGTTTCATACCCTGATATGGTTACAACCGGGCGGAGGTTTATCTCGCTCGACATGCCCTCCGGCACCTTGATGGTGAACCCCACATCGTACACACTGGTGATCTCACCCTTGTCCACGAATATTATGGTGTTCACAATCTGGGGGAGAACTCCGAAGTCGACCCTGTCGGAGAGGCGCTGAAGAGCGTCGTGGGCACCGATAGCATGGACAACACCGATCATGCCGATCCCTGCCAGTCTCATATCAGCAAAGACACGGAAATCCTCGTTCTTGCGGAGTTCGTCGAAGATTACGAAATCAGGCCTGACAAGGAGAAGCACGTCCGCCGTATTCTCCATGCTCCCGTCAAGCGTGGTATACTGCGTGATGTAATCCGGGACCTGGAGTTCTCTTGGAGCTTCCATGGTCTTTACCACGAGCCCGCTATCAGCGAGGTATGTCGCCACGCTCTGTGCAAGGGTGGTCTTGCCCGAGCCGGGTGGTCCTGCAATAAGAAGGCCTCTCTTATCTCCAAGTATCCTGTTCTTTATCACATCAGCCTTGTTGAACTCGTCAAGGGTGATATCGACAATGGGCCTGACAGCGGTGATCTCCATGCCGTCGGAGAACGGACGCCTGGTGATGGCGATTCGCATCGATCCGATCTGGATGACGGTCACCCCCCGTTTTTCGAGTTCGATGAAACCGTCCGGATCGCGCTTTGCACGCTCGAGTATCTCCTGTGCCATGTTGCGGAGCTCGTATTCGGTCGTCGGTTGTTCACGGATTCTCTCCAGTTTCATCTCCTTGATCGTCCCTTTCTTTGCAACGGGTGACACTCTCTCCTTTAAGTATACCGCAATGGTTCGCTCGTCAAAAAACTGGTCAATTGCAAGAGGGGTGAAATCTTCCTGTTGTGGCTTGAGATAGATGACATCCAGCCCTTTTGCCCGTGCAACTTCGGCCTGGACAACATCGCTGGTGATGAATCTGGCGTCATGCTCTATAGCGGCATTGCGAATCAATGCATCAATCTCTCCACTGTTTGCAAGTTTGACCTGTTCCAGGGAAGGCCGGGTTCCGACAAATTTGACTTCGATTATTCCCTGTTCGGCCATCTTACACAGTGACTGAAGTTCTGTCAATCCACTGAAACCTATTTCCCTTCCCTGGTTTGCCTGTGCCTCGAGTTCTGCGATTACGGCTTCCGGTATAATTATTGATGCATCCTGATATTCGCCGGCTTTTATCATTGAGGTGATGCGTCCATCGATGACGACGCTGGTATCGGGTACTAATTTCAAAATCACTCACCTATTTCCAGTTATTTCCTTTCTTTCTCGATATATCGCTACAATTTGTGCCTATTTACTGTATGCATGTGCGACACGGTTACTGCAGATACCGCTTTTTGACCACGCTGATCCCAACAAGACAGGAATGAACCTGATGCAGGCGATATCTGATGCAGAAGAATATCAACGCGATGAGTATTATATTCATTGCCGCGATTCTTTTTTCATTGTTGAGAGGTACGGGTATTCGGGCAGGATCTGCTCCTGGACCGAACAATAGCCATTATTCTTGTGTTTGATGGGGAATGGAGAGGAAGCGGAAAATTTGGCTCTTCGCTACCTGCTGCGGGCAGGATTGATGAACCGGGTACAATTTGTGGCGATTATCCGCCCCCATATCCCCATGTGCGATGCCGCGCCGCCGCCAGAAAAAATACCGCGAGGCTGATTCACAGTCAAAATTTGAGCAACAGGGTATGGGTTCTGTGAGGACGCCCCGGCGGCGGTTGTGAGTGACTGAACTGGTATGTGGATAACAATTCGATCCAGTCTCCCCAACACAAAACAGTGAGGAGGCAAAAAAAGAGTATCCCCCGGGTGTGCACTCCGTCCGGGTTATTCTTTTGCATAAACCTTTGACGGATCGAAGATCTGCTCTGATATGACCTCTCCGTCAATTGTCCGGAAAAAGCAGGATCGATAGCCCATGTGACAGGCAGCACCCGTCTGTTCCACCTCATAGATCAGGCAGTCTTCGTCACAGTCCACGAGAATTCTTGCAACTTTCTGGAAATGTCCACTCTCTTCTCCTTTTTTCCACATCTTCTTCCGGCTGCGGCTGTAGTAATGTGCATATCCGGTTGATCTTGTCAGTTCAACGGCGTTTCTGTTTGCGTAGGCCACCATCAGGACTTCACGTGTCTGGATGTCCTGGACGACGACCGGTATCAGGTCATTCGAAAAGTTCAGTTTCAGCATATTATCCTCCGATAATGATCAACATCAGGATGTATAACAGGTCACCGATTACAAGCGCAGACAACAAACCGGCAGTGATAGGAACGATAAACGGAACACCATACGAGATCCAGATCTTCCCTGCTTTCCTGTACAGTTCGAGTTCCTCACTGTACTGTTCCGGAAACCGTCTGAGATCTTTGGTGTAGACTCTCCCGCCACCCCCGATTATCCCGCGGAGTGCTTCGGGGATCGTGTAAAATCTCCTGGATATGATCCCGTCCTCTTCGCTGATATCCTCCATGACATAGCCATACGAATATTCGATCGAGTCCCCATCGACGGGAAAGCCTAAGAACGGGTATGGAAACGGTGCCCGGTTCTTTTTCATCACGTTCATGACATAGATTCCAAGTGGTGTGAAAAGATTCAACATGACGGCATTGACCAGTACTGAAAACGGGAGAAAACCCATCGGAGGAAACCCTCCGAGTGGTTCGATGGGAAATGCGGGAATGGAGAACGCGAGAAAGATAAGTGCCCATGCATCAGCACCCCCAAAGAGCCCGAAATAGGCAAATAAATAAAAAATCACCGAGAAGATTCCGCACAGCACGAGATAATAGAGCACCGGCGGAAGTCCGCCCGAAAAAAAGACGGAAACATAGAACCATGCAACCATGGGAAGCGAGACCGCGAGCATTGGATACCATGTCGGAAACGGCACCCTGCGATCCCTGATGTCCAGAAGGGATGCATATAAGAGCGTGGAAACAACGGCCACCGAAGAGATCATCAGGGGGATTATCATGGATTCGGGTATAGTTACGACCTGATCGAATTTATTTCTGGCTCTCCGGTGCAGGCCCGGAGTAGGCAAGAAATATGTGCACATGCGATCCATATCAGCATACTGCCTGACAGAGTTTCTGACGACGGGATCATCAAAATGACAGATGGAACAGATTACCGGCAAGCCGATGAAATTATCGAGGATCTGGTACATCACTCTGAATCGATGGGGAATTTTTCGTATTCCGCACTCATCGAATTCGTTGAAAAAGAGAATTTTTGGGGAGTGGCCACCGGGTCCCAGAGAGACAGGAAGTACTACATCCTTTTTTGTGGCGGAGAGCCGAAAGGTGCGCTGGTAAAAGACCGAAACGGGACTCTTGCAGGCGACAGGGCAATATTAACCCTGCGCGGGACCGATGATTACGAACTCTTCTCGATAAGTCCCCCTGTTGTCGATCAACTCGTCCTGGGCTGCAGAATCTTTGATACAAGTCATCTGAAAAAGAACCAGTCCCTTGACATTCCGGAACTCGGGAAGAGATCGGAAGGAGTCGGTATCTTCACCATGATCGTCAGGAAAGATGCATCCCCACAACAGGGCTTAAAGATCATAATACGAAAGGGAGGACAGATTCTTGGAAACGACTTCACCAATCACGAAGGCAAAGTCAGGTTTAAATTGAAGACCGGGCGGTATGAAATAGTCGTTACCCGGAAAAATGGAGAGATCTCTTATTACGAGGTCCTCTTCGATTCAGCCGCACCAAAAGGTCCATCTGTGCTCAATCTTTGATTAAAATCGGTATTTAAAAAATTCACCTGTTTTAATGGGTTTTATCAATGTTTGCCAGGTCGTAGATTAACAGATAAATCATAGATTTAATAAGACATTAAATGGGAGTTATTTCTCATGGAGAGAAAGAGGGTCGGAAAAGCGGACTTCGAGGCTGTCATCTCCGGCGAGAAAGACATCAGGGAATATATGGAGATTGATCCTTCCACCGGGGAAACCTATTGTTTTGGCGTAAAGACTGCCAGCAACCCGGATTACCTTATCAGGGCAATCTACGAGATGTACGAGGCAAACCTCAACAGGAAACTTGCTGTGAAGGCCGTGCGTAAGCTCTACCGGTCCGTGGGGCAGGGATCGGTCGGGTTAAACAACTTCCTGAAGAAACTTGGCATGGATTTGAAGCCGGTGGAATTCCTTACGCTGGTCTTCAAGCTCCAGCATCAGCAGGGATGGGGTGCGCCGTTTGAAGTGGTTGAGGCATCGGAGAAGCGGATCATCATGCGGACCAAACATACTTTCGAATCCAGGGTTCTCAAGGACTGGAATATGTCTGTCTGCGGTATCCACCAGGGCTGGATCGAGAGCATCCTCACGGCAGTGACCGGCAAGACCTGGTTCTGTCTCGAGACGACCTGCCATGCGAAGGGGGACGAATACTGCACGTTCCAGGCAGACCGGGTCTCCGCGAGCTGGAAATTCAAGGCGGAAGCGGTGGTCAGGGGCGATTCGGCCATCACCGAATTCATTGAACACAAGCCCCTGGAGGGCAAGATCTCCCTCATGGACGAACCGGCTGTCATGATGCCCCGGTTCATCTTTACATCCATGACCAACTCGTTGCAGAAGACCATGGGCGAAGCGC
>JAHDSI010000080.1 GCA_018432765.1 Methanoregulaceae archaeon | reverse complement strand
GATATGGGCGCCATCAAGGCAAAGATCGATGAACTCACGGGCAAGGACCCGGGCGCATTCGCAGCCGATCCAATGGTCGTCGAGGTCAAGGAGGCCGAAGGCGGTATCGAAGTCGCAGCTGCAGGCGTAAACCCGCAGTTTCTCGAGATCGAGAAGAGGCTGGACAAGATTGAGAGCCAGATCGAGTTTACGGATGCAGAGATTGCCCAGCGCGTGGGCAGGAAAATCGGTCGGGATATTGGTATCCTCTATGGACTTGTAGCAGGACTTACAGTATTTGTCATGCTGCTTGTGCTGCTCCCGAAGTTAAACGTCATTATGTAATGGAGGTGTGAAAACATATGTTCAGATTCGAAAAAGAGCAAAGTGTCTGGGATTTCAACGGCACCATGATCGGAGGACAGCCAGGCGAATACCCGACAGTACTTGCCGCTTCTATCTTTTACAACAAGCATGAAGTGGTGCTTGACGACAAGACCGGAAAGATAGACAAAGAAACAGCAGAGGCCCTCTGGAACAGGTGCCAGGAGCTTTCAGACCTGACCGGCCTTCCTCACTTTATCCAGATTATCGCGGAATATCCCGAGGCCTTTGAGAGCTACTTTACCTGGTTCGACAGTATCGACAACAAGACCGCATTTTTGATGGACTCATCAGTTCCGGCAGCACTCGCACATGCCTGCAAGTATACGACAGAAGTCGGGCTTGCCGACCGTGCGATCTACAACTCGATTAACGGGTCAATTCCGCCTGAGAACATCGAGGCCATCAAGAACAGCGATGTGAATGCAGCTATCGTCCTGGCCTTCAACCCCGGTGACCCATCAGTGGTCGGCAGGGAGAAGGTCCTGGTCGAGGGTGGTGTTGCCGGGCAGGAGAAGGGAATGCTGCAGATTGCGGAAGAGGCAGGAATTACACGCCCGATCCTCGATACCGCAGCTACTCCCCTTGGAATCGGCTCCGGTGGAGCATACCGTGAGATCCTGGCCTGCAAGGCCATCCACGGCTACCCCACCGGTGGTGCGTACCACAACATGACGGTCTCCTGGACCTGGCTCAAGCGCTGGAAGGGTACCAAGAAGAACCCGTCGGCACTGGCAGAAGGCCTGAAGGGCAAGGACAAGTACACAGCCCAGCTCTTCCACCACTACAAGGGCGGAATGGACGGTGTCATCCAGGCAGCGTGGTCCGCACCCGATATCGGCTGCAACATGATCGCCAGCACACTCGGTGCCGACCTGATCATGTATGGGCCAATCGAGAATGTAGAGGCCATGATCACTGCGCAGGCCTATACCGACATCGCCGTACTTGAGGCAGCCCAACAGCTTGGCGTCCAGTGCATTGCTGAGAGCCACCCATTCTACAAACTCATCTAACTTTTTTTTCAGGCGCTGTTACTACCCTCGATTAGACCGACGATTATAGGAATCAGACTATCTATCAACCAGTCCGGGCCCTATCGCAGTTTGGGGTTCGACGCAACGATAGGACGCAAGTCCGGGGCTCCGGAGGAGAAGGGGCAAGCGAAGCGTGGGTAAAGTTTTACGTGCTGACGGGGGGCTGCACCCCCCTCTGAACCCTCTGCAGGCGATATCCTGTGGACAGGGTTTCCCGGGGCTGTGAGGTAATTGATTACCTGTTTGTGAATCTTCTCGTTTTAGAGAAGAGAACAATCTCATTTTCATGCAGACAGGGGGCTGCCGCCCCCTGAACCCCTGCAGGCGATATCTGGCAGGCAGGGTTGACCGGGGTACTGTAGGGTTGATCATCTCTGCCCCATTACAGTCCCTATCACGTTTTTGGGGTTCGCCGCAAGTAGGACGTAGTCCGGGCACCCGCAGGGTGGCAGGGGCAAGCGAAGCCTAGCCCCTGGGGCGGATAAAAGTGCATGCTGAAGGGGAGCTGCACCTCCTGGCCCCCGCAGACGATGTCAGGTGGGAAGAGTGGCAGTGGTAAGCGCAACGTGGTTAAAGTTTTTTACATGAAGACGGGGGGGTTGCACCCCCCGACCCCCCGCAGGCGATATTCTGTGGGCAGGGGGGATCGGGGTAGTGTAGGGTTGATCATCTCTGCCCCATTACAGTCCCTATCGCCTTTTGGGGTTCGCCGCAGCGACAGGAGCAGGCGAAGCGTAGTCCCAGGGAGCGTCGCAGGTTCTCGAAAACATCTAATAAAAGTATGAATGGGAAAAACTCCCGTTTTCCGCCGGAAATGCCTTCACGAAGAGCCACTTTCGCCCCGCCCGGCACCGGGTTAATCCTTGTCCTGATAAACATCAGGCTGATGGATTATGGTTGATCCCGGAAATAACCGCATAGGGCATAACGACCTCCTCGTTACCGCCGATCGCTGGATGAGGGCGAGAAGAGCCCTGCATGCAGCTGACCGGGACTATGCCGAAGAGCTTGTTGGCATGATACGCATGCACGAAGACGACGACATGGCAATGATGAAAGACCCCCTCGAAGCGGCGGTCTTTGCCGTGCTCATAGAGATGATGAAGAGAATGGAGCAGGGATACAGATCAGGGAGATGAACCCCGTCCTTCGAGAGAAAGCAGGTGTGAATCGTCCCTGTTTGGTTGTCCGGACATCCGGCACCGGCCATATCCAGGAGCTCTTCACGTATTGAGATCCGGACCACCTATGCTACGGGCGGTCCGGGTTCCCGTTTCATGGGCTGAAGATTGGCCAGTGCGCTCTCTCCAATGATGAGAATACTTCCATTCCTGACAGATTCCGGGATCTCATGCATACCGATTGTTCCGAATCCGTACAATTCGTGGAATTTCACAAGCTTCTGTGGAGAGTGCAGGTATAACGTCTCTTTCCCGCAGGATGCGACAAGCCGGTCCATAACCCGTGTGGCGTACCCCTTCCCCCGGAACTCGTCGCGGGTAAAGACACCGTCCACCGCCAGGCCACCCGGGTAGCGCCTGCACCGCGCCACGGATACGAGAGTCTCCCCGATAAAGAGACCAAATATCCTGTCGGTCTTTTGATCCGCCTGTTGCCGGCGAAACTGTGTCCAGATCTCCTCTGCGAGGGGGTATTCGGCCGGCTGCAGCTCCCTTGCCATCAGTACCGGTGAGAAGGCAGGATATTTCACAAAAACCGGCCTGTTCGCCTTTTTCGCAACTTCCAGTACCGTGCCCCCTATCAGGATCTCCCTGATCTCTCCGGTCACCCCAAACCGGGAGAACATGATCATGCCAACCCCCTCTTCTTCGGCGAGGGTGCAGATCTCTTCGGCGGGACTGCCAAACCGGATATGGATCCTGACCGTGAGGTCATAATCGAGCTTGCCCGAGAGGTACTGGAGCCTGTTGTATGAATCTTTCATCCTCGTCTCCAGTTCCTTCCTGCTCTCGCCATGGGAGATGACATGAAGCAGGACGATCTCTTCGATCCCTTCAATATCCCCTGCAAACTCGATAACCTCGGTGGACAACCGCGAGAAATCGACCGGGATGAGAATCTTCCGGAACAGAGGCCCCGGTTGCTGCTCTTTTTGGGGATCACCCCATTTTCCGATGTTTTTTTTGGTTGATTGGCGGTGCTGGGTGATGAGGACATGTGTCCGTGCATTGCGGAGTACCTTTGCCGATACACTTCCAAGGATAAACCCCCCGACAATGCCTTTTCCCCGTGATCCCATCATGATGAGCGATACTTCTTCATTCTCAGCGTATGCGAGTATGGCCCCTGCTATATCCCCGCTCTCCATGCCCACCATCTTCGTGACAGCATGAAGATCTCTCGCCGCCAAAAATTCCCTCTCTTTCTGGAGTGATCTCCATGCACGATCTGCCGGGGAGACGGAATCCTTCCCTGCAATCCAGGCTTTCCCGTCCGAACGGACCTCTTCTGTCACATGCAGCAGAATTGCTTCCCGTACTCCAGGAATCTCATGAACGTATTCCAGGGTCCTGTTGGCATCCAGAGAAAAATCTGTTGGTAACAATACCTTTTCAAACATTTCGCACTTCACGCTGCCGTATTCTACATTCTGTCATGAAGATATATAGCATAATCTCAAAAATTTTGAGAACCTTCGGGGACCGATTCAGGAATAGACGAAGGCAGGGTGTCCCGTGTTGCTGGTCGTTATCGGCAACGATGAAAATTCCCGGGACTGGTATCGCTTTTTGACTTGAAAATATGCAGAATAAACAGCATGAACCGTATGATGCGATATACAAAACGGCCAATTCGCAATCTCCAGATTACCTGTGTGGAACAAGGATTGGGACCATGACAAATCGAGAAATACCAGGTGTCCTGGTCCGGCGGCAAATTCTCAATTATTCGTTGGAAAACCTCTTCGCGATCGTGTGAGGAGAGAGAACAGACGGAGTGATTGCCTTCATCCCGATTGGGACACTCCAACCGACGCAGGAGCGTCCTTTGGAAGCGGCGATGCAGGTAGCCCACTAGACCGCGAGGGGGTGTTGCGGAGGGCAGCACCCAGAAGATGCATCTGGTTCATTCATCCTTTCCAGACCAGATGTGGGGGAAGAAAAAGAGGTATTATCAAATATCCAGGGGTTCGAATCCCTGTTTGAACACCTTCCCAAATTCCTTGGCAATTTTTGGGTCGAGTGCACATATGGGGCAGGTATAATCGTCCGGAAGATCCTCGAACGCTGTGCCTGCTCTTATTCCCCGATGTGGTTCACCACGCTTCTGATCATACACATACCCACACACGGAGCAGAGATACCGCGTGGGAACCCACTCATCAAATCCCCACTTGCCAATTTTGCCTTTTCCCTGCATACCGCAGATAGGGCATACATAGCTCTCCGGGAGATCCTCAAACGCAGTTCCCGCGGGTATTCCGTTATGCGGTTCACCTCTCAGCGGCGAATAGATGTAGCCGCAGATCTTGCATTTATAACGGGTTTGCTTTGTCATTCACACACCACTGGCAACAGGTTGTTTTCTCGGATAAAATTTATAGATATCTCTCTCGGAACCATTCATTCACGATATGGCACGTACCCGGTTCCGTAATCTTCAGACACGGAGATTTCAATTCCGGACTGGCTCGTTTCAGCTGAATACTCCGATCTTTCATGCGGATACACGGTGAAACAAACATCTCCAGCCGTTATGGTCAAGGGCATACAGCCCGAATACAAATGTTTTACATGCGCGATATCGATACACACTCCTCAATGGATATTCCAAAAATATTCAATCCGGCGATTGAGACAATGCCGCGATCCGATCTCGATGCGTGTATCGACGAGCGTCTCCGTTACACGGTCAGGTATGCATACGATCATTCCCCGTTTTATCGCAAGTGGTTCAACAAGAATCATGTTGATCCGGGAGATATACGGGAACATGGCGATCTCCTCGAACTTCCCCTCATCTCAAGTGCTTCGATCAGGAGAAACCAGCCCCCGGTGACCGGGGAGTTCATGTTCAAAAGTGTCGACTGGGAGGATGTTTATACCATTCATGAGACGAGCGGAACTTCCGGAGTTCCAAAGAGTTTCTTTCTTACCTGGCAGGACTGGACACGATACGCAGAGAAATACGCACGTATCTTCTTCTCGCAGGGCATTGGAACGGGGGATCGGGTGATCATCTGCGCATCATATGGAATGAATGTTGGTGCGAACACGATGACACTTGCAGCACGGGAGATTGGAATGACCATAATCCCTACCGGAAAGTGCAACTTCCCCGTCAGGATGATCTCGTCGTATAAACCCACCGCGATAGTCGGCAGCGTGTTCAAGCTGTTGAAACTTGCGAGAAGGCTTGAGAAGGAGGGTATCTCTCCGGAAGAGACCTCGTTAGAGCGCCTGGTGGTTGGAGGAGAGAGTTTTGCAAAAGAATCCCGTTCATATCTCGCTGAATTATGGCAGCTGGATGTATACAACACGTATGGGAGCACCGAAGGGACCATGTGCGGCGAATGTGCGGAGACGGACGGCCTTCATGTCCCTGAAGACCTGGTCCACCTTGATGTATATGATCCCGGTTTGAAGTCTTTCGTAAAAGACGGGGAATGCGGGCGTGCCGTATTGACGACCCTCATCCCTGTCGGAGAACGGTGCGGGACATTGCTCCTGAATTACGATACAGAAGATACCACCGTGGTGCTGACACGGGAGAGATGCCCGTGCGGAAGAACCCATATGAAGATCTTCTCCCCGGAGCGTGAAGCGGAGACGGTATGGGTACTTGAAACCCCTGTCAACCGGGTGGATATCGAGAGAGGGGTCTTCCAGAGGGATAACATGGATTATCTCACCGGGGAATACGAAGCCTTCGTCTACCAGCAGGAGGATGAAGAGAGCGCAGTACTCAGAGTCAGCATGGAATGCATGGATCCCGGCACAATTGACAGCACGTTGATACAGGATCGTTTTCTCGAGTCTTTCTTCTCTTTCAAGCCACGCCTTGCAGATGCATACGGGGAGAATTTTGATATAGTCTTCCATATCGCTCCTCCAGGAGGGCTTGAACTTCACCGCACCAAAGGTCGCCCAAAGAGACTGGTAGACAGGCGTGAACTGCCCTCGTAAAAAAATTCCCTCATTTCACCTCCTGCACATCCCCATGAACCGGTTGATGCAAACCACGTAATCGTCGAGACCGGCGGGTTTCCTGCGATCAAAAAAAATCCTCCTGAAGAGAGGTATTTTTGTCCGTTATGAGCCAATCAGGCAGACACTAATATGAAAATTTTTTAACCAGAAAGATGACAATCTATAGTGCTCTTTGATATGTCACCTGGTTTTTTCATTTTGCCGGACACCCCCAGAATCTGGCATCAACCCCCCCTATCGATCAGGTGATCAAATATCAGGAGCACCCCCATTTTTGCAGGAGACAGAGTTTTCTGATAGTGAATCGATCTGTTTGCTCCAGGGATGATCATCCCGGCCGGTCTCCTGTGGCATTCGGCATACATCACCCGGGAGAATATCTCGGGGAAGGATCCAATATCCAAATCCGACCAGGATCGTCAACGCATATCTTCGTGGGATATGCCCTTGATCGATAGGTATTGAGATAATTTCGGTATAATAAGCGCGATTTTTCCAAAATGGCTTATATCAACGAAAAAGGGGAATGAAACGATTCTTGGGGATATCGACACCCCTCCATCTATCGCCACCCCCAGGGCAAAGAGTACGTATGAGTAATTCTATGAAAAATCCACGTGAGGAGGTCTCTCCTCAGTACCTGAACAGGACTGTGTGCTTTTCAGATCCGGCTTCAAAAAACTTCCTGCAGAACTCCGCCGCCTGTTCCGGGTGATACTCCTTGCAGCTGAAGATATCCAGGTACGCGGAATCGGTTTCATTGGCAAAGTGCCCGGATATGAGCGATGTCTCAATGAGCTGTGTCATTGAATACCCTGCCACCCTCTCGTTTGGTCCGAAATGGACAATTGTAGGTTCCCCGAATCTCTTCATCTCGATAAGATCGCAGAGCTCAATGATAAACTCCCGGATCTTTTCCGGGTTTCGTATCGTCTCCGGATTGCAGTCCTTGAGGTCAACACTTGTGCACAAACCCCAGGCATTCTCTTTTCTAAACTTCTGTACAACGTCTTCGTCCTTTCCAGGGCGGACGATCTTCTTGTGTTTCATCTCGAGCATCATCTCTCTCCAACGCTAGTTCTCACGAACTATTTCTTAGAGGTTTGATCTCCCGGATTTAAACTTTTGTATCATTCCAAAGGATATTTGACCGCCTTTTTCAATATTATCGCCTCATTAATTGTCTTTTCCGGAAATTTGAGCCAAAATCTGCCTTATTTGGAATTGGGCACAGATTATTCGTTTTTTTCTGACGCGCACCGGGTGAGAGGAGAGCTCTTCAAACCCGGTTTTTTAGACTTTTCGTCCAACCCTGTGAATCCAAAAAAATACCCTGACGCGGGCGGGAATCTGCCTCCGGTTTTATGCGGGAAAAAGGATTATCCCGAAACCATCTTGTGTACAAGAGACATAATCCCGGGTTTCATCCGCTCCCTTTTCGCGCCGAATCCTCCCATTTCCATCATGGGAGATTCGAACATCTCCGCGTCCAGGCGCTCCGAGATCTCATCAAATATCATCTTGTATGCCGGACAGTGGGGATCGACACCTTTAATCTCTCCTTTTGCAGGTGTGATTGCATTATACGGGCACCCCCCGCGACAGTACCTGATATGCCGGCATTCTTTGCATTCTTCATCAACATAGTCCCTGAACCGGTGCATGAGCTTCCATGCCGGAGATTCTGCCAGTTCCTCTATCCCCGGGTTGTCGGCCACGTTTCCCATTGCATACTCGGCCATTCCAATGAACCGGTAACAGGGATATATATCTCCGTCCGGCCCGACTGCGAACGTATAACCCATGCAATCGGCAAATGTACAGACATTTCCATGGCGGGTAAACACGCACCTGCAGAGATCATTGATATTCATGACCTCGATCTCGTGTATGTGGTCCAGGGACTTGTCCAGGAGATAAAGCAGCAATTCGCCGTACTTTTCCGGTGATAGAGCCCATTCTTCCGGTTTATCATCTCTCAGGGATGGTAATGCCGGGTGCAGCTTGAGTGTAAGATTGTTCTTGAGGAAGAAATTGAAGATCTCTTCCTTTGCTTCGACAGACTGCGATGTGAACGTGCAGATGAACCGCACGTCGAGCCCGTGTGCCCTGGCAATTTCATATCCCCGCAGGGTCTTTTTAAAATAGCCTGTGCCTCTCTGCCGGTCATTGATGTGTTCAGGGCCGTCTATGCTTGAACCGACAGGAACCGAGTATTCAGCCAGTATTTCGGCAATTTCAGGTGTCATTCTCCACAGGTTGGTCTGTATGGCAAAAGACGGCGACAGGCGGGATAAACCTTCGGAGAGAAGGGGGAGCGCCGTGCGGAAGAATTCTGCCCCCGCAAGGAGAGGCTCCCCCCCGTGAAACGTTATCGTCACCGGATTATCCTGGAAATCCCGCATCCACCTGACAACATCCTTGACAGTCTCGATGCTCATAGTGGGTGACCCTTCCTCCGAACTCCAGCAATACCTGCATCGTGCAGGGCAGCCAAGAGTTGGAACGAGCATCAGGTGGAAGGGAGTCTTCATGATATTCATTTTCCCTTCATCAGAGAATAAACTTCGGATAATGGCCAATTGCAGGCAAAAGCCCGCTTTCAGGCCGGGAATATCGGCAAACCCTGCCCTGATGCGATCCAAACAATCCAGGCGAGAGAGAGAAAAATTAGAGAAGGCCACATCCATGGAGGCACTTTTGATACGTACCATATCGGACGGCCGGCAGAATGAATCCTAAAGAAGGCACCATACTGGATTCGAAAAGGTGTTCCCGATGCAAAATTTTTAAAAATTCAAGAACCATCCTGTAGAATCTGTATCAGATCCTCCTTTTGTGCATAGTAGACCTCAACCATGTGGTGGGGACGATACCTGGTTTTTGCCGTTCGCAGTCCGGCGACTCCCATGTCACTCTCACGATTGATGAATTTTACCCGTCCTTTCAGGAAGCGCGCTGTCTCGGCATTGATCGCCTTGTATATGCCTTCGCAGTCAGGAAGACCCTTCTCAAAATGTACCACCGCGGTATCCTGACTCAGTATCTCGAAGAGCGCGATGGCACCTATCTTTCCCGAAACCCGGATCAGGAGACCTGAAAGTCCAAGTTCTCCAAAATGTGAGATGGCAAAGAGTATAGCCTCTTTTTCGTACAGGAGAAACGGTTCGGAGTCGCAGTCCCTCCATTCACACCACTCAAGAAGAAATTCCTGAACCTCGAGGAGATTGCCATCATCTATCAGTTCGACGGCCGGATTGCAGTTGCGCTGGAACCTGTTCAGATGACGGCGAATATTCTGGTATTTCTGTCCGGGAAGATCCGCGAGGTCGTCAGTATGGTACACATATTCGAAATAGTTCCGGTCAGCATACAGGGGAAGTGCCGGGTATTGTTCCAGTATCCAGTCTCTGGTATCCTTTTCTATGAGGACGACAGGCTTCTCGTCGCCATACGCGACAGCGGTCCGGAACAGGTCTCTCATGAGATCGGGGTTCTTCGGACCGATGGGTGGTCGGAATTTTGTATTTTCTCCAATCGTACTGGATATGAGGATACTGTCACCAATCTTTGCATACCGGTAATGTGCAAAATGATTCCAGCAGATCATGTTGATAAATGAGTTGTCGCTGTGACCCGGTGGAAACCTGGAGAACTGCGAGAGGAACATCTCTTTATCGTCAAGAGTGACAGGCTTGAAATCCCCGAACGTGATGCTCACGAACTTCCTCCTGTAAAAAGCATTGGGACATACCCGCTCATCCTGGAAAAGCCGAGCGTGCCGTAAAAGTCTTCGGTCCCCGGTTCTGCGACCAGTGCAATCCAGGTAATGTTGTTGCTCATGCAATGATCTACAAGAGCGCGGACAATTCCTGCACCAATGCCCCTTCCCCTGTACTCCGGGAGGATAACCAGGTCCTGGATATATGCATCCGATGTTCCGTCAGATATCAGCCGGCCCATCCCGGCAGTGACACTGTCGGCGACATGTATGGCAACCGCGAATGCGAAACTCGCCTGTACGAGGTCCGCGATGTGGGCAGGGTCCCATTCTTCTCTCCACCAGCCACCTGCCCGAAAAAGTGTGAGAAGAGACTCTTCATCCCATTCTTTCACGATTTTTACCGTGTATTCATCATCATCCTGGTTCATCAATCTCTCCCTGTCCCGGTTCGAACCCGGTTCCGGTCTACTCCTTCACTGTTACCAGTTCATCCGGTAAAAATTCTCGCATTCTTCCTTGCATTTAGAAAGATAAAGGATAATTATCCATGAATTTTCTCCATCACATCCGCCTGAATCAGGTTTATATACAGCGGAGGTGAGATATCGTGTATCAGGAAAGAGGGGATCGATACCTGTGGTGCAGGATGATGAGGTATCTCTCCTGACTTGGTAAAAACTGCAATCAAGGTGGCGGATGAGTAAGAAATATGTATTTTTGCTAGCGGTAGCACTGGCGTTTTTGGCTTTTACAAACTCTGTTTCAGCTGCGAGCCCATCTCCATTCACTGATACCGGGATATCACCCGGACAAATCAGTCCCTTCCCCGATTCAGGGCCTTCTTCCGGGGATATAACTCCCTTCGACGATGACGGATCTGCTTCAGGGGAACCGTGTCCCTTCGACGGTGATGGGTCAACCTCCGACGAGGTCACTCCGTTCGACGGTGACGGATCTGCTTCAGGGGAACCGTGTCCCTTCGACGGTGATGGGTCAACCTCCGGCGAGGTCACTCCGTTCGACGGTGACGGATCTGCTTCAGGGGAACCGTGTCCATTCGACGGTGATGGGTCAACCTCCGGTGATGTCACTCCGTTCGACGGTGACGGATCTGCTTCAGGGGAACCGTGTCCCTTCGTCAGGGCGATACCACTGACTGATTCTTCCCAGGCGGACAACGCAGATACCTCCGATGCCGCTCTCCTCCCTACAGATCCCGATAACGATGGCCTGTACGAAGATCTCAATGGCAACGGAAGATGTGATTTCGCAGATGTGGTGCTGTATTTCAATCAAATGAACTGGATAGCTGAGAATGAACCCGTCAGTGCATTCGATTACAATGGAAACGGTGAGATTGACTTCTCTGACCTCATACTGCTCTTTCACATGGTCTGAACGGATAGACCAGAGATCAATCGCTTTCCCGCGGTTCCCGGGCTGGCCTGAATAAAAAGGCCTCCTCGCTGTTTTGTGTGGGGAGTCTGAATCGATTTGTTATCCACATACCAAATCAGTCACTGAACCGCCGCCGGGGCGTCCACACATAACTCATACCAATTGCTCAAATTTTAACTGTTAATCTGAAGGTGACCGCAGGTCACCCCGGGTCGAGGGCGAATCAGCCTCGCGGTATTTTTCGGGGGTGGCGGCATGCATCGCACATGGGGGGTGTGGGGGCGGGTAGCCTCTACAATTTGTATCCGGTTCATCAATCCTGCACACGCCAGGTAGCGAAGAGCCATAAAAAGAGTTCCCGGAATCCGGCTGATAGAGATGAGTGTCGGGTGTTTCAATGAATATTGTTGCTTTCCGGTGAGCGGGCCTCAATGACGGAGATTGAGGTCTCGACGATCGCGGCAAGTTCCTCTACATCGAAACGTTCCGAATTGAGGATAATGTCATATGGTAACAGGTCATCGATGTCGATATCATAATACGTCCGGTAACGCTCAGCTTCGCACTCCTCGCGGTCGCGGGTAAGATTCAGTGCAGTCTCGTGATCAGAGACACGATCACGTTCAAAGATCCTCTCCACCCTGCATTCCAGGGATGCCATGAGCCAGACTTTCAGGTCGGCTTCCCTGACAAACCAGCCAGAGAGCCTGCCCTCGACGATTATGTCTTCATGGGACAGGGCAATCTCCCGCTGCCTTTCATCGATAAGCCGGTCAAAAGAAGGGTCCTTCCGTGCCAGCTCTCCAAAATCGGCAAGACCCATGCCTCTCTCGCTTGCCATCTGGCGGAACACCTCTCCTGCAGAGATGATCTGGTAATCTCTCCGGGAAGCTATTGTCCTGGCGAGTGAGGTGGTCCCGCTTCCCGGCAGACCACTCACCGTGATTCTCATTATATTCCCCCGATATTGAGGGACTTTCGGACAACCTGGCTGATGGTCAGAGAGCACATCATGTACCAGAGTATCCAGGCCGGTATCGGACCAAGCACGAAATCAGTCAGGGTGTGCAGACCAAAGAAGGGCATGATGATCGCCCCCTCCGCGCTGTTTAACCTGAATATCAGCCAGAAGAAGATTGGGACCGTTATGATCAGGATGTATGCCATGGGCTTGAACTGGTTCTGGGACATCTCCATCTGTTCCTTCATCATCCTGTCCTTCTTTGCATTCAGTTTCTTGAGACGTTTCTCATCTCCGGAAAGCTGGGCTTCCCGGTATTCTTTCTGGAAGACTTTCATCCTGGCCTGGACATCCTGCATGTGCTCATAGTCAATGGTATATTTCTGGATTATGGAGGAATACAATGCGGTAGCCGTTGAAAGGATAACGATCAGGACATAGAACGGGACCATATTCGCAAGCGGGCCCAGTACCGTGTCGAGAAAACTCCCCACGCCGTCCCTGATCGCCGGTACGCTGTAGGAGAAGATGAGCAGCATTGCCACGATAAGGGGGATGAATCCTCCATATTTCTTCATATCCATACCATTTCACCCGAGCGTCTGCGCCAAATCCTCTGCTGCCTTGTCAAGGAGATGATCTGCATTCACGACGATCTTGATGGTTGCGCCCGTTATCATGGCATACGATGCCGCAATGGACCGGTTGAACTGCTGGTGCTGCCCAATCCCTGCGGATCCCTCCATGTCCCTTGACCGGGTCTCGTCGGTCAACCTGCGGAGAAGGATCTGGTCTTCGTCGGTCTCCACCAAAACGATCGTATCGGGCATCAGTTCCCGCAGCACCCATTCGGGCAGTCCGGCAAGATATCCCCGGGGAGTCTTCACCGACGCGTGCGTGTCGATGAGAATATTTCCCTTTTCCAGGGCCATCGCTTTGGCGGCAGCCCTCTGGAGCTCCTTCTGCACATCGCGATCCAGCCTTCTCATCTCGTCGCGGTCTTTCACGATTCCGTCCTTCCTGGCGACTTCGAACATATACGTGCCGAAGTTGAGGGATTTGTAGGTAATCCCCTCATCTTCCAGGATTTTTAAGGCCCCGTTGACCACCGTGGTCTTGCCAACCCCGGGCACGCCGGTAATGATTACTCTCCTGTCTGTCATACTCACTCCTTCCCAAAGAACGTCCGCATGAACGGGTACATCTCCATGATCTGCTGGCTTGCAATCTCCTCGTACAGACGATACGTGATACTCACCGTCAGTAAAAGACCCGTCCCGCTCACTGCTCCGATAACACCAAACAGGTTGGCACCGACAGAGAGCAGTCCGATAAATACACCGCCAATCACGGTCACCCGGGGGATGTACCTGTCGAGATATTTCTCGAGGACCTGCGGATTCCGCCGGTAGCCGGGAATTGACATTCCACTCAGCTGGATCTGGCGGGCCACATCTTTCGAATCCAGGCCTGCGGTCTTGATCCAGAAGAGGGCAAATATTGCACCGCCGACCACCATGATGATGGTATCGATGCCAAGCCTCGTGAGAATCTGCCAGGGCGCATGGCCGAGATCGTAGATCCACCACATCCAGTCAGACGGCCCGTTCACCGGGTTCAAGTAATACATCAGCCCGCTGACCGGCGACTGGTTCTGGAACGTGCCAAGGATTGTGATCCCCACGTTGTTTAGGAAGAGTCCGATCATCTGGATATTGGCCTGCAGCACCCTGACAAGGATCATGGGCAGGACACTGGCATAGATCAGCTTCACCGGGAACCGTGCCCTGGCCCCGCGGACCTGCGCGTGGGCAAGGGGAATCTCGATCCGGGTGGACTCCACGTACACGATTATGAGGAATATCACAACCGTTGCGATAAGTGCGAGCATCTCGATGCCCATGTACTGCAGGAAATTCGCCCCGTCGGCTATTACGGCCACCAGGCGCGGGAAGAAACCGACCGGATACTGGTCATTCAACGGGGACCAGTTGATGAACCCGTTGATGAGTGCCTGGGATATTCCGGCTATGATGAAAAGTCCCACTCCGGAACCGATCCCCCACTTGGTGACCACCTCATCCATGAATACGATAAGGACACCCCCGATACACACCTGGAGGAAGATCAAGAGCGAGACTGCGAAGAGATTTCCTCCAAAGAACGCATCGGCGATGGCCGGATCGGGCAGGAGGAAACCTCCTACAAGGTTCGGCGCAGCTTCGATGATGATCATCACGAAGATGAGCAGCTTCTGCAGCCCCATGTAGATGACCTGGCCACGCACATCGGCAGTATCGATATGCAGGATATCCGCACCCTTCAGGAGCTGCAGCACGATAGACGCCGTAACAATCGGCCCGATACCGAGCTGGACAAGTGAGCCGCTCGCTCCGGCGAGGAGAGCCCTCCAGTACAGGAAGAGATCCTGTGAATTGGGGTCCAGCCCCCATAGCGGGATATTGGTCAGTACAAAATAGAGTATCAGGATGCCGGCCGTCCACAAGAGCTTGTTCTTGAAATGGACGTGGCCTTCAGGACTCTTGACTGAAGGCATCGCTGCCAGCAGCGGTTCCATTCGGTCCAACAGGGTTCCCATTCTTTCACCTTGAAAAGAGGTTAGATAACCAGGACCTGGCCACCCAGCGCCTCAATTTTCACTTTTGCCTGCTCTGAAAAAGATCTGGCAGAGATATTCATCTTCTGAGTGACTTTTCCGCTGCCAAGTATCTTATCAATACCGATCTGTTCGGCATTGATGACTATGACATCACCCTCCCGGGAGGCCTTGCCTTCATCGACAAGAGTCCCTGCCATCTGGTCCAGGACACCGACAGAGAGTGCCTTTTCTCTCTGTGAGGTCTGGTTCACAAAACCGTGCTTCCCGTTATGGATCTCTCCATAAAGCAGGTAATGTGAGAAACGGTGGTCACGGTGACCCGCCCTGCCTCTTCCTCCACGGTTCCCGGCTCCACGGCGGTTCTTGTGAGTGCCACCACCGCAGGTTCGCGAACCGCGGAACTTGGATCGTTTATTGACTGGCATATCATCTCACCTCATCTTGTAGAGGAGAGCATTGATCTCCTTCCCATAATATCCGAGGGCACCACCCTGGAGATATGTTCTCTTGATGGTCTTGTATCCCTTCCTTGGAGGGTGCAGACGGAGTACCGGTTTCAATCCCGGCATATCGGGGAGCCTGACATCTCCTGACGCCAGTGCCTGAGAAAACTCCGTGATCCCTCCAAAACTTGAGTTCGCCTTCACATACTCGTCGGTGAGGGGATGATCTCCGATAACCCGTCCCCTGGTGCGAAGGATCGTCTCTATCGTCTGTGCATCGACCTCGCCGTACGCAACGAAATCCTTCACCTTCCGAATCATTCCAAGATATTCGGGTGTGTCGGGCACCAGGACGCAGTGGTTGATATGGTGCAGGCGGAGCATCCGGAGCGTATCCTTGATATCACGCCGGGTATTTACTACCCCCTTGACCTGGACAATCGCGTACATCACTCTGCCCCCCCTGTCCTGACCATGTTGGTCGCCTTGAGTGCATTGAAGGTTGCTTTCGCGAAATTGATGGTTGTCCGGGTCTGTCCGCGCGAGAATGTCCAGGCATCCTTGATTCCAGCGAGTTCCAGCACTTTCTTGCTGATATCCCCGGTAACAAGCCCTATCCCCTGGGGGGCAGGTTTCAATGTCACCCTCACGCTTCCGGCCGATCCTTCAACCTGCATTGGCAGGGAATGGGCTGCACCGCACCCGCATTCCCAGCTGCCGCAGCCCCTTTTTACCTTGATCACATTCGTCTTTGCATTGACGATCGCCTTTCGTATAGCATCGCCGACCTGGGCATCCTTTCCCTGGCCGAATCCGATGTATCCGTCCCTGTTTCCAACCACGACCACCGCCCGGAACTTCACACGGCGCCCCGAGTCGGTCATGCGTTGCACCATCTCTATGTCCAGGACCTCGTCTTCGAGGTCCGGCAGGAAGGCATCGACGATCTCCGGTTCCTTGATGGGATGTCCGCTCTCCAGGACCTGGTCGATACTGGTGATCTGGCCTGAGGCCACCGCCTTTCCAATTCCGGTGAGGGGAACCCATTCTTCTTTCTCGTACGCCATGTTACTTGAGCTCCTTCATGATCGCATCAATCGTCTCTTCAACATTCTGGACCAGGTCCCCTGCTCGGTCAGGTGCATATTCTGCGATATGGACACCTTTTACCCGATCTTCATCAGGAAGAACGGCCTCGCCGTGCGGGATGTCAAGACCTGCGGTGACAGCGCCTTTCAGCGCGGCGAATACCCTGGCACCCGGTGTCGCCCGGTTCAGCCCTATATCCAGGATTGCCTGTTGATAGTCGGTATTCAGGGCCCTGACCGCAAAAAGCATTCCTGTCAGATACGCCGCAGGTGTGCTCGAGGTGGATCCCGTGTACCCGAAGCGCGCAAGTTCTTTCGAATTTACCGCAACGAGCGTCTTGTCCCCCTCGAGCGCTGCAGATACCAGCTGGATGATGATATACCTGTTTGTCCTCCGGACAACCATCCGTGGACGGTCAGACACGACCAGTCTGGTCCGCTGGTAATAATCGGTCTTTCCCTCTTTTCTCCGCCTGAAAGGAACAAAATATCGCGCTCCTGAAGCCATTTATTTCATCCTCCCTGACATTATTTCCAGTTGGGCACGCAGGTGCGCGACATTTCTGAACTGTCCGCCTGCCGCCTTCCGGTAAAGCATTCGGTACATATGGCGGTCTATCTCGCCCGAGTCACGTAACTCGACAAGCGTCTTTCTGATAGCCCGGATCTTCTGGATCCACTGCCTCTTTCGCGGATTCCTGGCTCCTTTCGCACCGCGGTGCCTTCCAGGGCCCTTGCAGTGCCCATACGCCCTCTTCGCTATCTTGACCCGTGCCCGGCCCCTGCTCACGCCTTTGACCTGGTGGGCCCGTATCGCGCCATCGTCGATAAGCTCCCTGATATCATCCCGCGAGATCGCGTTCTGGATATCCGGGATACGTTCCGGATCAAACCATACCCGGTTTACTCCGCACTTGAGCAGTGATGCCGAGATCCTCTTCTGGTTTGAGACATCAGTCATCTTCGGCATCCTCCTCGACAGCTCTTCTTACCTCTTTTGGATTCAGGATCTTGAGGCCGGCAGAGACGGCCTTTTCCTGGATCAGAGCTCTCTTCCTGTCCCCTACCGACCCGCCGATGCGTATCGCGTCCTGGTCGGGGTCGAGGGCATCAAGATCTCCGGGGTTGAAGACCAGGATGTCACGGAATCCGCTGGGATGCATTCCCCTGACCGCCACGGGACTGCCATATCCCGGAGTCGGGAGAGGGCCCTTGGCCTTCTTCTGGAGACGCTGCTTGTTGTGAAGCCCCCTCGGCCGCCTCCAGGTTTTCTTCAGCTTCTTCTTCTTTCCTTCCCCGTCGCGGGAGAAATTCGCCGATTTCTGGGTGCGGACACGTATCAGTCTCTTCTTTTCGTCTGCCATCTTCCTCACCCCTTCTGAACGATATATATCCCGTCCTGGAATGTCCTCGGGTCACGCTTTCGAATCTTTGTGGCGTGCTCGATATTTGCCGAACTGTTGCCAAGCATTTCTTTATCGATGCCCGTGAGGACTATCTCGTCATTTCCGATATTTGCCTTGACACGTTCGTCGATGGTGGCGTACCTTGACTTTTTCTCTCCCAGGAAATTGACGATCTCAAGCTTATCTCCTGACATCTTCAGTTGAATGGGAAAGTGGCTGTACACCACTTTGAGCCGGTACTCAAAGCCTTCGGTGACCCCGATGCACATATTGTTGGCATGTGCAGCGAATGTTCCCACCATGGCCATGGTGCGCTTCCTGTCCGACGAAGTCGAGACTTCAACTTCGTTCTCCAGGACTTCTATCTTGATCTGGGGGAATCTCATGTTGCGCTCAAGCTGGCCTTTCGGTCCCTTCACTTTCAGCACGTACCCGTCCATCTCGACGGATGCGCCTTCCGGGATAGCGACTGTTCTTGTTGCTGCCATCTTCACACCTCAATAGACGTACCCGATCAACTCGCCGCCCACGTTCTCCCTGCGGGCCTGTTCATGTGTCATGACACCCTTCGACGTGGACAGGATCAGTATCCCGAAGTTCTTGCCCGGAAGGTACTGGGTCTCCCAGTATTCCAGGTCGGCCATCTTTACCGAATAGCGCGGTGTAATCGCACCACACTTGTTGATCCTTCCACTGAGCTGGACCAGGAACTGGCCTCCCCGGCCATCATCGACAAATTCAAAGCCGCTGATGTAGCCGGATTCCTGCATGATCCGAAACATGGCACCGAGGAGTTTGCTGGCCGGTTCGATGATGACATTGGGTTTTCCACCGTCAGCCGCATTCTTGAGTGTGCTCATGCCGTCGGCAATGGTATTTAATCTCGACATTGTGTACTCACCTCTAATTCATCTTTTTAAAGCCCATCCTCTGGGCCCACTCGCGGAAACACTGGCGGCAGAACATGATATGGTACCTGCGTACCAGTCCCTGCTTCCGGCCGCACATCTGGCATTCATGTGCACCGCGGCCAAACTTCTTGGTCTTTTCTCCACCCATCAGTCCACCTCCGCCTGGAATTTCGCCTCCAGAAATGAGACGGCGTCGTCGGGCCGTACTACCTGTTTTTCTGGAAGCTTCTTCTGCTGTGCATGTCTCCGTGTGATCCTGATTCCCTTTCGTGCAAGAACCACGTTGACATCCATGCCGTAAATTCCGATCTGCGGATCGTACGACATTCCCGGGAAATCCGTGTGTTCCTCGATTCCAAATGAAAAATTGCCGCTCCTGTCGAATTGACTGCGGTAGATCTTCCTCTCGACAATACCAAGCGCCGTATTCAGGAAATTCTCCGCCTTCTCGCCCCGAAGGGTAACGCGGCAGCCTATTGCACCGCCCTTGCGGATACCGAAAGCCGGCTGGGTTTTCTTGGCAATACTCCGGACAGGGGTGTTTCCCGTGATGGTCTTCATGATCTCTTCGGCTTTTGTGAGTTTCTCTCCGGCTTCACCGACACCCATATGGACGACGACCTTTTCCACGAAGAGCTCCCGCATTGGGTTCATTCTTCAATCCCCCACACTGCGAGAGCCGGAGCCTCCCTGCCCACCATGTAGATGTAGTCATCGATCGTCTCGAACCGGATCTTCTCACCGTCGTCTTCGAGGATTACCCTGTTGGGGACGCTGCCTGCAACCTTTACGATATCGACGATGCGGGCGACCCTGCCGGAATGTTTTCCTCCGATTACCATGGCCATGTTCCCTGGCGCATACGGGAAATGATCGAGTATCGCAAACCGCGTCTCCGGGTCAAGAGATATGACAACCGAATCTCCCGGCTTGTACGTGTTCTCCCCGATGACGTTTGCACCGTAGCGCAGGTTGAGCTGGACCTTTCCTCCGCTGACCACGGTCTTGTTCCTGATCTTGGCCAGCCGCGATCTGGACGATTCTTCATCGATCTCGATCGTCTTGTGCCGCCCGTTCTTGTCGCGGAGGATTCGATAATGCTTCCCGATCTTTGGGAGCGAGATGATATCGAAGATACCGATTCCCATCTTCGGATCCCTGCACGGCTGCCCGTTGACTATGACCTCTTTTCTGCCAAGTATCTCTTTTACTTCTTTCAAGTTCCTGGCAAAACCCATGTGATCCCGCATCCATACGACAACAGGCATGGCGTTTGCGTTGTGAGGGCCCGGGGCTGTCTTTGCGACAAACTTGTCGGTCTTCTTGGAAATATTCCAGGAGTCGGGTGCCACGAGTCGTTTAAGGTGATCTGACATTACCTGTTCCCTCCAACCCGATCTGCCCTTTCGGGATCGTTCTTGAGGTTTAGTTTTGTAATCTGCACGTTGGATGGGTCGACAGGTCGGGGCATCTCGGTTCCGTCCGCTTTGGGAATCGAGACACCCTGGACAACGATCTTGCATCTTTTCGTGTCCACAAGATCCACGACTCCCTCCGTGCCGGCAGCTTCACCCCGCATGACCTTGACCGTGTCACCCTTGACGACACGGGCGCTCCGAGTCTTGTACTCTTCCCGAAGAGATGATTCCAGCGGGGCATGCAGGAACCTGTTGCGCAGGTGTGCCGGAGCGGTATAGCGCGCCTTCCTCTGTTTTCTTGGCTGTTTGCTTTCTATACGTACCATTTTTCACACCTTACACGATGATTGTGGCCATGGATCCGATCTTTGGAAACCGCTCTGCGACTTCCCTCGCTACAGGCCCTTTGATCTCGGTTCCGCGAGGCTCGTTTCTCTCGTCCACAACCACAACCGCGTTGTCCTCGAATGAGACTCTCATCCCGTTCGGTCGCCGTATCTCTTTTTTCTGCCGGATGACAACCGCTCTCACGAGCTTTTTCCTCATATCGGGAGTGCCTTTCTTGACGCTCACCGTCGCGATATCCCCAAGACCCATCTTGGGTTGACGACGGCGGACACCGTGGTAGCCGAAAACCGACACTATCTCCACTTCACGGGCACCGGTGTTATCGGCACAGGGCATCCTGGTACCGGTGGCGAGCGCTCGTGGAGTTTTTGACTGCTTCGCCTTCATGACCGGGCCACCTCCACAACCACGAACTTCGTGGTCTTCGAGAGTGGTCTGCATTCCGCAATCTTCACCATATCGCCCGTTTTTGCACTGATGCAGGGCGGGTTATGAGCATGGATTCGGGAATTGCGTTTCTCATACCGATTGTACTTACCCACGTAATGCAGGTATTTCCGTTCCACAACAACCGTCTCCATCATGCGATCGCTCACGACTTTGCCGGTGATCACCTGGCCGCGCACCGGTAAAGTGCCGTGAAACGGACAGTTTGCGTCATCACAGAGCTCTTCTGGCTCGCTGACGCTCAATCCTATATTTTTTGCCATTATTTCCCTCTATTCTTCCAATACATGTTGATCCGTCTCTCAGGTGGCATTACCAGCACGGAACCGTCAATCTCGACCCGGACACCCCCGGGAAGGGTCAGCCTGAATATGCTGAACCTTTTTTGAACCCTCAATTGGCCTCCCACTCCCAGGATGACCAGCGTGTTCCGGGTTTCATCGATGATCCGGCCCGATATACCCACCTGGGTGGGGTTGCTGGCGCTGACGACCAGAACGTCCAGGCCTATCAGTTCATGGCGAAGGACGTTCTGGGAAGAGATCATGACCTGCTCCGCTGATTCTGCTCTGTCTTCATCCGCGCTATGGTCTTCCGGATTTCGTGAATGCGGCCCGGGTTCTCAGTGGAACCTCCGGCGCTCACCTTTCCGTAGTTCTGGATGAGTTCCATACGCAGCTTCTCCATCTGCTCCACGAGCTCGACGTCTGACAGTTGCCTGACATCCTGGGCGCGAAGTATTGCCATCTAACTCTCCTCCACGAACTCTTCTTCTGAATAGTCCTCGATATCCTCTATGAGGTCTTCCTCGAGTTCGCTATCAAGGTCCTCGCCGACTTCGGTTACGCTCAACTCGGGTCTTTGTGCAGGCTGCTCCTTGGGAGCGATCATCTCGAAGTGATCGGGAAGCCGGGCACCCGGGGGAATGATCCGTACCTGGACACCGATGACTCCGAGCTTCTTGATCGCAACTGCATAGCCTTTCTCTACGATGGTGTTCACCGGCTCACCGCAGTGCTTGATATAGCCCTCGGTGAATTTCTGGACCCTGGCACGGGAACCGGTCAGCTTGCCGGCCATGACCACTTCACAACCAAGGGCCCCTGCTTCCATGACACGGCGTATTATGCTCGATCCCGCTTTCCGGAAATACCAGCCGCGTTCCAGGGCATTGGCAAGCCTCTCTGCCATTATCTGGGCATTGAAATTGGGGTTCTGAACCTGCTGGACCTCTATCTGCGGCGACTCCACACCGAAATCCGTAGCCAGGTCCTGTGTGAGCTGCCTGACCACTTTGCCGCCTTTCCCGATGACGATCCCCGGTTTTTCGGCAAAGATGGTGACCTGAGTGCCGAGGGGAGTCCGCTGGAGGTCCATGCCTCCGTAGCCTGCCCGTTTGAGCTCTTTTATGAGGAATTTTTCAACCCTGGCCTTCCGGGCGCCTTCGGCCACGAACTTTCTCTCAACTGCCATTTACTCAACCTCCCTGACGATGATCTCGATATTTACCGTCTCGCGCCTCTTCGGTGTGGACCTCCCCATCGCACGGGGGAAGAAACCCCGTAAACCGCGGCCCCGGTTGGCTGATACGTGAACGATTTGTAGCTTCTCCGCATCAAGGCCGATATACTCGGCATTCCGGGTAACGGAATGGAGGAGGCGGATGTAGGCTTCGGATGCCTTCTTCGGGTATCTTCCCGCATCCCAACCAGAAAGCCCTCTCTTGTGAGCCACGTTCCGGTTGAACTTCCGGAACGGTATCGCCTTCTTTCCGGCCACAACATCCTCGAGGTATGCGACGGCCTCCCCGGCGCGCTTGTTCTTGATGAAATCGGCAATCTCGATGGCATGCTTGGGAGAGACGGGAACTTCGTTCACCTTCCCCCTTGCCATGTTTTCGCCCTCAATCTTCTGCGAATATTTCGTTCTTGCCATGATCATCACTTCAGCGGTACGTATTTACTCGACCTGGTCGCACCAATTCCAGCGCTCCCGTGAGCTACCCGTCTCCTGGTCGGTGCGAATTCTCCAAGGTAGTGGAAGACGGCTTCGGGCTGGATCTCGACTTTGATGTACTCCTTGCCGTTGTAGATCTCCACTTCCCTTCCCACCATCTCGGGCATGATGATCATGTCGCGGAGATGGGTACGGATCCGTGTGTCGCCAGCTCTGAACCTGGAGAGGAGATTCTCCTCGCCCCGGGTCATTCCGCGGTTTATCTTCCGGCGGGCACGGGCTGGCATCAAGGGCACGAGTTCGGTTATTCCCATCTTCTTCAGATCATCGAGCCTGAAACCGTGATAGGTGAATTCCTCACGCCGCCTTGGTAGCCTCTTCTGTGTCTTCTTTGCCATAAATTACCCCTCACTTCTTGCCCCGGCCGGTCTTCCTGGCCGCCATATGTCCGACTGCCCTTCCCGGGGATGTTCCTCTGGCAACGGTCTTGGGCCTGCCTGCGTGCTGGTGTCCACCGCCTCCGAAGGGATGGTCGATGACGTTCATGGCCACACCACGGACCCTCGGCCAGTTCGATGCCGAATTTTTCATCTTGTGATACTTGTTCCCTGCCTTGACGAACGGTTTCTCGCCGCGTCCTCCACCGGCTACGATACCGACGGTCGCACGGCAGCGCGCATTGAACCACTTCGTCTGGCCGCTTGGCATCTGCACGCCCACTTTCTCCTCGGTCTTGTCCACGACAATGGCCTGGACTCCACTCGAGCGGACAAATTTTCCGCCGTCGTTTGGACGGGCTTCGATATTGCAGACATACGCACCTGTCGGGATCGATTTGAGAGGAAGCGTATTGCCGTTTCTCACTTCTGCAAGAGGCCCCCATACAATCTCGTCGTCAACGCCGATTCCCTCTGTGACAAGCATGTAGGTCTTCGATCCATCTTCCAGCCGTACGAGGGCGATAGGAGAATGCCGTGCGGGATCGTGCTCGATATCGATGACCTTTCCTCTGACCGTGGTCTCGCCTGAGCCGGAATGCCGCAATGCCGCCTTGTACCGGTGAGAAGGCGCGCGGTATGTCGGCCCTCCTCTCCCCCTGTTCTGTGTTGTAATTCTATGTCCCATGATCTTCCACCTACATGATACCCAGTCTGCTCAATATCTCCTCTGCAGCCTTCTCGTTGGAAAAACTCACTATAGCCTTCTTCTGACCTTTCATGGTCATGATCGTGGAGACGGAAGTCACTTCCTGGTCGAAAGCCTTCTCGATCTCCTGCTTGATCTGGGGCTTTGTGGCATTCCTGTCAACCAGGAACTGGAGTTTGTTCTGGTTTTCCAGTACCATCATGGCCTTTTCCGTCACAAACGGATATTTCAGAACCATCTACCTCTCCTCCAGTCTCATGATTGCCTTCTTTGTCCAGACTGTCAGGCGTCCGGCCTGAGTCCCGGGCGCAAGAAGTTCAGCATTCAGCTGTCCGGTAGTAACCACATCCACGCCGGGCAGGTTCTTGGCGGCCTTCAGCGGGGAGTCTCCTGTCACGATAAGGAGGCTCTTTCTCTGCTTGTAACGCCTTCCACGCATCTTGCCGCGTCCCGCGCGTACCTTTTTGCTCGACTTCGCCCGCTCGACATCTGCATAGACGCCTGCAGCGGTAAGTGCGGCGATCACGTCGTTCGTGCGGACCAGATCTTCGAACTGGTCCTCGAGAACAACCGGAACCCCGCCTTCGAAGAGATGCCCCCGTGCCCGGACAAGCTCCTCGCATACGGTTGCCGCAAGTGCCGACCTGATGGCCTTCTGCTTCTCTTTCTTGTTGATCTGCCTGACAAGTATCTTGTCCGTGACAGGCGGATGTGCCGCTCTTCCACCTTTTGCCTGGGGTATCTTAGCCGCACGTGAACCGCCCTTGATGCGCGGCAACTGTGCGACACCTCTGCCGCTCCCCCAGCTGACCGCGGAAGAGTTTATCCCGGCATAGGGATATGTCCCGTGGGGCTGTCGGCGGGTGCTCTGGAGCGAGATAACCGCCTTTTTGATGAGATCCGGTCGGTACTCCTCGGAGAAGACTTCAGGAAGTTCCAAATCTCCGGCAATTGAGCCGTCGAGTGCCTTTACCTCTACTTTCATCGTCTTTTCACCCCTGCTTGCTCTGGACGCTCACATGCTCGATGGCGGGCTGGCGCTCCACGTGTTCACCCTGCCTGACGGCAGGCCGTATCCTGACCAGCCTCTTGGCCGGTCCCGGGATTGAACCCTTGATGAGAACATACGGGTTTCTGACAACCCCGTAATGCAGGAAACCCCCTGCAGGGGTTATATCTGCCCCGTTGTCACCGAACATGAGAATCCGTTTGTTGAACTCGGTTCGCTGCTGGTAACCCATCTGGCCCATCTGCGGGACCTGCCAGCGCACGTGGTGCGGGTGCCAGGGACCGAGGTTGCCGATATGTCGCTTTTTCCCGCCCCTCGAGTGCTTTCTCTTCCGAATCGAGATTCCCCAGCGCTTGACAGGGCCCTGTGTCCCTTTCCCGGTGGTTACGGCTGTGATGTCGGCGTAAGCGCCTGACTTGACCACGTTCTTGAGGGTGACCTCGTTGTTCAGGAGACCGAGGGCAAACTCGAATCTCTGCATGATTGTGCCTCCGCCGATTCGGATCTCCATGAGTTCAGGCACTTTCTTTGGGATACCGCTCACCACTTCAGGCATGGTGTGCATGAGTGCGTAGATATCCATGACCCTGCCGGACTCGATCCCTTCTGTTATGGCGGTCTGTGTCTTCTCGCCATTGTACTTCTTGGGAAGTGTGATCCGTTTTGCCAGGGCGGGTTCAAGCGTCTCCGCCCACACCTCTGTCATAGGCCGTTTTCCGTTGGTATCGCGAATGTAGGCGCGGACTGCTGCAACCTTCATGGCAGGTACCTCCAGAACGGTGACCGGGACCATGATGTCGCGCCCCTCGGTGGGGCTGTTCTTGTGGTCGTCGACCATGACAACATGCGTCATACCCACCTTGTACCCTGCGAATCCCTGCAGCATCGGTTCCCCTTCGTACTCCGGCCAGGACTTGTACTTGGGCACCTGGCTCTTGGCACGCTTTCTGGGACTGAATGCAAGAGACCCTCTTCGTGGCCTGTTTATCTTTGGCATGTTTCAATCAATCCTTGCTTAAATGATGTCTCATCTGTCTACAGGACCAAAAGATCCTGGTTCTTTTGGGAAAACCCAAAATTTGATCAATTCGATTGAAGTTGCTCCCCGAAACCATCGTCTGCGGGGAACCCGAGATTGAGTGTATCCATCTCTCGCTGAACAACCCCGGGATACTGGCCTGGCAATCATGCCATCAACCATCCCGTCAGGCAGGATATGGCGGCGTCTCTCCATCGAGACCACCCGGAGATCAACCGGGGGTCTGGTATCAGCCTACCAGTCTCACGAACAGATCCTGATCTTGATGCGTCCGTCACGTATGGGACGGATCGGGCTCGTCTTTTTTGGACGTCCACCCATGCAATCGCTTCAGATCTACCATGTCAGCCCGTTGTGATCTTCACAACTCCTTCTCGGCTCATCCTCCCAGTTGAGAGGAGTCCGCCTTTCATGAATCTCAGTTACGGGCAGGAGAAGTTCGGGATATCCCCCCATAAGGGGAATCACAGACATGCACCTGCCGGAGAATCCATAGAGGCTTCCATTATTATAGGGTAAAATTGAATATAAATCTATGCCAGGACGTCTGCAATTCTTCTGAAAAAACTTCAATAATAAAACGAGATCCCTCTTCAGCCAAAATAGAGATCGCCCTCGTCGTTGATGTACACCTCAATGGTATCCCTGACGTGGCGGGCCTTGAACCTGTCCGGCGAAGATTCCCGGATCTTGTTGATCAGGGAGATGGTGTCATATTTCACCTTGGTTCCGATCTTTTCCGCCTCGCTGTAGATGAACGGCGCAACATCGAGAAGATCCATGCCTGCCTGGATTGTGCAGAGATGCTTTGCGTCCAGAGTGTAGAGAAATTCCAGCGTATCCCTTGCCCTTCTGATATTTTCCATCGCTGATTTTTCAATGGTACAGACATTGGCCTTTGACGTGGATATAATATCGGCGATCTGCTGCTGGGTCAATCCCTGCTTCCGGTATCTCAGAACTTCTTTCTGACGATCGGTCAGCAGCCCATCCTTCATATTAACTTTTTAGGCAACTGATACTTAAACACTTTTCGTTAACATGCCCGTCATCAGGTACCGGCCGGGCAAATACCCGATAAAATTGGATTCCCCATTCTCTTTTAGAGAACAAACGCATTTTGGGCGAAATTTTTAAATTCAAATCAAATTTCAAAATGTTTATATTTGCACCGGCAGATAGTAACCTGTTATAACAAAAAAGAGGTGTATAAATGGTTGTAAAAGTTGGAGTTGCCAAACTGGGCAACATTGCGAGTGGTGTAATGGTCGAGCTGCTTCTCGACGAACGTGCAGACCGTGAGGACATGCAGACATTTATGGCCACCAGCGGCACCAAGCTCCAGCCGGAGGATGTCGACAGGGTGGTCAAGAACCTGATTGCATACGGACCCGATTTCGCTATCGTTGTATCGCCGAACGGAGTCCTTCCCGGACCCACCGGTGCACGTGAGGCCCTTGCAGCTGCAGGAATTCCTGTCGTTGTAATTACCGACGATGTCACCACCAAGAAAGAGTGGGCCGACCTCAAAGAGAGCAAATTCGGCTACATCATCCAGAAAGCAGACGCAATGATCGGTGCCCGCCGCGAATTCCTCGATCCCATCGAGATGGCGGACTACAACGGAAACCTGGTCAAGGTCCTCTCTGTCACCGGCGCATTCCGCAAGATGCAGCTCGAACTCGACAAGGTCATCGACCAGGTGAAAGCCGGAAAGAAGGGTGCGGACCTTGTGCTTCCGAAACTCGTCGTCACGTCTGACAAGGCTGTCGCAGGCGAATTCTCCAATCCCTATGCATACGCAAAGGCGCGTGCGGCATTCGAGATCGCCGCGGCTGTCGCGATGGTGAATGTGAAGGGATGCTTCATGACAAAGGGATTCGAGAACTACGTCCCGATCGTCGCAAGCGCTCACGAGATGATGAGGGCCGCAACTGTACTCTGTGACGAGGCCCGCGAGATTGAGAAGGGCTGCGATGCAGTTATCAGGAAACCCCACAAGAACGACGGGACTCTCGTCTCCAAGACAAAACTCATCAGCAAGCCCGAGTAAACCCAAAAAATCTTTTTTTATTTCTGCCACATCGTTCGCAGATCTTCGGGAAGTGTCAGGATCACCGGCTCAAGGTGTACCCGTTCCATGAACGCCGAATCACTGATGCATCGGACATTCGGGTTAATCCTTGCAATTATTGAGCAAAATGCGGAAAAAGTCCTGTTATTCGTATCCCTGTCAAAAAAAATCGAGACGTTGAATGCGTGGGTTCCGAGTAGGCGGTAAAAATCTATCACCTCGAGGAGACCCCTGACAAAGAGATCGAGGTATGGTTCGAAGTCTCCCGGTGTCGATACAGGAAGTATTGCCCTGATCTCCCTCTCACCAACGGGGACCGAATGGGCAAGCCAGGTGATCTCGTCTCCGAACAGGTACCGCTCTCCCCCCAGTTCAAGAGAGACCAGGTCATTCCAGTACCTGGTGCCGTGCCGCGTGTAGTACCGGAAACAACCCTGCATGTATCTGTCGGCGAGAACCGGCGGCCTCCTGTCCGCCATTCCCTGGAGGTGGGGATGGGCAATGCTTGCCCCTGAAGAGTGGAGGAAGTTCCAGTTGATGCTGGGGTATCCGGAAATCCCCGAAAATGACTGTACCTGGCCGGAGAAGGCATCCATGAGCTCTTTTTGAGTGAACCGGTCCACCTGGTGTCTTGGTGAGATGACGGTGACGGTATGCCATTCGGCATACGGGAAGAGATTTGGAAATGTGACGCTCTCTCCAACCACAATCCTGCTGCCGTCTGTAAAGGTCGGTGTACTGGAATGGACCGAGTCTTCACAGAACGGGCATGCAGGGTCAGCCGAAGCCCCGGGCAAATATTCGGTGTTGATCCGACGGTTGATACGCTCGGGGGATATCTTGCAACGGAGCCCGGTGAGATGCTCTTCCCTCACCTGCAGGGTCTTTTTGCCGCAAGCGACCTCTGTCACGGTAAACATGCTGGTTCGATCAAGTCTATTTCAGAATCGTATCTATTAAAATGATGGGAAAAAAGAAGAGATCCGTGGTGCTCAACTGCACTTATACGATATACTTGCCGAGCAGGCGGATCGAGTTGGTCATGTCCGGACCAAGCGGGGATCCGAAGATGATCTGGGTGACACCGGCCTTTGCCAGGTCATCACACTTCTGCTTCACCGTGTCGGGAGTTCCGGCAATGGTGAATGCATCGATTTCTGCATCGCCAACGAGACCGCCGACGGTCTTGAAGTCAAACCGGGAAAGCGCCTCTTTGATCTTTGCCACGTTGCCCATGTCAAGCCCGTGACGCTGCAGCAGCGGTGGCGGTGAGCCGGCTGCGATGAATGCTGCAACAATCTTTGCCGCATTGCGTGCCTTCTTCTCGTCCGAGTCGATCGACATTGCTGTGTACGCACCGACGTCGTGCTTCTTCCTTCCGGCTTTCTCCATGGCCTGCTTGATGATCGGGATTGCCGCCTGGAAGTCCTTGGGGTTGGATGCGTTGATCAGTGACCCGTCGCCATCCATGCCGGCGAGCTCGAGCATCTTCGGTCCCTGGGCACCGATGTATACAGGGATACCATTCTTGCCCGGCAGCGTGACACCAGTCAGCTTTGCACCGTCATAGTCGAAGAAGGTCCTTCCGGACTTCTTGACTTCAGCGCCGGTAAGGAGCTCGCGGATAACAGAGACACCCTCTTTCAGGCGTGCAACAGGCTTTTCGCCCTGGATTGCGAGCTTGGGCAGGGTTGAAAGGTCGCCGGGACCAATACCCAGAACCGCACGGCCGTCCGAGATCTCATTTAAGGTAGCCATGAAGGACGCAATTGCCGCGGGGGTGTCAGTGAAGGTGTTCATGATTCCCGGACCCATCTTGAGACTGGTGGTGTTCGCGGCAATCATTGCAAGAGTCGGGTAGCAGTGCCTGTTGTTGTAGTGGTTGGTGATCCAGGCATAATCGATATCCTTGGATTCTGCAAGCTTGCAGTAATTAACTACCTGCTTGACATTAACGTTTCCTGGTACAAATTCTATTCCATAGGTTGTCAAGGTACATTCACCTCAGTGTCTAATATTGAACAGACAATTAAATAATTTATGATTTTTTACTGGATTTTTCATGAAAATTATCGTGATTCATGAGAAAATACTGCAATTATTCGTTTTTCTCTGAAAGCGACGCATGATTTCAGCGAGAACGCAATGAGATTTCCGCATGAGAGGTTTGGATTGTTCGCCATTGGACATCTGCAGAAGTTGCTGGTCAGTGTCAGGTGCGGCCACTTCCCGGAAACGGGTCGGGAAATAACCTCTTCAAACCAGGGAAAATCATGAGAAACACTATATTCCATCACTTCTTTATATCCATGGAGTACAATATCTGAATCAATACAATGCGGTCCGATTACCGGATTCCAGAAATCCCCGGATATCCGGGATATATACTATTCCAATATTTCCGGCAAAGGGTGTGTTTCCAGCAATGCGGACTGAAATGACAGGAGTGATGTGACGAGTATGCGGGTATTGATTGTCGGGCTTGGCGGAGGGGGCTGCAGGTTGCTTGACACGCTGTATGCCCACGACCGGCGGTTCGGCTCCATCAACTGCTTATCAGGAATCGCAGTGGATGGTGATGCAGACACCTTAAACGGTCTGGCAAACGTGCCAAACGAACAGAGGATCTATTATATGCCCCTCTATCCCGGAAACCAGGATGAATCCCCCTCGCACCCACCGGTTGAAGAGATCGTTGCAAAACTCGAAAGCCTCGATTCAGGTGACATCGATGCCATCATTATCTGCTCGGCACTGGGTGGAGATATACCGGATATCGTCCCCGAGCTGGTGCCGGCGATAAAGAGATCGATGGTCGAACCCGTGTTTGGCCTCTACATCCTTCCATGTGCACGTGACGGCGCTCCCCGGGCGGCAAAGGCATATGAGCAGGTTGTTGCACACAAGCCACTCCTTGAAGGAATAATCCTGTTTGATAACGAGACATGGCTTCACAGGATCCAGGAACAGCTCGATGCCCCGGAGGAGGCCCCTGATTATCTGCACATTCTCACATCCGATTACAAGCAACTCTTATCCAGGAAGCAACCGGAGCCCGTGGACAGGCGGAAAAAGGCCTATAATATTATCAATGACCTGATTGCCCGAAGAATAGGCCTCATACTGAGAGCAGGCGAGTTCAACGAGAGGGGGTCTATGGAGATCGCTGAAGTGGTGCTTGATGCCGGTGAGGTTTTAAACACCATCAGGGGGATGGGATTCATCACGATCGGGTATGCGATGACTCCCATCGAAAAGAGCCAGTTCGATCTCATCAACCGGCTGGCGCCCGGCACCCCTTCCGTGGAGGAGGACCATAAAAAAGCTTCACGGGTTGTTGATATCGCAAAAAGGGCAATATATGAAGAAAATTCCACTCCGTGCGATCTCGGGACTGCGGCAAAGGCGCTTATTCTCATCGCAGGGCCGTCCCACGAGATGAGCATGAAAGGCTTCATGACCGTCAGGAGATGGATCGATAAAAGTATCAGGGGCCTTGAGGTCCGTTCAGGAGACTATCCTGTCCATTCCTCCGGCTACCTGGCAATAATAATCATTCTCGCCGGGGTTGAAGAGATCCCACGGCTTGATGAACTGAAAGCATATTTTGAACAGTCACAGGAGGTTCATGAATCAGGCAAAGAGATCCCTGGTGAAGATACGAAGATCCTGCCGGAGTCATGAGGGATTCGGGGCATTTGAAGGGAATATTGCAGGAATATGATTGAAATTATTCCGGATTCCTGCCTCTTCTCCCTAATTCTTGGAGACTATCTTTGAAAACGGGATGTTCCCCGCACCAATCTCCGTCCTGATATCGATCCCTTTCTCGAATATGTTGGCCACAAAGTTCATTCCCGAGAAAGATACTATCGAGAGCCTGTACGGATCGGATTTGAGGTTGAATACGGACGTTCCCATCGTCACAGGATAGACGAAACCGCATCTCTTCATCTCCGCAATGATCTCCCTCACCTTCGTCTCCGAGGATGCCGGAACCTCCCGGATATTTGCAAGCGCAGTGCCGGTACCGGTGGAGACGAGCGATGTGAGTGTCGTCAGGCCTGCAGATATGAAGAGCTGCAGCGGATCGATAGTCGTCCCCCGGTAACCGATAAGGTCGAGGAACGTAACCGGCTGGCCGTGTTCGACAGCCAGGCGCCCGCCATAGGCCATCCTGACCGGAATCCCGCGCCTCTGGAAGACGCCGTCCATCGTGATACTGCATATCGTCATGATGCCGGTATTGCCGGGAGGAACCCTGGGATCGTTCTCGATCACCCGGTACGAAGAGAAGAAACCGCACTGGGCCTCGATCACCTCATCAAACCCTGCAAGGACGCAATCGATCGCGTCGTCGGGAACGATCGAGAGGTTGTACGCGACATCGCCGGTGTCTGTCTGTGGATCAAACGTACTCCGGAACGCCAGTCGTTCAAGTTTTGAGATGATGAATCCGATCCTGTCTCCAACAAGGGCACTCTCTGTCTCGGCCCTGCCTTCTGCGGTCAGCACCCTGCCCATATTCCCCACTTTTTCGGTAAAACCCATCTCGTCCAGGTACTGCAGGTAGTACTGCACCGCCCGGTCACTGAGCACAAAACCCCGTTCTGCCATCAGTTCCGACAGTCTCTTCGCACCCATCGGTTCCTGGTGCTCATTCAATATGCGGAGTATCTCGATGTACTTTCTTTCCGTCCGGATCATGTTCATCTCGCTTCCACTGCACCGCTGCTGTCCTGGTACCTTCCCTCGTAGATCCCGGCGCCTTCACAGACCTCGTGAAAGATTACCTGGACCACGCGGTCATTCTTTCGCAATGCAATATGATCCGTGCCCATGTTGATAAGACCGAGGGTGAGCTGGCCCCGGAAACCCGGGTCCACGTACCCTGCTGTGACGAGAACCCCTCTCCGCCCGAACGACGAGCGGCACCTGAGCGTGGCTGCAAGGTTCGCAGGCAGTTCGACCCATTCCAGGCTGTGGACCAGTGTGCATAGCGCGGGAGGGAGTATGATGTCTTCGGCGATCCGGAGATCGTACGAGGCGGGCTGCTGGCATTCCTGTGCGTACGGTCTGATCACCAGGTCTCCCTCGAGGCTGTCTTCACCCAGTCGACAGAGTATCTCCCTGGACGATAGTATCATGGTAAGATAAGTACCTTCGAAAATGCTTAATATCTTATGATTCCAAATGTCGGGAAGGATCCATAGGGTAGCGGATATCCTCTTGGGCTTCGGACCCAAGGACGCGGGTTCGATTCCCGCTGGGTCCATACGCGCTTTTATTACCACGTACGGACCTGGTGTTTTCCTCAAAAGAGAGTGGGTGCGCAATCGCGACATTCAGGTGTTATTTTCACCCGTTCGTATCCAGTGTCCGGAAAAGAGAGTTGTTTTTCGGGAATATCCGGATCGTCTCACTCCCATGTCACTTCATGAGGGACCCGGTCAAGGAGCATCCCCTCCACGACCACGGGCATGAGCCTGCG
>JAHDSI010000107.1 GCA_018432765.1 Methanoregulaceae archaeon | reverse complement strand
GAATTGGTAATAGTGATCTCTCCCAAAAGGTGGTTTATCTCGTTTCGTGTTCTTAATTTTTTTATAAAATATTTAAGAGCTCTGTTGCAGATAACTACTGGACCAAGCATGATTAAAAAATATTATGAATCAGATGCGGATCTGAATGTTTTCCAGGGGAAAAAGATCGCGGTTGTCGGGTACGGTTCGCAGGGAAGAGGGCAGGCACTGAACCTGCGTGACAGCGGCCTCGATGTCGTTATCGGGCTCCGGCCTGGAAAGAGCTGGTCTGCAGCAAGCAGCGACGGTTTCAAGGTCTACCCGGTGAGCGAGGCCACAAAGATGGCAGATGTCGTCCAGATCCTGCTCCCTGACGAGAGCCAGGCGGCAGTCTACCGGAGCGAGATCATGCCGAACCTCTCGGAGAATATGTGCCTGATGTTCTCCCATGGCTTCAACATCCACTTCGGACAGATCGTTCCTCCGCCAACCATCGATGTGATCATGGTCGCGCCAAAGGGTCCGGGCCACATGGTGCGCAGGATGTACGAGGAAGGGAAGGGCGTCCCGGCCCTTATCGCAGTCCACCAGGACTGTACCGGCAATGCACATTCACTTGCCCTCGCGTACGCAAAAGGGATAGGCGCCACCCGCGCCGTCGTGCTGGAGACATCGTTTCGGGAGGAGACCGAGACAGACCTCTTCGGGGAACAGGCGGTCCTCTGCGGAGGTGTTACATCCCTCGTCAAGGCAGGTTTCGAGACGCTGGTGGATGCGGGATATGCCCCCGAGATGGCCTACCTGGAGGTTCTCCACGAACTGAAGCTGATCGTGGACCTGATCTACGAGGGAGGCCTCTCAAACATGCGCAGGTCCATCAGCAACACAGCACAATACGGTGACCTGACGAGGGGACCACGGGTCATCGGCCCAGAGACGTATCTTGCCATGCAGGAGATCCTTGGCGAGATCCAGAGCGGCGAGTTTGCCAGGGAATGGATGCTTGAGAACATGGTCAACCGCCCGGTCTTCAATGCCCTTACGAAAGCTGACGAAGAGCACCTGATCGAGGAAGTGGGCCTCGAAGTCAGGGACCTCATGCCCCAGTTTAAAAAATAGATATTCAACCAATACCGTTTTTTTACCCGGAGAACATGGTCCGGGAGAGAGACGACAGCGCGTGAGAGATCTCACCTGACGCGATGGCGAACGTTTCGGTGCCGCACGTAATGTTGAGCCCGTCTCCGCCGCATGTTCCAATGATGCGGCAGGGAAGCCCCTGGAAGGCGGATTCATCATCAGATGCAATCAGGAACCGTCCATAGGTCTCTGAAAAGAGCTGCACGAGAATGTCACCTTCAAGTGCGATCCCGGCACCAATCCCGAGTGTGGCAAGGGCTGCAAGCAGTCCGCCCTGGGAGATGTCGGTGGCATATACTTCCGGATTTTCCGTCACCAGATCCCTGATTCGGACGAGGTTTTCGGTACTGCCTTCCGGAGGAACCGGTCCTCCGCAGGAAGTCAGGGCGTCGAGCACGGAGCCGCCGAGATCTCCACCCGTCTCTCCAAGGAGTGCAAGTACAAACCCGTCTTTCGGCATCGGGATGCTGTAGCGTGTCCCCTTTCCTATCATGCCGATAGAGGGTGTCGGTTTGATCTGGGTTCCCATCTCATCGCTCTCGTTGTAGAGTGAGACATTCCCTCCCACAACAGGGGTATTGATTTTTCTGGCCATGTCCCCCATTCCGAGCACGGACTGTTCCAGTTGCCAGTAGATATCGGGATGAAGCGGGCTGGCAAAGTTGAGGCAGTTTACGATGCAGAGTGGTGTTGCCCCGGCACAGGCAAGGTTGCATGCGTTCTCAAGGACCGTGTTTGCCGTACCCGTGTACGGCGAGAGGTGGATATGCCGGGGATTACAGCCGCAGGACAGGGCAAGTGTCTCTCCTTCAAGGCGAAGCAGCCCCGAGTCTCTCCCGATGGACAGGGTCCTGATCTGGACGTCATGATCATATTGCTCGTATACCCACGACTTATCCGCAACCTCGGGATGTGAAAGCACACGCAACGCCAGATCCCTGATGCTCCCTGAAGGCCTGGCAAACGGTCTCTCCAGCGAGTAAGGCTCCTTTTCCCAGTCACACAGGGGCGCCTCGCCGCAGAGGAAGTCGATAGGGAGGTCACAGACTACCCTCCCGTGGAATGTTACCCGGTAAACGGGTTCCGCGATGACCTCGCCTATGTCACTCCAGGGGAGGTCATATCTCTCCGCGATCTTTCCGATAAGCGCCACATCACCCGGATCCACCTCAAGCAGCATCCTCTCCTGGGACTCGGCCAGCATTATCTCGACCGGGTGCATGTTCCCTTCCCGCTGGTGTACGCGGTCGGCATGGATCAGCCCCCCGAACGTGCTGCACATCTCGCTCGAAGCGCCGGCGAGACCAGCCGCACCCAGGTCGCGGCATGACAGGACTTTCCCGGTAGCCGCCATCTCGAGTATGGCCTCGATGAGCAGCTTCTCGGTGAAGGGGTCGCCGATCTGCACGCTCGGCCTGTCCGAAGACTCCGAATCCTCCGAGAGATCCCGCGAGGCGAACGACGCGCCTCCAAGCCCGTCTCTCCCGGTCGATGCACCGACAAGGACGAGGTGGCTTCCCGGTCTCTTTACCCGTGCGGTGATATAGGAATCCGGCCGGACGATTCCCACGCAGACCACGTTGACCAGGGGATTTCCGTTGTACCCCTCATCAAATACCAGGTCCCCCCGGACGACAGGAACACCGATGCAGTTGCCATACCCGCCAATTCCCTCTATCACGTGCTCAAACAGGTACCTGTTCTTCTCCCTCTCAAGGGGGCCGAAATAGAGCGGGTCCATCAATGCGATGGGCCTTGCACCCATGGAGAGCACATCCCTCACGATCCCTCCGACACCGGTTGCCGCGCCGTCGTGCGGATCGACATAACTGGGATGGTTGTGGCTTTCCATGCTTACCGCGAGGGCAAGGTGATCATTGAACCGGACGATCGCCGCATCGTCGCCCGGCCCGAGGATCACATCCGGGCCTGATGTCGGGAGTGTTTTTAAGAGGTTCCTCGTGGAACGGTAACTGCAATGTTCGCTCCACAGATTCTCAAAACAGGCAACCTCCACGTCTGTGGGTTCACGTTGGAGTCTCTTCCTGATCAGGTCCAGGTCGTCAGCGGACAGCATGGGGAAATGTCTTGTTCCTGACTAAAAAAAACATCCGTGAACTGCCGGGGGGTGGCAGCTTTTAACCCGGCAATACAAATATATACTCATGTCTGACCCTTACGAGGCCCTTTTGAAGAAGGCGTACGAGCAGGTCACCGAGCCGACTGAATCGGTGGGACGGTTCACGGTACCGGAAGCCAGGACCTACATAGAAGGCAAAACGACGGTCTTTGAAAATTTCTGTGAGATCGCCGATACACTGCGGAGAGACAGGGATCATTTCATGAAGTTTCTTCTCGGAGAACTGGGGACTGCAGGAAAGATCGATGGGAACAGGGCGATATTCAACGGAAAATTTGAGAACACGCTCATAAACAACCTGGCCAAGAGTTACGTGGATGACTATGTCATCTGTTCGGAATGCGGAAAACCCGATACCCGGCTCGTGAAAGATGACCGGGTGCTTCTCCTCAGGTGCGATGCATGCGGTGGTCACCGGCCGGTCAGAAAGAGGAAAGCCCGGACAGAACCCGTGACAGAAGAGCTGTCCGAGGGTACGGTGATGGAGGTCGATATCCAGTCAGTGAGCAGGAGAGGTGACGGTGTTGCCCGCATCGGCCGTTATATCATGTATGTCAAGGGCGGAAAACCGGGCCAGAAGGTCAAGATCAGGATAACGCGTATATCGGGTTCCATCGCATTTACCGAGAGGGTCTAGAGATAATCCCGGTCAATACAGTCGGGATGGCATAAAAAAGCGATCTTTTTTTCAAGCCTGCCCATCCTTTTCCGGGATTCGGTCTATTCCGGCAGAAAAATGAGGAGCTGGAATTTTTACCCGGCTTTTTTGCAGGGGTTATATGGCTAAACTGAAAGCCGGTTTTTCAGGATCCAGCCTTTTCGATCTGTTCCAGAAGTTCGTCGCAATATCCGGCGAGACGCATGCACGCCTCAGATATGACCTTCAGGGGTTCTTTCTTCCCGTTCGTGGTGACCAGCAGTTCAGGATCAGAGAACTGAAATTCTATAAGATATCGTGCGACGTCCACGTCCGGGTCTTTGAGGATCTCCTGTGTGAGAAGATTCATGAAGGTGTGTCCCTCCCCCTGAATCACAAGCCTTGCCTTATCTTCCTCAAGCTCGAGTACCTTGATATTCATTCACCAGACAATTGAGCGGTGAAAAACTATATAGATATGGATGCCAGTATCCGGAGATGTCCGGATACCCTGATCAGCCAGTCCCAAAACAGAATGTTTCACCATCCTTTCCGGTGTTGGGGAGATCCCACGCGACGTGATGGCTCATGTGCACGCACCTGAATTCAGATGCCCCGATACGCCCCGCAACTTCGCATGCTTCACGATAATTCATATGTTTCGGGATGTTGAACTGCGGGGGAACGAGGGCGTCGATGAAAAGGAGATCCACCCCTGTGAAGGCCTGGAGGCTGGCAGCCGGGATATCTGCCCGTGTGTCGGCGGTATATCCAATCCGGGTCTCTCCATCCGATATGACGACGCCACAGGTGTAGGCTGGTGGATGGTTCACCTCGACCAGTGTTACTGAAAGCCCGGAGATATCGAAGGAGTGGTACGGCTCCACGGGACATCGTCTGAACGGGAGAAATTTGAATATATTCCCGCAGTACGCGAGGACTTCCGGGGCGGCATATACGTCGGGCATCTTCTGGACCCTGTAAAAGTCTCCAAAACCCATGAAATGGTCGTAATGCCCGTGGGTCCAGATCACGGCGTCGATCTTTGGCGATCCATTGAGCAGGAGCTGCTGCCGCAGGTCGGGCGACGTGTCTATCAGGATATGAGCTCCCTGATGCTGTACAAGGAGCGAAGTCCGGAGTCTCTGCACGTGGTTGGTGCGGGCGTATTCACACTGCGGGCAGCTGCATCCGATCACGGGCGTCCCGGGGGCATCACCCGTCCCAAGCAGCGTGAGTTTCATTACAACCAGCTTGCGTGCCGGATCAGATCCCGGTTCTGCACCACCATCATGCCTCTCCTGATGTCCGCATCATCGATGTATTCCCTGCCTTCCATGAGGGCGGAGAGAAGGGCTTCCTTTATCATGATACGCAGATCGGCGCCCGAAAAATTTTCGGTCTCTTCGGCAAGCACTCCGAAATCGCATCGGCAGTCGATGGAAGCAGCAACCTTTCCAAGGATTCTTCTCCTCATCTCCGTGTCGGGCAGACCGAAGAAGACAACCTCATCAAACCTTCGCCAGGCCGCTTCGTCAAGCAGCTGGGGGTGGTTCGTGGCGCCGATAAGGAGAACTGCGTTCCTGACAAGGTTAATCTGGTCAATGTTTTTCAGGAGCGAGTTGACCGCCCGTTTCATTGCCCCGTGATCATCGGCGACCCTGCTTTTCGCGACAAAATCGAACTCGTCGATAAATAATATGCACGGTGCTATCTTCTTGGCGAAGTCGAATATCCTGTCGATATTTTTCGAGGTCTCACCGAGGTACTGCGAGGTGATCATGGAGAGGCGCACCTCGATTACGGGAAGGTGCAACTCCTGGGACAGTGCAAGGGCAAGCGAAGTCTTCCCCGTCCCCGGAGGGCCGACGAACAGGAGCTTTCCGACTTCGTGGATCCTGTGTTTCAGGAGGACATCGCGATGATCCCTGGCGACTTTCACCTTCCGGATGACATTTTCCTGGTCACCGGTGCATATCAGGTCCTCCAGGTTCTGCTCGACCTCCTCGGGAGCGCTCACAATTACCAGGTCAAGTGCATTCTTCAGCCGTTCGTCGCCCGCAGCAATGGACGATATCCTGCTGTCGAGATAGACTCGCGTATCCTCGAATGGAGGGTTTGCACCTTTTACCTCTTCGTAAGACACCTGCACTGAATCAAAATCACGGTAAAAAAATGCAAGTGTCGGATTCTTCTCTATCAGGTCCTTCCCTCCTTTTTTCAGAAACCACCTGGCGGCGGGCTCGAGCGTTGTGACATGGATCCGCTGGCCGAATTCCTCGCAGGCGACAACGGGATTAGATTCCAGTTTCCGGCACGCATCCTTGATGCCGATGGTCTTTCGTATCATGCCTTCGCTGACATAAAGAGGGCGTTTGAATTCCGCAGTACCGTTCACACCGAAGAGATCACGGCATTCCGGGGTGAGGTCGTTGATCTCCAGGTCCTGGTAGCGGTTGTAAATCTCTGCGGTAAGAATTACCTCCAGAAGTTTCAGGTTCTCATCTTCTCCGGACATCTCTGTAACTTTTAGTATTTTCATTGAGATCCAATAAGTATATCCGTTCTAACGGGTTGTGACCTCGCAGCCGTCCGCTGTCACAATTAGGGTATGCTCATGCTGGGAGACACGCGATCCCGGCAGATCCGCAAGAACAGGATACCCCCTGATGAGATGGTTCCGAAGAAGCGCAGAAAGGGCGATGTCGGTCTTTTCAACAGGCAGCCACCGGCGGGCAAACGGCAGTCCGCGCCGGTTCCGTATCGATTCCATGACCCGCCGCGCAGAGGCGAGCCTGATCGGTTTTACATCTATCTGCTGAAAGATCTCGCAACGCGGCTTCTCACTGACCCGGCCTGCACCGGTGCTTGCAAACGGCTCGATTGCGAATGCCAGGCCTTCTTCGAGGACGGCACCCCCCTGGATGGAGATGTTTGGCACATTTGGCGGTTGATGAACGATGTATTGATCGAGAGCGTGCCCGGTCAGGTTTGAGATGGGCCGGAATCCACGCGTCTCGATCTCGTGCTGTATGACGGTCCCCAGTTCACCAACGGTTATGCCTGGCCTCACACGTTCGACAGCCCGATCCAGAGCCACCCTGGATGCTTCAACGAGCACTGGATTATCGCCCAGGTCGACGGTCGTTGCCGTATCGGCAATATACCCTTCGAGATGGACTCCAAGGTCCAGCTTGACAAGGTCACCGGTCTCAAACAGCCGTTCATCCCCCGCGGAGGCGGTGTCATGGGCGGCATCCTCGTTTCTGGATACATTGAGAGGAAATGCGACTCCTGCACCTTCCCTCTCGATCAGCTCCTCGACATATACGACCACATCCAGGATGGAAACCCCGGGCCTGACCTTTGCAGCGCCCTTCCGGAGCACATCACCTGCTATCTTTCCTGCCTGCATATACAGGTCAAATATCTCATCGTTCATCTCTTCAAAAACCTACAATATGAGTTCTTTAGGAAAATGCGTAAAACAATCGAACCCGGTCCCTGTCACGGCACCAATATCCTCCAGGCGTATCCCCCCGAGATCGGGAATGTAGAGGCCGGGTTCATTGGTGATGACGTTGCCCACCGACAACTCCCCGCCGCCCGGGCCGACAGAAGGAAGTTCATGGACATCAAGGCCGACACCATGACCGAGGTTATGCACAAACCCTGTCTTGCCGGTGGGATACCCCTTTTCAGAAAAGAGATCAACCACTGCCTGGTGTACATCTGCCCCGGTCACACCGGCCCTGATCGTGTGTGAAGCGAGTGTCTGGGCTTCCAGTACTGCCGCATACATCTCCCTGATCTCCCTGGAGGGCTCGCCTTTGCAGACGGTGCGGGACATATCGGAATAGTATCCTGTTTGCTCGTCTCGTGGGAAGATATCGATGACAATCGGTTCGTCTTCCCGGAGGGGACCCGACCCACGGGCATGGGGCATGCCACTCTCGCTCCCGCAGGAGACGATCGTATCCGATGGGATGCAACCCGATTCAAGGAGCGCAGCATGAATCGCCGTCCTGACATTCTCGGACGTGAGGGGACTATTTTCCAGGTACAGCACGCCGTCCCTGGCCTTCGAGTTCCGGATAAGGGTGATTGCCCTGTCCATTGCAGACTCGGTGACTGCCTGGACATTTTTGATGTATTCTATCTCTCTCTGTGTCTTCTTCGCCCTCATCTCCTCGATCGTCCCCCTGTCGACAACAACGGATCCATACCGTTCGAGCTCGCGTGCGAGAATAACGGGAAACCATGCTGGGACCAGGACGGCGCTGCCTGAAAGACCCGCAATCATGGCGGCCAGTGCTTTCCACCGGTCTTTCTCCGTCTTGAGGATATCAAGCAGTCCGGCTTCGGCTCTCGTCATGACGGCGCATTCAGCCTCCGCCAGGGCTCGCGATAGTTCCATCTGGGATACGATGATGACTCCCCGCTCACCCCTCTTTCGGATATAGACAATCTGGTCTGTGGTGGTAAAACCGGTAATGTAGCGTACGTCGGCGATATCCGACGAACCGAGCATGACAAAGGAGTCTGCAGCGTTCTTCTCCAGGACCGCGTCCGGAATATCCATACAGAGAGAATTGGTCAGAATACCACAAGTACTTTTATGATGAGGGTAACCTATGTGTAATGGATGAGGCAACCAGAGAACGATTCAAATGGAGATTCTACCGCCTGGCTGTCTTGCTGAACCTGGTGATACTGCTCGTCGCCATCGGTTTTGTTGCATTGTTCAAAGCGCCGGAGGGATATGCCATCCCTCTTGCGGCCGCATTGTTTCTTTTGGCCGGTATCCTGGTGGTGTATTTTCGGGGGCAGTACCGGCTCACCAAATCCTGGCTTGAAGAGAACCAGGAGATTGCAGAGAGGGATGAAGAGGAGAGATCCGGATGATTGGGAAAGTCAAAGCGGAAATCGAACTCATGAAACGGCATATGGAGGTCATGCAGGCGGTAGTCTCCAACCAGCCCATCGGCATAATGAAGCTCTCCGAACTCCTTGACCAGCCGTTTCACCGTGTCAGGTATTCGCTCCGGGTGCTTGAGCATCTCGGCTACCTGGCGGCATCTCCTTCCGGCGCGGTTGCTACGAAAGCGGGCGAGGACCTCCTTGATGGCCTGGACGCCGAGCTTGACGAAATGATTACAATGCTCGAAACCATGAAACATCAGGGGTCAGCAGGGCGGAGAGAAGGATAGATCAGGGTTGGATGGCCGGATCAAAAAAGCCACGGTATTCAACGGTATCTTTAAAAGCACTCACAAAGAATCTATGAAGGCATATTGGATTGCCGCCATAACTCAGTTGGTAGAGTGGCTGGCTGTTAACCAGCATGTCACAGGTTCGAGTCCTGTTGGCGGCGCTTCACCCGGGCCCGTAGCTTAGTCCGGTTAGAGCGCCCGGCTCATAACCGGGCGGTCATGCGTTCGAATCGCATCGGGCCCACTTCCATTCCTGTTATTCCACGTCAACACTTTGCATGCAAAACTTTTGTATGCGAAAAGATGCAATGTCACCGCATGAAGTGCCCCGTCTGTGGTGAAGATTGCATAAAGGATGCGCACGAGATCATCGAGGTTCTCCCTACTATATTTTCCCGTTGTCCTGACTGTCATTTCAGGATCCTGGACAAAAACACTCCCCTGCCCAACCGTTTCTACCAGACCCCGTGCACATGCGGGAAACGGTTCATCGACGAGGTATATGCCCACCTCTACGTAATATTCCTGGAAGAAGGGATATTTACCGGAGATGAACCACTAAAAGCGGTTGGAACCCCCCTGATCCATCCCGGATTTTTCATGAAGTTGCCACCCTTTCTCCCCAGGGATTCACTGGTCCTTCTCTCGGCGCACCTGACGAAAGAGGTCGCAGAGCGGATTATCAGGGAGGTCCCGGAGATAAAAGGGGTGGTGAAGAGCGACGACTTCGTCCCCGGGATCTCGGATCCCGACCTTGACGGGGTTCCCAACACGTACACGCTGCTTGCAGGATGTGACATCAGGGCGAACGTCTTTGAGACAAAGAAAGGGCGCCTCGTGCTCTACAAAGAGCAGTCGACCATGCACATAGAATTTCCGAGAAGGTTCAACCCAAAGATAGACGCGGTTGAGAAGAGAATCGAGTCATTTCAGCCTGAATATTTCGTGGATGCCTGCAGCGGAGTGGGAACCCTGGGACTTGCCGCTGCACGAATGGGTGTACCCCACGTAATCATGAATGATATCTGGTTTGCAGCGGCTTTCTGGACGGGATACAACCTGCAGGTCAACCGGGAATTTTTCAAGATCGATGATGTCACCATGTACTTCGATTACGCTGAACTGGAGAAGGAGCCTATTGTGAAGGAACCCCGTCTCGTCGCTGAGGCGACGGGGGCCCAGGAGATGAAAGTATTCCAGGGTGACTACAACCTTCTTCATACCGTTCTGCCTGATTCACGCGTTCTTGCAGTAATCGATCTCTATGAAAAATCGGACCTGACCGCCACGACAAAAATTTTGGGCCGATGGCGTGAACATGTCTCCGGCGAGGTATTTATCCCATAGGCTGTCCATATAGTATGGGGACTAGCCCGGGTGGTTCGGCGTCACCTGTTACCCGAGACCGTCGGTATGCGGGGGGCGAAGTTTGAGGAAGGTTGCAACGGATCGCCGGATCCCATGATGTCCTGACGTTGAAACCTCGTCCCATGAGGTCGGTGTCCAGGGATCGAAGCCCCGGAGGGGGTGGAGACCTGTCATCGCGGGGAACGGCCCAGGCCCGGAAGGGAGCAGGCTTACCGTGAACATTCGGCGCCCATGGGGTCGCGGGGCGGAGGATGGGTGCCATGGGTATGGCGGGAACGTACAATCGACCGAGGACGTGTCCCCATACAAACCGGGCATATTATGGCCAAAGTCACTATTATCGGAGCGACCGGGCAGGTCGGAACGTACTCGGCCCATACCATATCGGCAATACCGCATGTCAGCGAAATACTTCTCTTCGGAAGAACTGGACGGGAAAACCTTCTGGCGGGGATAACACAGGATCTCGTGGACTCTTTTGCGGCGTGCGGAACCGGGATGGAACTTGGCTGGACCACGGATATGGAAGATATCGCCGAATCCGACATCGTGGTTCTATCAGCAGGGATTCCCAGGAAACCGGGACAGGACCGGCTCGATCTCGCCATTGCAAATGCACGGATTGTGGCAGAGATCTCACGCCAGATCGCGGAGGTATCTCCGTCTTCGATGATCCTGGTCGTTACCAATCCTGTTGACGTGATGACATCGGTGGCGCTCCAGTATTCTGGAATGGACGAACAGCAGGTGTTCGGGCTTGGAACGCACCTGGACTCGATGCGCCTGAAATCACTGATCGCGTCGTATTTCAAGGTGCATGTGAGTGAAGTCCATACCCGGATAATCGGCGAGCATGGAGAGAGCATGGTCCCCCTCTGGTCGGCAACGACGATCGGGGGAATTCAGATCAGTAATCTACCGGCATTTTCACGAATTCCTATCCAGGACATGGTTGAGATGGTCAGGACCGGAGGAGAAAATATCATCAGGAACAGGGGGGCCACGATATTTGGCCCGGGCGAGGCAATTGCAACACTGGTGAAAACCATTCTTGGCAATGAAAACCGCATCCTCACCGTATCGGCCTACGTGAAGAGCGAGGTTCATGATATCGGCGATGTATGTATCGGTGTCCCGGCAAGAATCAACCGGAGCGGTGTATTTCCTGTTCCTATCAAGATTGATCCCGTGGAAGTGAAGAGCTTTCGGGAATCGGTGGAGAAGATCCGGTCCATCACAGGTGAAGTTATCTCCATCCTGGAAAAGAACGGCATGCCTGTCGACATGCGGTAATCCACGCTCTTTTGCAGGTTTCCCTTTTAAGAAGGTTTCCCTTTAAAAAAAGTATCTGCCGGCCCTTCAGGTAAGGGTCAGCTCGACGATCTCGGCGCGTTCCACACCATCAATACTGTTGATGGCCTCTTCGACGGCATCGCTTGCCCCGCCGGCATCATCGACGACCACCGCCACCTTCAGGGCCTTCAGTCCAAAACCGATTGGTTCTTCCCTGACATCCTGTACACCGGCCACCTTCTCTTTGATCTTACCCACCAGGTCATTCAGATCGACCTCGGGCGACTCGGGCATGATTTTGAGGATCAATGCCACGCTTCCCATTCAGGGTCCTCCAAAACCACATTTTGGGCAGGTGTAGCCGATACTCTGCTCCCTGCACCGGTAGCATCGTCTGATCTCGTATCCGCACTTCGGACACCCGAATTCTGTGGCTCCATCCGTAGCAAGCGGAGCATTGCATGATGTGCATTTTTTATTTGACATGTATCCACTCCTTGAGCGATTCCTTATATTCTCTCCCCGCAAGCACTTAAAAGCCAATGGTCG
>JAHDSI010000234.1 GCA_018432765.1 Methanoregulaceae archaeon | reverse complement strand
AGCTCGTAGTCGCCGGGAGTCGCCGAGACGAAGACGACGTTTTTCATGTACCGCTCGAACTCCGGAAACATCAGGGGGCGGTTGTCAAATGCACTTGGAAGGCGGAAGCCGTACTCGACGAGTGCCTGCTTCCGCGACCGGTCACCGCGGTACATCCCATGGAGTTGCGGGATGGTCTGGTGGCTCTCGTCGATGATCATCAGGAAATCGTCGGGGAAGTAGTCGAGCAGGCAGTAGGGCTTCTCCCCCGGTTTCCGGAAGTCGAAGTGGCGCGAGTAGTTCTCGATCCCCTTGCACGACCCGGTCTCCTCGATCATCTCGAGGTCGTAGAGGGTCCGCTGCTCGAGGCGGTGCGACTCCAGCATCCCCAGGTGCGGGAGGCGTTCTGCAAGTTCCTCCCTGATGTTCTCGATGGCTTTCTTCTGGATATGCTCGGGGATCACGTAATGGCGTGCCGGGAAGAGGTAGAAGTACCCCATCTTCTCCTTTATCTCGCCCGAGTTCTTGTCCATCTCGACGATCCGTTCGATCTCGTCTCCAAACATCTCGATCCTGATGATGTTGTTGAAGTAGCCGGGGATCAGGTCGATGGTGTCGCCCTTGACACGGAACCGCCCCGGCATCAGCTCGATGTCGTTTCGCTCGTACTGGCCAGCGACCAGCCGCTCGAGGATCTCCTTTCTTGGAAGGCGGTCGCCGACCTTGATCTCAAACCCCATGTTCCGGTAATGCTCGGGCCGACCGAGTCCGTAGATGCACGATACCGACGCCACGACGATGACATCGTTCCTCGAGAGGAGCGACGCGGTCGCCGAGAGCCGCAGCTGCTCGATCTTCGGGTTGATCTGGGCGTCTTTCTCGATATACTGGTCTTTCTGGGGGATGTAGGACTCGGGCTGGTAGTAGTCATAGTAGGAGACGAAGTACTCCACCCGGTTCTCTGGGAAGAACTCCTTGAACTCGTTCCAGAGCTGGGCCGCGAGCGTCTTGTTGTGGGCGATGACGAGTGTCGGTCGTTGCACCTGCCCGATGACGTTCGCCATCGTAAACGTCTTTCCCGACCCGGTGACCCCGAGGAGCGTCTGGCAGGGAGAGCCCGATTCGATGCCCGCGACCAGGCTCTCGATCGCCTCCGGCTGGGAGCCTTTCGGCTCAAACGGCGACTTCAGGCGAAAATCTGTCATTGCATCACCTTCTTGCCTCGAAGCAGCCGGTGATACGAGATTGCGAACCGGTGGGCCTCGTCCCGGATCTCCTGGAGGAAGAGCGAGCTCTTCTCCCTCCGGTCAGGGGTGATGGGATACGCGCTCCCCGGTGTATATATCTCCTCGTTTCTCTTTGCAAGTGCGATGACCGGGATGTCGAGGCCGAGCCGCCGGAGTTCCTTTTTTCCGGCGTTCAGCTGTCCTCTCCCGCCGTCGATCACCACCAGGTCGGGCAGCTGTGCGTTCTCTGTCTTCAGGCGGCTATACCGTCTCCTGACCACCTCTGCTATCGCCGCCGTGTCGTCGACTCCCTCGACCGTCTTTATGCGGAAACGCCGGTAGTTCTTCTTGTCCGGCCGGCCGCCACGGAACTGGACCATTGAGCCGACCACGCTCGTCCCCGAGATATGCGATATATCGAAGCATTCTATCACCTCGGGGACGGTATCCATGGCAAGGAGTTCACCAAGCTCTGCGGCCTTGATCCGGTCGCCGAAGAAGGCTATCTCGATGTTCTTTTTGACAAGGTCGAGAAGGCGCCTCTTCGCACCCTTCACAGGGACCGTCACCGTCACCGCGTTGCCCCGCGTCACCGAGAGATACTCCCGGAGCGACTCGCTCACCTCTTCGGGGAGGATGAGCTCCTTCGGGACCCGCGCATCGGAGTAGTACTGGATGAGAAACTCCTCGAAAAACTCCTCTCCGGGCTCGAATACGAACTCGCGCTTGTCGGCGAGGGTTCCCCTGACGATGTTGAACACCATCAGGTAGGCGGAATCCCCGTGGATATAGTAGTTGATGATATCCTCGTCTCCGGCGCCCTTCCGTGCCATGTCCTGGCGTTCCGAGAGGTTCTCGAGTGCGTGTATCTGGTTCCTGGCCGTCATCGCCTTCTCAAACTCGAGGTGGGACGAGTAGTTTTCCATCTCCTGTTTCAGCGACTCCACGAGATCCCGGGTCTTTCCCTTCATCACGAGCCCGGCACGCCTCACGTCCTCGGTATACTCTTCGGCCGTTATCGCCCCGATGCAGGGGGCGCTGCACGTCCTGATATGGTAGCGGAGGCAGGGTTTCTTGGGGAGCCTCCGGCACGAACGCAGCCCGAAGGTCTTTTTTACGAGCGAGAGCACGTAGTCGCGTTCTGCGGCAGAGACGAATGGTCCGAAGTAGGTCCCCTTCTCCGCGGTGCGGCGTGCGATGCAGATCCGCGGGAACTCGTCGTCGGTCAGCCGGATATAGGCATACTGCTTGGCGTCCTTCAAATCGATGTTATATCGCGGCTGGTGGGTCTTGATCAGGCTATTTTCCAGGATGAGGGCCTCGACTTCGTTGGAGGTGACCATGAAGTCCAGGCTCGCGCTCTTTGCAAGCATCTTTTTCGTCTTTGCGTCGCACTCCCGCTTCTGGAAGTAGCTACCCACCCGCTTCTTCAGGTTCTTTGCCTTTCCCACGTAGAGGATCGTTCCTGCGCCGTCCCGGAACAGGTAGCATCCCGGCTCTTCGGGGAGTCCCGCGATATCGATCATTGCTTTGCCAACATCTTTTTGAGGAAAGCACCGGTATAACTCTTCGCGTTCCCTGCCACGTCCTCGGGCGATCCCGTGGCGACGACATAGCCGCCCTGTTCACCCCCCTCGGGCCCGAGATCGATGATGTGGTCCGCCGACTTGATAATGTCGAGGTTGTGCTCGATGACGACGACAGTGTTTCCCTTCTCCACGAGCTCGTCGAGGACGGCGATCAGCTTCTTGACGTCATGGAAATGGAGGCCGGTTGTCGGCTCGTCGAGGAGGTAGATGGTCTTTCCCGTCCCCTTCTTCGCAAGCTCCCGGGTGAGCTTGATCCGCTGCGCCTCGCCCCCGGAGAGCGTGGTCGAGCTCTGGCCGAGCTTGACATAGTCGAGGCCGACGGCAGAGAGGGTCGCAAGCTTGTTTTTGATGGAGGGGATGTTTGCGAAGAGATCGACTGCCTCCTCGACGGTCATCTCGAGGACGTCTGCGATCGATTTGCCCTTGTATTTTACTTCCAGGGTCTCGTGGTTGTACCGGCGGCCCTTGCACTCCTCGCACTCGATGTAGACGTCGGGAAGGAAGTTCATCTCGATCTTTATCACGCCGTCGCCCTGGCAGGCCTCGCACCTGCCGCCTTTTAAGTTGAAGGAGAACCGGCCGGGCTTGTATCCCCTGACCTTCGCCTCTTTCGTCTCGGCAAAGACCCGGCGGATCTCGTCGAAGACCTTGGTGTAGGTTGCAGGGTTGCTCCGGGGTGTCCGGCCGATCGGGCTCTGGTCGATGACGATCACCTTGTCGATCTCCGAGTCGAACTCGAGTCTGTCGTATCTTCCCGGGACGACTCT
>JAHDSI010000202.1 GCA_018432765.1 Methanoregulaceae archaeon | reverse complement strand
CTTGTAATCCACCGGTCAACCCTGCCCACCTGGTATCGCCTGCGGGGGTTCAGGGGGCGGCAGCCCCCTGTCAGCATATACCTATAAGACGCTCCCAGGGGCTACGCTTCGCTTGCCCCTGCAACCTTACGGGTGCCCGGACTGCGTCCTACTTGCGGCGAACCCCAAGACGCGATAGGAACTGTATCCTTGTAATCCACCGGTCAACCCTGCCCACCTGGTATCGTCTGCGGGGGTGGTGCAAGGCAGGCCCCCTTTTCGGTACACATTTACAGGTAGTTTCAGTACACTCACCCCTATCAACCCTGCCCATAGGAAATCGCCTGTGGTGAGCGGTAGCCCCATGTCCATATTCCGCTTTAAGACACTCCCAGGGGCGGCGCTTCGCTTGCCCCTGCCGTTGCGGCGAACCCCAACAAGGCGATAGGGACTGTATCGGGGCGGTTCTGAATCTTCCACAATCCACCGGTCAACCCTTCCCGACGAATGTCCCCTTTTGGGGTGGTGCAAGGAAGGACGAAGGACGGACATCGGAGATGTGGGGCAGCAAACCCCCTCCTTTCGAATGGCGTTTTGTTTACCCGCCACGAGATAGCCCCCCTCTTTGATTACAGGATCGCTCTGACGTACCAGGTCCGGGGAGACCAAAAAGCCGTCCAGCTGGCTTTCCCCAAAATTTTCGGAAAAAAGAGATCTTACTGGAGTCCGAAGGACTTGATCGTCACATCCGGGTTGACCATGCCACAGTGGTAAACCACGCCCTCTGAGAGCTCGTTTATGATCACCTCTGCCGGCGAGAAGAGGGAGGTGTCGATCTGGTAGAAGTCGAAGTTTGCCTCCTTGAAGATCTCATAGAAGGGTTTTCCATATCCCTTTGACTTGTTGCTTGGAATCTTCTCCAGGTAGTCCTTGATCTCGGGGGCCTTCATCGTGAGCATGATACGCCCGTGGTAGATGGTCGCGTCATTCGTGGTTCCCATCGCCCTGGTTGCGTCCTTCTTCACCGGAGGTAGGGGCGCCGTGCCGAAACCGGCGGTGATCTTCCGCGTGTCGAACCCAAGTTCATTCAGCTTGTAGATCGCCGTCTCCACGCACCTTCCCGCGACCTGGATAGAGCCCACCAGCGATGCGGTCGGTGCGACAACCGCACAGACATTTGCGACGTCCACCTGGCACTCTTCCGCGATCTTCTCCATCACACCGCCGTTTGGCAGATGGTCACTCTCGAGCGCGATGACCGCAGAATCAAAGTCGTCCTCGTAGTCGATGACCTCGTACGTGTGCTTGGGCTTGAGTGACAGCGCCCTCGCAGGTCCGCTACCCATGGCGAAATAGTTCTCGTGCTTCACGGTCCAGCCGGCTTTCTGTGCGCCAAGACAGGAGATCGACGGGAAATCAGTGAAGACATCGATAAACGGAACGGGAAACTCCTTTATCTGCCCCATGCGGAAGTTGACCTCGCCGAGGCCGCCCATGCAGATCTCTGTGAACGCCCTGCCTGCGGCGTATCCACCCCGTGTGCTTACCCCGCAGTCGACGATCCGTGCGCCATTGTCAAGTTCATGATACGCAGCATTAAATTCCTCTGCATATTCTGCTAAATTCTCAAAAATCTCTAATCCAAGTTCGTTTACACTGAGCACGTGGAATACCCCCTTTACCATAGAACAAGTTTTTGGAATAGATAAGATTTTTCAATTGTGTGCCTTATAAATGAAATTTCAGGAGAGGTATTCGATGATTTTTACCGGATCATAGCGGAGGCTTATCACCCTGGTTCTTCCCTTGCCGTCACGGTACTGGAGATTCACGAGTCGCATTCCGTCAAACTTCTTGATCATCTCGTAAAACCGGGTATATCCGATTCCAACGGTCTCTTTCGCTATCTTGAAGACCTCGCCGGCGTTCATCTCCGACTCGTTCATGCTCAGTTCTGCAAGGGTCCTTAAGAGGTCTTTCTCCTCGCTCTTCAGGGTCTTTACGGTGTGGACCAGGTGAAGGTACCTCGACACATCGTAGGCCCTGCAGATATCTTCCCGCTCGATCACCCTGCTCGCCCTCTTCTCGGCATTGAGTGCGGCTCTCTTCAGGAGGTCTATCCCCACGCGCAGGTCACCGCTCTTCATGGTCTGGGCGACGACCAGGTCGAACATCTCCTCCGGGAGGCAACCCGGGTAAAGTCCCTGCATGACCCGTTCTTTGATGATCCCGCCTGCCTCCTCCTCGCTGTAGGGCGGGAAGTATATCTCGGTCGGCCGGAACACGGACGAGACACGGGCATCCACTTCCCGCGAGAGGTCGACGTCGAGGTCGCTTATGATGACGATAACCCCGATCCGTGTCCCCTCGTATGACTCGTGGGAACGCAGGAGGGTGTAGAGGACCTTGTTGATCTCGTTCTCGTACAGGAGGTAGTTCGCATCGTCGAGAGCGACGAGCAGGACCTGGCCCTCTTTCTGGAGGATCCGTGCGATGGCATCGAAGACCTGCTTGAATGACGTGCCCGATGCCGGGGGGAGGTGTCCCGACAGCTTCCGGTATATCTGTGAAAAAATCGCGAATTTCGTGTTGTCAATCTGGCAGTTGACATGGATCGGCACCAGTTTTTTGGTGTTCTCCTCGATCTCCCCGAACAATCTCCTGACACTTGTCGTCTTGCCTGTTCCCGGGAGCCCGCGGCAGATGGTATTGAGCGGGCGCCCACCACGCATTCCCGGCCGTATCTGGAATGCAAGTTCCCTCATCTGGGAATCCCTGAAATTGAACTGTTCGGGAACGTAATCGATCTCAAAGACCTCGGGGTCCCTGAAGAGTGTCTCGTCCCACATCAGGAGGTTCTTCTTCATTCCCTGCACCTGTCCGGCTCTCTTCCCAACTCTTAAGTCTTCTTCATGCAGCTCTTGCAGAGGTCCTTTCCCGTGAAGAGCTGGCTCATCTTCTGTTCCGCAGCAGTGATCATGACCCCGCACGATTCACAGATCCCCCCTCCACTTCCCGCCACGGCAGGGGCTGCGGCCTGCTCCGGGTCTTTCTCCCTGGAAATGGGGATGCCCGGCGTGACCGGCTCTCCCGGCTCCCGTATGGAGACGGCTGTTGTCGGGGTGTCTGCACCTCCGGGGGGGGTCACGGGTGCAGCGACCTCGTGTACGGGCTCTTGCCGGGCAGGTGCAGGATGATCAACATCTCCTGCCGGCAGTCCGGATGCAAGTACCCGTCTCCTGTAGCTCTCCACCCGCTCCTTCGTCGCGGGATCTCCCTGTCCCAGCCGCCCAAGCGTCTCGTCCAGGAATCGTACCAGTTCGAGGGCATCATCGCTTTTTTCCACCTCCCCGCTCACCTCCAGCCGCAGGTTCTCGTAATGCTCCAGGTTGACCGTTATGCCTATCGTGAGGTGCTTCCCGGATCCCATGATCACATATGTTCCTTTTCGCCTCTGATATGGTTTATGCAGTGATCACGGAAGCACCGGTATTCCTGGCAGTTGTTACCAGGCAGTCCCCACCTCCGTGAGCGGAGAGGCAGTCGCGGGCCACAGATTCCAGCTCAGACATATTCCCGTCTGCAATCGCGTATACGACCGGGCCAAAGGAAGAGAGTCCCGCCCCTGCGGCACCTGCCTCGAGCAGGTCAGTCATCAGGCCGGTGATATGGGGTGGCTGGAGGGCGCATTCGATCTTCTTGAACCCAAGCTCCTGGACCCGGTTGATCGCCGCGCCGAATGCATCGATATCCCCTTCGACGAGCCCCGGCACGAGGCGCATCACGATCTCATGGCAGAGCGCCTGCACTTCGCCAAGAGGAACAGGGCAGTATTGCTGGAAGATATCCTTTTCAGCCCCCCCGCTCGCACCGCCCTGGCTTTTTGGGATGACTACAAGGATCTTCCAGTCATCAGGGAAGGGGTACCGGTACGTCACCGGGGCCGGCCTGGTATCCACGCAGGCTGAGGAGGGGAGAAAACTCCTCTTCTCCATCAGGGGGCCGAAGGTATGGCCGCAGTCCATCACAAACCCGCCTCCCGAAAATGCAGCGGTGCCGATCCCTGAAGTCCCGCCCCTGCCCGTGATGGCCGCCAGCGTTTCGGCGTTCACGCCGGTGCCATAGAGTTCACAGACGGCCTTTCCGGCTGCAAGGGCGTAACCTGTTCCGCTTCCAAGCCCGACGTGCTGCGGATACCCTTTTAGCACCCGAATCCGGCCCCTCCCCGGCAGGCCGAGCGTCCGGGCCACCCGTTCGGCTGCATCAGCCACACGTGCCCGGACTCCCTCGTCAGGTGCATCCACGACGGTCTCGTCCGAGTATTCTGCTGACAAAGTGATACCCGGTCTGTTCAGGGTTATGCCCATCCCGCCGTCCACGCGTCCCAGCGATCCGTTCATGTCTATCAGGCTGATATGGAGCCGTGACGGGGCCTGGACCATCACCCGCCTCCTGTCAAGAAAACTATGGGACGGGAATGACTCCTCGATACAGATGAGCGGGTTGTTCTGGTGGAATATCCGGTATGTACGGGAGAGAAGCGGGAGATCCACGCCGAGGCCGAACCTCTCCCGCATGGGGGGATCGGTCGATCTGACCTGCATCCCGAGGATCTCTCTCCGGGACTCCATCCGGTACTTTGCAAGGATTCGTCCGATGGGAATGTCCGCCTTCATGAGGTCTTCACGAAACTCGGGGGAGAGGCGGGAGAGTGGCGTATCTGATACGGCATAGATGAGCACCTCGCCGGTCACGGCGTTTCTCAATTCGACTACCCGGTGATTGATCTCTTCACCGGGCTGTATCTCGAGTGCCGCTGCCGTCTCTTCGTCGGCCGTCCGTACTTCCTGGAGAAGCGTTGAAACAGAGACCGCGTTTCCTGTCACCAGTTCCAGGATGCTTGTTATAGACCCGTCAGTCCCGAGCAGGACACGCTGCACAGGAGAGAGGTCTCCGACCACTCTTTCGAGATCTTCAAACAACCGGGGTCGTTCATCTGCCATCATCTACAAGATGGAAGACTGCCATTCTTATAGTGTCCGATCATGGGCTGGCCTGGCAGATGATGACAGTTACCCCCACTGACCCGGTGATGAAGCACGGGCCTGATGCCGCCAACCCGTCAGCTGAAGAGCAATGAGAGGAAGTCCGTTGCGTTGATGGTACCATAGCCGCCCTTTTGGGCTTCCTTTTCAAAGAACCGTTCGCAAGAATCTTTTCCTTTTCCAAGGACCGCGAACGGTACGGGCTCGCCCGTGTGGGTCTTGATTCGTATCGGCGTCGGGTGGTCGGGCAGGACCGCAATAACCCCTTCGAACGAATCCATGATGGTCCCCACCATCCCGTCCACACGTTCTATGGCCAAAACCTTCTCTTCGATGCTCCCCAGGTGTCCTGCTTCGTCGGGAGCCTCCACGTGGAGGTACAGGAAATCGAAGCGATCCATGGCCGATATGGCAAAACGTGCCTTTGCCTGGTAATCGGTATCCAGGTACCCGGTCGCGCCCGGTACCCTGATCACGTCCATCCCGGCATACCTGGCAATCCCGGATAACAGGTCCACTGCTGAGATGATCCCTCCCCGTTTCCCGTATTTTTCCTCAAATGAGGGGAGAGAAGGAGCTCTGCCTCCGCTCCATGGCCATATATGCGTCGCGGGGGAAAGCCCTGCAGCGATGCGCTCACGGTTTACGGGATGGTTCGCAAAGAGCAGCGCGCTCTTCCCGATGTAACGAAGAAGGACTTCCGAGTCCCTTCCCTTCGGAAGGAACGGCGCGATCTCCTGCCCGACAATGTCATGCGGGGGGGTGGTCTCCGATCCGAGCCCCCCCTCCACGATCATGAGGTTGCGGTAGCTGATCCCCGGGTGGAACGAGACCGAGTTCTGCACAGCGGACTGGAGATCCGAAAGGAGCCGTTT
>JAHDSI010000069.1 GCA_018432765.1 Methanoregulaceae archaeon | reverse complement strand
TTAAGCCCGTTCCCATCGAGGACTACCTCTCGGTACAGGGGCGGTTCAAGGGGATCACCAGGGAAGCGGTCGAGATGCTCAAATCGCAGGCAGAGAAGACTGCGAAGCACCTGAAACTCGAGGAGGAAGGCATATGCTGACGATCGCAACCGGTAACAAGGCAGTTGCCGCGGCCGTCAAGGAGGTAAAACCTGATGTTGTCGCAGCCTACCCCATCACACCGCAGACCGAGATCGTGGAGCAGATCGCCGAATACGTGACCAGCGGGGAACTCGACAGCCGCTATATCCCGGTAGAGAGCGAGCACTCGGCGATGGCCGCCTGCATCGGCGCGAGCGTGACTGGGGCACGGAGTTTCACGGCGACGAGCTCTCACGGCCTCTTCTACATGCACGAGATGGTCAACTGGGCGGCGGGGGGCAGGCTCCCCATCGTGATGGCCAACGTGAACCGTGCCCTCGGCCCCGGGTGGAACGTCTGGGCCGAACATACCGACTCCCTGCAGGAGCGGGACACGGGCTGGCTCCAGGTCTACGTGAGCACCGTCCAGGAGGCATATGACGCGACGCTGATGGCATTCCGCATCGCCGAGCACCATGATGTCCTCCTCCCGGTGATGATCAACCTTGACGGCTTCACGCTCTCCCACATCATGCAGTCGCTCGAGACCGTCGATCCCGGGGACTTCGTGCCGCCCATCAACCTCCCCCACGCGATCGACACTGCCAGGCCCAGGGGTTACGGGACACTCACGGGCCCGAACGACTACTTCAGGTTCAGGTGGGACATGGAGCGTTCGATGAGAGACTCGGTTGCGGTGATCCGTGAGACAGAAGACGAGTTCGCCCGCCGTTTCGGCCGGAGATACGGGTTCACCGAGAATTACCGGTGCGAGGACGCCGACGTCGTGGTCGTCTCGATGGGCACCCTTGGAAAGGAGGCCGAGGTCGCGGTGGACCAGCTCCGAAGAGAGGGCATGAAGGCGGGGTCGATGCGCCTGCGCTGGTTGCGGCCGTTCCCGGACCTCGACCTGTCAGGCCGGGACGTCGTGGTCATCGACCGTGACTACTCGTTCGGGTTTGGCGGTGTGCTCGCACAGAGCCTGAAGGCGAAGTGCGGCGTGGATCCGTTCAGCGTCATCGCCGGCCTCGGAGGCCAGGAGGTCACCTACGACGATATCGCCTCGTTTGTCAGGGACCGACGCATCGGTGAAGAACACTGGTTCGGGGTGAGCGACTGATGTACGAGATACGGATCCATTCCCGCGGGGGACAGGGTGGAGTGACCGCTGCACGGCTCCTCGCCCTCGCCGCGTTCCGGGATGGAAAGCACGCCACCGCCTGCCCGTTCTATGGTGCCGAGAGAAGAGGGGCGCCGGTCGTCTCCTTTGTCAGGATCGACGACCACCCAATCAGGGTCTACAGCCAGATCAGGTCACCCGACCTGGTCGTGGTTTTGGACTCGAGCGTCATGGAGACGGTCGATGTGCTCCAGGGCCTGAAGGAGGACGGAACCGTCCTTATCAATGCGACGCACGGGACGGACGTTGGAGGATACCGGACCTACTCAATCGATCTCACCGGGATTGCGCTCCGCGAAAACCTGGTAGTCGCGGGAAGCCCCATCCTCAACACGCCCGTACTCGGTGCCCTTGCAAAGATGGGTATCGTGTCGGTTGAATCGGTGACCTCGGCGATATCGGAGATGTTTTCAGATGAGAGAAATGTCAAGGCCGCCCGGGCTGCATTCCAGGAGCTGGTGATATGAGAAAACGCCTGGCGACGAGCACGCCGACAGAGGGTGCCTGTGGAAAGACGGGGTCATGGAGAGTGTTCCGGCCCGTGGTCGATCGGGAGAAGTGCAATGCCTGCGGGCTCTGTGCGATGTACTGCCCTGACAATGCCATAAACGATGACCTGGAAGTCGACCTGGACTTCTGCAAGGGATGCGGCATCTGTGCACACGAGTGCCCGAAAAAAGCGATAACAATGGAGAGAGAGGAGAAATAACTCTCTCTTATTCTTCTTCTATCGGGCACTGGCCCATGTATTCAAGGTCAAACTTGTAGAAGTGGGTGAACCCGCAGTTGCGGCACCGTACCGTGAAATGGTTGCAGCCGATGGCCATGTCGTGCGGCCCGGTGACATGGCAGTTCCGGCAGGTCGCATCCGTGACCAGGTTCCACAGGTCGTAGCAGCCGATCCTGGTGAAGCTTCCCGGTTTTGTGACGTCCTCGATCCTGGGGACGAAGATGCGTGTGGCACCGCAGTTATCGCATATGACCTGGGCCTGGTACGGGACTGCCTTTATCACCTGGTCTGCCTCTTTTCCGCACTTGTAACAGGTGGTCCGGTATTTCGTGAAGATGAAGCGGTCACTCATGTATCAATAGTAAAAGCAGAAGAGATAAGAAGCTAATCCCGTGCGGGTCCCGGATACGATTACCGGTGAAAAATAGGTATAATGAAAGATAACGGGGGTTTGGGAGCCTAGAAGTCACCCATGCCGGGGGGCATACCGCCCATGCCGCCCATACCGCCCATTCCCTCCGGGGGCATTCCCTCGGGGGCTGCAGACCTGGAGGCCGCAATGACGTCGTCGATACGGAGTATCATGACCGCTGCCTCTGCCGCACTCGCGATCGCCTGGGTCTTGACCCTCAGCGGCTCGACGACGCCGGCCTTGAGCATATCCTCGGCCTTTCCTTCGAAGACGTTCAATCCGAAAGTCTTCTTGCCCTTCTCGTGTGCTGCACGGAGCTCGACTAACATGTCGATCGGGTCGAGGCCGGCGTTCTCGGCAAGGGTTCTCGGGATGATCTCGAGGGCGCTTGCGAATGCCTCGATGGCGAGCTGGGCACGTCCACCCACGCTGGCTGCGTATTCGCGCAGACGCAGGGAGAGCTCGATCTCGGGGGCTCCGCCGCCGGCGACGAGCTTCATGTCCTCGTAGACCACGCCTACAACACGGAGAGCGTCCTCGATGGCACGGTCCAGTTCGTCGACCACGTGCTCGGTCCCGCCACGGATGATGATCGAGACTGCCTTGGGGTTCTTGCACTCCTCGACAAAGATCATCTCCTCGCCTGATACCTTGCGCTCCTCCACCTTGCCTGCAAACCCGAGTTCCTCGCCGGAGATGGCGTCGATGCTCGAGACCAGGCTTGCGCCGGTTGCACGGACGAGCTTCTCCATGTCACTCTTCTTCACCCTGCGGGTTGCAAAGATCCCTGCCTTTGCAAGGTAGTGCTGGGCGATGTCGTCGATTCCCTTCTGGCAGAAGAGGACGTTGGCGCCCGAGGCGACGATCTTGTCCACGATGTTCTTGATCATCCGCTCCTCTTCGTCGAGGAACGCCTGGAGCTGGTCAGGGCTCGTGATGTTGATCTCGGCATCCACCTCGGTCTTCTTGAACTCGACCGCGGCGTTCAGGAGGAGGATCTGTGCATCCTTCACCTTCTTCGGCATGGCCGGGTGTACCCGCTCCTTGTCGATCAGGACACCTTCGATGATCTCGGAGTCGTCGGTGGACCCTCCGACCTTCTTCTCCACCTTGATGTAGTCCTTGTCGACGATGCCGTCTTCATCGGCCACCATCGTGACCGCCTTGACGACGAGTTCGCAGAGCTTGTCCTTTGATGCCTCGGCACCCTTGCCGGTCATGGCGGTCTCTGCGATCTTCTTGAACATCTCCGTATCGGAGGGCTTGACCTTGATTGCAATGGCGTTCAGGATCTCCTTGGCTTTCTCTGAAGCCTGCCGGTACCCCTGGGCAATCACGGTGGGGTGAACGTCCTGTTCCAGGAGGTCTTCTGCACGCTTGAGAAGCTCTCCGGAGATGACCACGGCCGTCGTGGTGCCGTCACCGACTTCGTCGTCCTGGGTCTTTGCGATCTCCACCATCATCTTGGCGGCAGGGTGCTCGATGTCCATCTCTTTTAAGATGGTCACTCCATCGTTGGTGATGACCACATCTCCGATGGTGTCAACGAGCATCTTGTCCATACCCTTGGGTCCAAGAGTGGTTCGTACTGCACTGGCCACCGCTTTCGCGGCGGTGATGTTCATGCCCTGGGCATCGCGCCCGCGGGTCCTTGAACTTCCTTCTTTCAGAATAAGAATTGGCTGTCCTCCAAGCTGTTGCGACATGATATTCACCACTTTTAGCGGTAAAAGTTGGTTTGTGGTTCTATATATACGTTATGACTCGTTGATGAGATCGATCAGCTCCTCGCCGTCTTCCAGGGCCTGGAGCCGATCCTCGCCGATAACCAGTGTCTTCCCGATTTTTTTCTGTTTGTAGTAATCTGTCAGGACACACATGGCATGCATTCCGGTGATCTGGGATATGTTTCCGATCAGTGCAGCGCGCTTGACCACCCTCTGGGTGGTCCCATATCCCGTAAGAATAGACTGGTCAGAGAACTCTATCAGCGCCTGGAACGGCGCCCGGTGCATGGCATGGAGCTTGATTCCAATCCGCTCCAGGAAGCCCATGGGCACCTCTTCCTCCTGGTCTCCCGCCTCCTCCCTGAAGTGCGGTTCATAGCTGACGAGGTCTATGGCGCTGACGAGCCCGCAATCGAATATCTCCTCGATCTTCAAGGCTATCTCGAGGGTGGTCCCCATGCCGCCCTCGTACTTGCTGATGGTGCGCCGGGAGACCCCGAGCATCGTGCCGAGGTCGCCCAGAGAGAGGTTCCTGCTCTCCCGGAGCTCCCGGAGGACCTCACCGTTGATGTTGACATAGAGGCCGCCGGGCGAGGCGTACACGAGAGGGGGAATGGACTCGACGAGGGCATCGTATAGCGTGGATACGTTGATTGCATAGATGCCGTACCTGACATATACCGCACCCCTCTCCAGTTCCGCGTCTCTCGCCCGTTCACCGATGATGAGAGGAGACGCCTTGAGATATCTGGAGATATGATCAAGGTCATGTGCGATCTCCTCGCTGATGCTGTCGATATGGGAGACCACCTTTATAACCAGGATGGTGTTTCTGTCGCTTGCAATCAGGTCGAAACTCCTGGGCCTCATGCTGAAACGTTCTGATACCCGGAAACCCGACATGAGCAGGACGCTGATGACCATCTGGAGGAGGCGATCCTGTGTCATTGCCCTTACGAATGGATATAGGCTGGTAAAATATAAATACTAGGGTAAATGCGTATCGGCATCGACGACACCGACTCCCCTGCAGGTATGTGCACGACCTACCTGGGGGCGTTGCTTGCCAGGAGACTCGAGCGGGCGGGAATGCCGGTCAGGGATGCGAGGCTGGTCCGTCTCAACCCGAACGTCACCTACAAGACCCGGGGGAATGCCGCCATCTGCCTCGATGTGAAGGGAAGCACGGAAGAGATCTTCTCGATGGCCCGGGCGCTTGTCGAGGATTATGCGGACTTCTCGTGCGAGAATACCAACCCGGGAATCGTGGCTGTCGATGAAACGCCCCCTCCTGGTTTTTACTACAGGGCTGTCCGGGATTTCTGCACCCTCGACGAAGCGCTCTCCCTCCTCAGGGAATCGGGCGCCAGGTACAGGGGATACAAGAACGGCAGGGGCCTCATCGGTGCGACAGCGGCCGTCTGCAGCACGTTTGCCGATCCGACCTACGAACTGCTGGCCTACCGGGAAGAGGAACGGTGGGGGACTCCCCGGATGGTGGACGAGTCAAGCGTCTTTGCTGCCGACGATCACACCTACCCGCACACCTGGGACTCGGTCGACCGTGAATGCGGTGTCGTGGTCTGCGTCCCCCACACCCCTGACCCGGTGCTCTTCGGCATTCGGGGTGAGCGGCCCGGGTGGGTCTCCTATGCCAGGGAGTGGATCGTCTCGGAGAAGCCGTCGGTCGAACAGGTCTTCGTGACCAACCAGGGCACCGACGAGCACCTCACGGGCGGACACATAGGGGATCTCCGCGAGGGTTGCTCGTACATGGTCCGGGGAACAGTATCGGATCTCCCCGTCACCGGGCGCGGCGGGCATGTCTCCTTCTCCATGGAAGATGCAGGGGGTTTCGTGCGCTGCATGGCCTACGAACCGACGAAAGGGTTCCGCGAGGTCATCAGGCGGCTCCGTCCCGGTGACGAGGTCGTGGCAGCAGGGAGCTACAAGGGGGAGAGCATCAATCTCGAGAAGATCCAGGTTGTGCGCCTCTCACAGGAGGTCATTGCCAGGCCTCCGGTCTGTGAACGCTGCGGGAAGCGCATGACCAGTGCGGGGTCCGGGAAGGGCTACAAGTGCCGGAGGTGCGGAGGGAGAGCCACCACTCCCGAACGGGTCACAGAGCACCGGACACTTCCGCCGGGGTGGTACGAAGTGACGCCGTCGGCAAGAAGGCACCTGGCAAAACCACTCTGCAGGGGCCTGCCCGACCTCTCGCTGTTCGGTCTTTCGTAGCCGTTCACGAGCTACTATTATATCCGAAAGACCAATTTTTCTCCATGGAATGCGGCGAGCCTGTGGAGCAGGTGGCACTCCGGCCCGGGATGAGCGTTGATGAACTGGTCCGCCTGCTGGGCCGGGCCGGAGCCTACAACGGCGGTGCACTCTCGCGCGGGGCCGACATCTACGAGAAGATGGTACGGGACCGCGAGACTGTGAAGTTCTTCGGACTGGCGGGAGCCATGGTCCCCGCCGGAATGTGCGGCATCGTCTCCGATCTCATGGAGAGAGGGCACATCGACGTCCTTGTCTCGACGGGCGCAAACCTCACCCATGATATCATCGAGGCGATCGGGTGCTCCCACTACCACGGGTCAGCCGCGTGTTCCGATGTCGAGCTCCGGCATGACGAGATAAACCGCATTTATGACGTCTTCCTTCCGAATTCCGCATTCATCAAATTCGAAGAGTTCATGCAGGACGTCTTCTCCTCCCTCGATACCGACAGGACGTTCTCCATCATGGAGCTCCTCGGAGAGATCGGAAGGCACCTTGACAGTGGCATTCTCGCCTGCGCGGCAAAAAACGATCTGCCGGTCTTCTGCCCGGCCCTGGCAGACTCCATGATCGGCCTGCAGTACTGGCTCTTTGCCCAGACAGCCCGGGTGACCGTGGATGCGTTCCTCGACATGAAAGCACTGATAGACATCTGTTTTGCCGCCGAAAAGGCGGGAGCCCTGATCGTCGGGGGAGGAGTCCCGAAGAACTTCATCCTGCAGAGCATGCTCGTCACGCCGAAAGGGTTTGACTACGCGGTGCAGCTGACCGGCGACCGGCCCGATCTCGGCGGGCTGTCAGGGGCAACCCTGGACGAAGCACGGTCCTGGGGAAAGGTCTGCGAGGAGGCGCAGACGGTGACGGTGTACGGTGACGCGACCATCACGCTTCCCCTGCTCGTCGCCTCCGTCCTCGAGAGGCTTGACTCATGACTGAACTGATCCTTGCGCTCGATGTGCCTGACCGGGAGAGCGCCGTCTCCATCGCCGGTGAATGCGCACAATACATCGACGCCATCAAGATCGGCTATCCCCTGGTCCTCTCCGAGGGCCTCGGTATTGCCGGAGACCTGGCAGGGTTCGGCCTCCCCCTCATCGCCGATTTCAAGGTCGCCGATATCCCGAATACCAACCGTCTCATCACGGACCAGGTGTTTCGTGCCGGTTTCGATGCCGTGATATGCCAGGGATTTCCCGGCCGGGATGCCGTGGAGGCCTGCGTCGCGAGCGCACATGAAAACGACGGTGAATGTTATGTCGTTGCCGAGATGAGCCATCCGGGCGCCCCCGAGTTCTTCCATGGCGGTGTTGCGGAACGTATCGCCGGGATTGCAGCCGGGTGCGGGGCCGACGGCATCATCGCTCCTGCGACACGCCCGGACCGGGTCAGGGCGCTTCGCCGGATCATCGGGGAGAAGAAGATCTACTCTCCCGGTGTCGGAGCACAGGGGGGCGATCCGTCAGCCGTCGCCGCGATCGTGGACGGCATAATCGTGGGACGGCAGATATACCAGGCAGACGATCCCGGCCGGGAGGCCGGATCGCTCTCCGCAATCATCCGCCGATGATGAGAAACCGATACTGACCGGTGATGAGCCCTATGAGTCTCCTGAGGCGGATGAAACGTACGCGTCATATTCTAAAGATTTAAATTTCGGGCTCTCTTTACTAGTATCATGGATTGGAGCGAGGAACAGCTGAAACTGGCAGAGAGGTACAGGCGACTGGAAGACATCCCTGTCCCGGAGAGGAGATACAAATGCTACACCTGTCACCTGGTGGTCGATGAGACCCCCTGTCCGAAGTGCGGAGAGGAAGAGCTCCAGATCATGTGCCCCCTGGATCACTGCCACTGCTCCCACGAGATCATCTCGGGAATCGAATACTGCCCGTTGTGCGGGTCACCGGTGTGTCCTGAATGCGGATCGCATGACGTCGTCCAGATCAGCAGGGTGACAGGGTACCTCCAGGGAGTCTCCGGGTGGAATGCCGGAAAACAGCAGGAATTAAAAGACCGCGCCCGTTACAACGTCGCATGAGATATTACCTGCGGGGGTCCACTCTTTTTGTCAGGGGACAGTTCCGGGCGGCAAGCACGGGGATCGGTGGAACGATCAGGAATGTCTCCACCATCCTCAACAAGACCGT
>JAHDSI010000019.1 GCA_018432765.1 Methanoregulaceae archaeon | reverse complement strand
CGGACTATCTCGTGGTCTCTCTCCCTGATCTCTTCCTGCATCTCCTGCACGAGGAGGCGGAGCCTCTTGACCGTGCCGTCAAGTATCCGGACTCTTTCATCCCGCCGTTCATCGACCTCGACCCCGGGTGGCGCCTCCTCTGCCGGCAAAACCTTCTCCTTCATCTCGGAAAGCACCTGCTCAAGAGACTGCCCCCGCACGATTCCTGCCCTCACCTCATCGAGGTCGTGCCCGGGTGGGACCCTCCGTACCAGGCTCTGGAACTTGTTCTTGTAACTCCGGTACGCGTCGAGTGCCGCTGCAAGCGCATCGCGCTCGTGATCGTTCTCATACGGGTACCGGGACGCAAGTTCGAGCTTTGTCTCAACACTCATATCCTGTTTTGGCGAATGGGCGACTCCGTTGAATGCCCGGCGAATCTTCTCGACCGAGAAGGGCATGTCATGGACATCGGATGCGATGACAAGGGGTTTTCCAACTGTGTAGAGCACCTCGATGACATCCGACATGGAAGTCTGGCGCGAGCTGCTCAGGTGGAGGAGGTTTCCATCGAGATCAAGCGCGGCGATTGCTGTCGTGGTCCCGGGATCTATCCCCACGATGAGGTATCTCGGCTTTCCGGAGAGTGGCCGGAACTGTATCCGGTCAAGTCGCTTCCCCCTGATCCGGACCTGCACATCAGCTCCACGGGACATGCTCACCGGGATCTCGTCTCGGGGGGCATGGACCTCAAAGAAAGCCCGGCTCAGTCCTCCGAAGGCTTTCGTCTCCCTCTTCTCGTATTTCAGACCTGCAGAGACGAGCTCCATCTCGATCTCCCGTGCCTTCTGCTGGACCGCCCCGTGTATCTTTCGTGCGTAGCGGTTCTGGCTCCATCCCCCCTTCCCCGGCGATCGGTGCCTGCTGACCACGATCTCGCTCGTGTTTTCGAAAGCGATCACCTCGGCGCCTGCACCAAGCGACGCGACCCTGGCGATCGTCCTCGCCTCGTCGAAGGGATCAAACCGGTTGAAGCTGATATTGAACCGGCTGGCAACCTTTCCAAGACTCTCCTTTCTCTCTCCGCCGGTCACCTGCACCAGCCTGACCTTTGGCGGCAGTGCCTGGAGAAAGGCATAGAGATCATGCTGGTCGGCCGCGATCTCCTGGAGACTGTCGACCGCGAGTATATCGGGCTTCTCCTCGTTCAAGATACGGAAGAGGCGGAATCCGGTGACTTCGCCTTCTGATCGGATCCTGTCTCCCGCCATCCGGATCAGTGCATAGCGGGGCCGACGTGAGCGTGATCTCACGGAACCACTGATGATATCAATCCCGTATACCCTCATTCGGTCACTCTCCGAATCGCCTCTTTCACCGGGATATCCAGGTGATACTTGCGCTGGAAATAGCGTGTGATATTCTCCATGTCGCGTGCCAGGAGATCTCCTGCATTGGGATGACCGGCCTCCACCCACTGTGGCCAGTCGATGAGATAGACCCGTCCTTCGTCCACCATGACATTGTACTCCGAGAGATCGGCATGGATCACCCCGGCCCTGAATGCGTTTCCTGCCTCTTTTAAGATCTGGTCGAGCACTCCCGCGGGATCTTCCAGCCGGCATCTGTTGAGGTTTATGCCCCTGATATATTCCATCACGACTACGTGGCGGTTTATTGCGACCGGGAGCGGGACGCTCGTTTTCGGGTGGAGCCGTGTCAGGGCGTCGTACTCCCTCTCGGCCGAGTACCTCGATGCAAAGATCCAGGGGCAATGACCTTCGTCAGGCATATATTCCCGTGTTACCCGTACAGACTGGAACGATCTCTGGCCTACGTGGTGGAACTTCATCGCAACGGGCCCGAGCCCGAGCCCCTCGTATACAATGGACTCTTTTCCTTCCCCTATCGGACAGCCGAGAGCACTCACAACCCCCCTTTTTGTGAGGGTGAGCAGGGCCAGCGTGTCGTATCCGCCAAAGACCAGTGCGTAGCCTTCATACGGAACCGTATCAAAACGGACCATCCCCATGTCCATCAATCGCCCAAGGCGGTAGGAGATCTCGGATTCGGAGAGTCCCATCGTTTTTTTCACCTGGTCGAGAGGGACCCAGCGGTACCTCTTCATCAGGCGTTCGAGCGCTACCAGGATACGGATCTCGTACTTGTGCAGGTTTCGTATCTGGTCAGCTGAAATTGGCATGTATTCTACACAATTTATCTATGGGAATTGATAAAGGTTGATCTGGTACCCCCGATGCTGTGCAGCAAATGCAGGCGGCCGGCGATCATCTACCAGCGATACTCCGGTCTTCACCTCTGCAGGAACCATTTTGTGGCCGATTTCCAGGCCAAGGCGAAGCGAGCCATACGGACTCACCGGTGGCTTTCGCCTGGTGACTCGATCGCAGTGGCGTCCTCCGGCGGGAAAGATTCGGCGGCCCTCCTCCACTTTCTCCATGGACTCACGTGCGAAAGACGTGACCTGCGGCTTTATGCGATCACGATAGATGAAGGCATCTCCGGATACCGCGATCCCGCAATCGCGGCAGGGATTGCGGAAACCCTTGGCGTTGAACACCATATATTCTCGTTTCGTGAAGCGTTCGGGACGACCGTGGACGAGATTGTCCGGCTGCGTGGAGATTCTCTCTCGTGTTCGTATTGCGGAGTATTGAGGAGACGCCTGTTGAACACGGCCGCACGGAGCCTTGGGGCCAACAGGCTCGCTCTGGGTATGAACCTGGACGATGAAGCACAGAGCGTGCTGATGAACACGCTCCGCGGCGACGCTCCGCGTCTGACGAGAGGGGACACACAGAGGGCCGGCCTTATCCAGCGAATCAAGCCGTTCATGTATATCCCTGAACGGGAGGTCGCCCTGTATGCATACCTCCATCTCGAAGGGTTTCTGGCCGGCAGTTGTCCCTATGCCCACAACGCGCTCAGGGCCGACGTCCGGAACCTTTTGAACGACTATGCCTGGAGGCATCCGTCGACGCGTCATTCTCTTGTCAGGCTCGGCGAAGAGCTCTCATCTATCGGAACCGGGACGGGATCGGAGCCACGATTCTGTCCGGAATGCGGGGAGACCTGCGGGGAGACCTGCCGGAGCTGCCAGATACTCGCGGAGATTAGCAGGGATGACGAGTAAGAGAGATACTCGGCATCGAAGGATTAACCAGATCGGTCGTGCGGCCGGATGCCAGCCTGACGCCCATAGACGGCGACGCACTGATTGCAATGGGGAATGTGGGGGATTTGAAACGATTGATACTGCTTGTTTCTCGGATGTGACAGAAAGATGAATGAAGAAGACAGGGCATGTGCACTGGGACGTGTGGAGCAGATGATCAGGCATGCCGTGTGGAGCAGCGGATGCTCGGGACTGGTCATCGGCATCAGTGGAGGAGTGGACTCGGCCGTCGCTGCAGCCATGTGTTGCCGTGCGCTCGGAGGTTCGCGGGTTCTTGGCCTGACGCTCCCCACCCATGTCACCACACCCGAAGATATCGAGGATGCGTCGGCATTGTGCAGACAGCTCTCCATGGAGCACCGGACCATCCCGATAGACCCTATCCTCGAATCCTACCGCACCCTCCCCGGCTACCGGGAGGACCGGTTCCTGGAAGGAAACCTCATGGCCCGGACAAGGATGGCCATTCTCTACTACTATGCAAACCTCGAGGGACGCCTCGTGTGCGGGACTTCCAACAGGACCGAGTACCTGATCGGCTACTGCACAAAACACGGTGACAGTGCCGCCGACATCCAGCCAATCATCCACCTGTACAAGACCGAGGTATACCAGGCCGCACGGGACCTGGAGATCCCGGACACGATCATTGCAAAGAGCCCGACTGCAGGCCTCTGGGCAGGCCAGACCGACGAGGACGAACTCGGCCTCACCTACCCTGAGATAGACGATGCATTAAAAGCCCTGCAGGCAAACGGGTGGAAGAGCACGAATCCCGTGGAAGAGCGGGTGCTCTCTCTCGTGCAGAAGAGTGAACACAAGCGCCTGGATCCACCTAGTCTTCTAGGGCGGCTTCAAGTTCCCTAGTATACTCCTCGGGCCTGTTCAAAAATACCAGCCCTTCCCCGTAGCTTCCCACCATCGAGTACAGGGGTGCAGGACAGAGAGGGCCCCTCCTGGCCATCTTCCCTGCATCAAGCATCCGCAAAGGCGGAATCCTGGAATACCGCGGGTTTTTCACCAGGTTTCCGTCAGCCAGTTCATAGTATGCCGCCCCCTGCATCGTCTCGTATTCCCCATAATCACTTGAAAATGCCGTTGATACAAGATTTGCCATCGACAATCGGGAATTTTTCGGGTTGATGGTGACGTGCCCGTATGACGGTGGAATGATCACGCGATCTCCTGCATTGGCTTTGATCAACACCACATCCGAGAGATCCCGGGACTGGAGCAGGTAGTGCGCCGATCCCTCGAGCACCTCGTATACTTCCGGGTAACCCATACCCGACGGATTTGCCGGGTGGTAGTGTCCCTTCGTCTTCACCTTCTCCCCGCAGAGAACCGCCGGAGGGATGACCGTCAGGTCATACCGCAATTTCCGGGAACGGAGCCATTGATGGTCTTTTTGACTCCGTGCAAGGTCCCTGTACATAAAATAGAGTGGTTCATGAAACGGACATTCCGGTTCTTTTAATACGGTCCGCATCTCCCCGGTTGTGCGGACCGAGGGTTTGGGGAGTCTTCCTTCCCAGCCAAACATCAACTCTTCTTTTTCCGTACAAATACATAATATGCTGCGCCGCCGAGTGCTGCGAGGAGAAGGACGACTACCAGCACCGGGTTTATACCGGAACTCTCCACGACCACGATCCTGACCTTCATGGTATCCGATATCTGGCTGTTTTCCAGTGCATCACGATACCGTATCTCAGAATCGAGTCCATACTCCTTTTGCGTTGCCGAATCATCGATGCTTACTTCGTACCTGGCGACGGCTTTCTCTCCCGGCTGGAGATCGCCCAGGAAAGCGGTGTCGTCATTGCTTGAAAACGGATCAACGGCACTGATACGGGCCTGCGCGCTGTACGCGGTCGTGGCCCCGGTATTCTCGTATTCAGCCTCTATTACTGTCTTGTGTCCGGCCTTCACTTCCCGCGGGTCGGATATCACCGTAAACGCTATCTTTCCGCCCACGGGAACACCTATTGTCACGATCTCGGACTGGACAGTGTCACCCTCGTTGTTGGTGTAGACGAGAAACAGGTCAAGCGGATATGTCTGTTCCCCGGCATCGCGGGATATTGCAAGCTTGAACCGGGCATCAGCCGTTCCATTCACCGGGAGATCCCCGATATAGACACTGCTGTCCGTCGGGATAACCGGGCTGTTTCCGTTCCTTTCGACCTTGACTATCGCCGATCCTGCGTCCTCGAACCCGGCATTCTTCACGGAGAAGGTGATATACCCTTCAGTCCCTGCATTCAGTTGCTCGGCTGATACCGTCTCTGCAACGAGGGTGATGGCCGGCTTGACCCTGATCGGGAGGTCGAGCGTTTCGTCAATCTCCCTGTACCTGAACTGGATGCTGTCCTGTCCGTACTGTTCAGCCGACTGGAGATAGGTATACTGGATGTGGAAAGGGAGATTGTAGGATCCTGCCGGTGCATCTGAGAGAATCCTTGCAACAAATGGCACACGGACACTCTTTCCACCCTCGATGTCCCCAACCATCTGCGGATCGGTCTTGATGACGAGTGGGGCGTCCCCTGCAACGAGAGCGACTTTTACCAGTTTTGCCGTGTTCGGAAGGTCATCCCGTTCAACGATTCCCGACTGGACAAATTTCATATCGATCAGGCCCTGGTTCTCCACGTTGACCAGGATGGTCACTTCCTGGCCCGGTGCAAACTCGTTGGAACCTGAAATGGCTGCCGTGAGGTCCGGACCCCCAGACATATACTTGGTGCCTGCAAGTGCCGGAGCGGCAAGCAGCCCTCCGATGAGAATAAAAATGAACATATACCGAAAATTCATGTCCGACCTCATGTTGTTTTTGCTATAACAACATTTATCATAAAACCATATAAATATGTATTCAATGGATGAACAGGGAGAAAATCAAGCTACCATTGCTGAATCTCTCAAATCTCTCGGGCTTACCAAGTACGAAGCCCTGGTGTATATAGCCCTGGTGCGCGTGGCCGGGGCCACTGCAACAGAGATCCACGAACTCTCGGGAGTGCCACGCGCATCCGTCTACCCGGTGCTTGATCGGTTGATCCAGAAGAACCTGGTCTCTGTCTCCAACACCTCGCCCAAACGTTTCAACCCGGTCAGACCCGACGAGGGTGTGGACAGCCTGATGAAATCCATTGAATCTGATGCTCTCTGTGCCCGCGAGGGGCTGAACCGGATATACCTGGAATGCGCAGACCTTGAACGGGGTGACCAGGAGCTCATCTGGAGCACTTATGGCGAAGAGAACATCAGGATCCGCCTACTGGATCTCATCTCCAATGCCACTGAGAGCATCCGTGTCTTCTTCTACTGGGGGGGTTTGCGGAAGCAGATCATACAGATGCTCGAGGAGAAGAAGAATTCAGTCAGCATCGAAGTGGTGACAGATCACTGGGAGGGCGAAATTCCGGAATCCATGAATGTCTGGATAAAAAAACCTCCCGGGGGCCATGATATCGGCCCCGCCAAATCCCTGGGCGGCGGTGTGTTCCTCGTGGACGGCAGCAAAGCGATGGTGATAATGGGATCAGAAGAGGAAGGCACCAGTGCGCTTTATTCGGAGGCACGGGGTTTTGTACGGTTTTTTACGGTGTATTGGAACTTCTTTTCGTCCTGGGCGAGAAGAAAGAATCAGTAATCGAGTATATCATTCATATCTGAAACGTCCATCACTCCCTTGATGGCCTGGGTCTGCACATATATGCCACTCTCATTCACAGCTGCCATCGGGTTGGTGCCGCCGAGAGCGACGATGCCCATGTACTGGGGATCGACCGCGACTCCGAGAGCAGGAGTGTTTGGGAAGCCTACATCCAGGATCCCGGAGAACGTGCTTCCGGAAAGATCATCAATTACCTCGCCGATGAGCGATTCCGCCTCCATGTGGCATTGACGGATATTCGCAAGGAGGTTGCCCGAGCCTTTCCTCATCACTCCGGTAACTGAGGTCATCTCCTGGGATATGAGAACCTGGAGGGGATCGATGGTCGTATGCTCGTATAGGATAATGTGTGTAAATCTCTTCGGGACCCGATGACTGACCTCCACGACCCCTCCCCCGATTGGGGTTAACGGGACGCCTCTTCGCATGAGGACTCCGTCGAGAGTGGAGCTGCACAGGGTAATGATCCCGGTGAAACCTTCTGGTACGCGGAAATTATCAATCGTTTCCCCTGATTCCTCGATCCTGACAAGCCCGCTCACACAGACACCTGCCTTGAAGGCATCCTTGAAGGTGGATACCACGTGTTCAATGTCCCCCTCCTTCACGAGGGACAGGTTGTAGATGATGTTGCCCACTCCCTCCTTTGGGTCAAACGTCACCTGCATGGCATATTCCTCAATCCTGTGGTTCACAAACTTCAGGGGAAGGTTCATCATGTATAGTTCATTCATCGCAATAGAAAAATTGTTCTATGAGATAGAGGAAATGTATGGTTGATGGATGATAAAACGCGGGATAAAGCGAGGATTTCCATGCGCGAGATCCTGGAGTCGGCAGGATATGATGTTATGGAGGTTGACCCCCCGCTTGACCTCTCTGCAGTCAGGGAGACCGACTGTCTTCTCGTGCTCTGTTCCAATGAACCCGGCGCGATACAGGAATTCGACCGGACAAGCTACAAACTGAAATCCGATGACAACGAGATGGTCTGCAAGAAACTCTTATTCACCATTGATGAGGGTTTAAGCCTCGAAAACTCCATTGTCTGGGGGGTCAAGGAGTTCGTGCGATATGCCGGTGAAGCAGCCCTGGCACGGATCATGGACCGGGAGCTCTCCCTCTCCTTTGCATCATCGGAGAACATCCACCTGCGCGAGGAGAAGGACCAGGGGTCGACGGATTCGGGTTCGGGAGTGAGCGTTGCGCACCTCCCCGTGAAGGTCAACAAACAGGCGGCCGAACAGATTGCAGCAATCCAGGGCACAGTACACTTACGGTTTATCCCACACTGGTTTTATCATTTTCAAAGCTCGGGCGAACAGGTATACAAGGACAAGCATATCCCATTCGATGCCGAGGGTTCGGGAGGGATAAATGCAATAAACGGGCTCCGCGTTGATGCCTGCGAGATCAGGAGCGTGGAGGGTCCGGTTCCCGCAGATGCAGATATCGTTCAGCCGCACATCTCAAAAGACGAGGCGACAGAGAGAATCTATGAGGAACTCATCACGCAGCTTACGCAGAGGGTGAGGATAAAGCAGGAGAAGGGCGATGCCATCTTCTACGAGGAGAAGGTCATGAAACCTGAAAGAAAAGACATCTCGCTCGACATATACCAGGTCTATGTCCCGGTGTGGCAGGTTCGGGGCAGGAAGATAGTGGAAGTCAATGCGCACAGCGGTGAGATCCTCTCCACGCCCATGGATGAAGGCGTGGAAATACTCTGATCTTTCCCATGATTGTTGTTCTTGGTGGAGGACCCGCAGGAAGAACGGCGGCGATACGCCTGGCCCAGGCCGGGAAGGATGTTACTCTCGTCGAAGCAGGAGGAATCGGGGGACAGTGCCTCCATCACGGGTGCATGGTAGTTTGTGCGCTGAATGATGTAGCTCGATCAATCGCCCAGGCAAGAAACCTGTACACCCTTGGAATTCTCGACCAGGTCCCATCGGTCAGGTTCCCGCACATGCTCGGCGAGATGAGGGGCATCCAGGAGAAGATCCGATCCGTTCTTGATGCGGAGACCCGGGCTGCAGGCGTGGAGGTGCAGTACGGCAGGGAGGGGCGTCTGGAGGACGGGAACGTCTTTATCGGGGATGATCCGGTGGAGGCGGAAGCAGTCATTCTGGCAACCGGTTCGAGGCCCCGGATACCGGATATTCCGGGCACAGGTCTTTTGAATGTGTACAATCCCCACAATCTTTCGGAGATGGATAATCTGCCAGATCGGCTCGTGGTGATTGGTGGAGGCGTCATGGCGGCAGAGTTTGCCTGGATCTTCCACCAGTTCGGGTGCCGCGTGGACCTCCTCTGCAGAAGCGGGTTTCTCAAGGATCTCGATCCCTCCCTGCAGACCATCGCAAGAAAGGAGATGGACGGGGTGAATATTCATGAAGGCTGCAGCATTTCCGGGATCCATGGGGAGAAACGTGCGGAATCGGTATCCACCGGCGGGAGCTCTCCAGCAGAGATCCCGTGTGATGCCGTCTTCATCGCGGCGGGGCTCGTCCCCAGGTCTGGAATGATCCGGGGAGTAAAAATGGGAAGAGGCGGGGAGATACTCGTAGACCGCCACATGCGAACCAGTATGAACGGCATTTACGCGTGCGGTGACGTGACCGGGTCACCATGCCTGACTCCTGTCGCACGGAGAGAAGGCATCGTCGCTGCCGAGAATATTCTCGGGAAGGAGACCGAGATGGACTACAGGGCAATTCCCCGCTCGATAAACCTCGCATCCGAGCTCGCCTACTGGGAGGGTGACGAACCCGGTGGTATTATCTTCTCGGTTCCCGGCCCTGCAGGCCCCGGAACATTCTGGTCGGTGCCGGGGGGAAACACCGGGCTTGCACGGGTGGCAGTTGACCCTGATTCCCGGAGACTCGATGCCGTCTATACCGCAGGTCCCGCGGCGGGAATAATCGCTGCATACACGGCTTTTCTTTCCCGGTGCGGTGTTCACGTGGATGATATTGATAATTTCCTGGAGGTGCATCCGATGAGCGACGGAGTGTATTCGCTGCTCCGGTATGCTTCACTCCGGCTATGGAATAATGGGGTTTGACAAACCCGGGAAAACGTTTTTTCAGAAGATATCCTGTTATTCTCCTGGTCTTTCAGGCGCATCCGGATATCTTGGTTCAGCCCCTCGTATCGATTCAGAAACCGGAAGATGCCGTGGAGGATATATTCAAAACCTCGTGGACCAATAATAAGAGGAATCCTGCTCTTTGACGGGTAATTTCAGAAAGGGAGAGAGAAATTTGGGACAAGATGTGAGTGACGGCCGCAAAAGAGACAATATCGCACCGGGTGACACGGTCGGGATCGTCCAGAAAAAAGACCAGCGGAACGGTTCAATAACCGAAGGGCGGGTCAGGGAGATCCTCACGCGGTCAGGCTCTCATCCGCATGGAATCAAGGTGCGGCTTGTCGAAGGGCCGGTCGGACGGGTCCGGTATGTGAAGAGAGAATAATGGTTGGGACCGATTCAATGGAAATGGGGGACACCCGGGTTCATGACAGCGAATACTATTCACCACCCTCCGTTCATCGGGCAATTCTCGGCAGGCACCGCTGAAAGGTCTTACCCTATTCGAAACTGCGCCAGATGGCCAGGCCGAATTCGAGAGCGATCAGGATGATGATGATCCATTCGAGGAAATACGAGTGCTGGATGCGGACCTCGTCTGAGAGCATCGAATAGTTCTCCTGGATGACCTCGATCTTCCGGTCAACGCTCTCGCTCCAGAGGTTGCTCCGCAGAACCCGGAGTGCCGTCGCATAGACCCGGGCATAATAGATATCCTCGGTCACTTTTATCAGGTTGTTCACCCTCTCGGTGATCTCCGATATCTCGGCATACATCTCCATCTGCGTGGCCATTATCCCGTGGTACTGCCTCATCTTCCGAAACCTCCAGAGGCGGTCCGCCTGTTCGATGTCATCATACATCTTCTCCATCTGCCGGCTCATCTCCCGGTCATAGTAGCGGAGTTCAAGAACCTGGACGTTGGCAAACTCTACGAGATCGATCAGATCGACCGGATATTCCGGGTTGCAGAAGAGCGCGGCGTCCCAGGAGAGCATGGCCAGGTCATGCGGGGTGTAACTGAGGGTATTCCTGGTGATCTCCTCCCGCATCTGTGCTGAAATTTCCGTTTGCTCTCCAATCAGGAGAATCGCGGGATCGAGTGCATCATCCAGCCGATCCGTGACATATATGGTATAATCCTCGAAAAATTCACGGTCGATCCGGTGCATCCTGACATGGGGGGCCAGCGTCTCTTCCAGTCTCCGGATGTACGAGTCGAATGCCCCGGCAAGCATGTCCTGCCCGGCGAATGAGAGAGCAGTCTGCATCAACTGACCGGGAGCACCCCCGGGGTCTTCGTAGACAAAACAGAGGCTTATTGCACCGATGACATAGATGCGGGCAATGACCGTAAATTCGATCTCCGCTCCATCGATGTTCAGCCTGGCGGGATCCATCTTCAGGATGAGCGGGGGATCTTCGATCATGATGGACTTGGGCTTGACCCGCAAAAACCTTGTACGGGCCGTGGGGTGCGTTATTGCGAGGTCCCGTTCGAGCAGATCAATGCCGATCTCTCTTCCAATATCATATATCCGATAATTACGAATGGCAATCACGATGAATCACCCGGACAGGGCGAAAATCCGCTCTCGTCCTCATTATGAACAGATGGGTGTTTGATTATTAATCCTTCGGGCAGAGATGCAGAAAATCTCCTTCCGAAAGCAGATTTCATAATCACTAAATATCCCATGTCATTCATTTCACATCATGGAAAGATGGTACATGTCGGTAATAGCTCTCCTTCTCATTGGATTTGTTATTATTGCCGGATGCACAACGACCCTTCCCGCAAACGAGCCAGGACTGGAGGAGACAGATACGACATCAGTCTATATCGTGGGAATCGATGGAGACTATGCCCCATACAGTTATATCGACAGGGACGGAAACCCTGCCGGGTTCGACGTCGAATCGATCGAATGGATCGCTGATGAGATGGGATTCCAGGTAAAAATCCAGCCGGTTGAATGGAACAGGATCATTCCCGCACTCCTGGAAAAAGAGATTGATATGATCTACTCGGGGATGTCGATCACCGATGAGAGAAGAGAATTGGTAGGCTTTTCAAAGCCATACTGGACGGCAAACCAGTCCATCGCGGTCAGGAATGAATCCGGAATTGCCATTGATGACATCATGGAGGGGAAGGCAGTCATCGGGACGGAGCGCGGTTCGACAGCAGCCGCCTGGATAGAAGATACCCTGGTGTATACCGGGAAGATGCCGGCCGAGAACCTGGCGCTCTATGGTAATATTTCCCTCGCTATCAATGCCCTCGAAGAAGAACACGTGGATGCAGTCATCTTTGATCTTCCCGTCCTGAAGGAGGCTATCCTGGAAAGACCACTGATGATTGTCGGGATACTCAAAACCAGTGAA
>JAHDSI010000212.1 GCA_018432765.1 Methanoregulaceae archaeon | reverse complement strand
TGAGCGGGACATATCCGGACGTCGGATCGGCAGTGAAGCCGGCTACCGGTGGCACCGGGCTTGGTGTAGCGGTTATGTAATCCGCAGTTGTCATGGTATCATTACCCGCCGGGTTGCTGACGGAGAGGCTCACGGTGTATGTACCCGAGTTCAGGTATGTATGGACCGGGTTTCTCGCGGTTGACATGGCACCGTCACCAAAGTCCCAGTTCCAGGAGACAGGGGTGTTCAATGACGCATCGATGAACTGGACGACAAGCGGAGTGGTCCCGCTTGTCGTGTTCGCGGTAAACCGTGCAACCGGTGGTTCGATGATCGGTATCTCGGGCACCCGCAGGTTCAGCTCGGTCAACCCGCCCCACTCGTAGGGATAGGTCAGCTGCCAGCCGCTGCCCTGGGCAACATCGTAGCATTCCGCACGAATACCGTCTGCATAGAACGAGATCGGAGAGCCCTCCGGGATCGAACCCTGTATGATCAGGTTCCTGGAATCATCCTCAACGTCTCCGTACCATCCTTCGAGATCGGTTGTGACATATCCGCCGCCTTCAGCGACAACGCCGGTGATCTGGGTGCCTGCCGGGGCAGGGTCACCGGCAATGGAGATGTTGCCGTAGAATGCATGGGGAAGCGGCGGCAGCGGTGGTGATACGACGATCAGACCCGGCCTTGTGACAGAATCGCTCCCGTCGTCATTGCTTGCGGTGAGCTTGACGGTGTAGGCCCCGGTACTGGTATAGGTGTGTTCGGGGTTCTGCTCCATGGATGTAGAGCCGTCACCAAACTCCCATAACCAGGTATCCGGGCTGTTGGTGGAGGTATCGGTGAACAGGACGGTGAGCGGGGCGTCCCCTGAAGTTGGCTCAGCGGTGAAACCGGCTACTGGTGGCACCGGACCGATATTCACGTTGATGAATCCCTCTTTTGTGATCCAGTCGCTGCCAGCGTCACTCGAGACGGCAAGCGTCACCGAGTACTGCCCTGCCTGGGTGTAGGTGTGGCTCGGGTTCCTTGTAGTGGAGCTCGAACCATCACCGAAATCCCATGACCACTGGTTCGGCTGTCCGGTCGAGCGATCGGTGAACAGGACAGTGAGCGGAGGTGTCCCGGAAGTCGGGGTTGCAGTGAATGCTGCCACCGGCAAAGGAACGGGGCCGCCTTCGACAGCGATGTAATCCTCCCGTATCTTCCAGTCAGCACCCGCATTGTTGGTGACCGTGAGCCTCACGGTGTAGCTGCCGGGGTAGGTGTAGATGTGGGTCGGGTTCTTGAGACTGGAGGTCTGGCCGTCCCCGAACTCCCAGTACCAGGTGAACGGGTAGTCTTCGGAGAGATCCGTGAACTGGACTGCGAGCGGAGTCGAGCCTGACCTGGGACTGGCTGAAAAGTCAGCGATCGGCGGGTTGCATGAGAGGACCGTCACCGGCTTTGATATGGTATCTGATCCGCATTCGTTGGTCACCGTGAGATTCACGATGTATACGCCAGGCGGATCGAAGTAGGTGTAGCACGGGTTCTGCTCCGTGGAGGTGTCACCGTTGCCGAACTCCCAGTACCAGGAGGTTGGATCTCCTGTCGATTGGTCGTTGAACTGGGCATTGAGTGGTGGCGGGCACGGGTTCCCTTCATAGGTGAAGTCAGCCACCGGAGGCGGGCAGTAGACGACCTCGATGTCCCTGGATGTGAAATCGGTCCCGCAGTTGTTCTCCACGGTCAGAGTTACCGAGTATGTCCCGATTTCAGTGAACGTATGCTCGGGGTTTCGCACTGTTGAAGTGGTACCATCCCCGAAGTCCCAGAACCATGAAGTCACGTTGTTCTGCGATGTGTCAGCGAACTGGACGGTGAGCGGAGCATGTCCCCAATTTGGATTTGCCGTGAAATCTGCGACCGGTTCAAGGCAGATCGCATTGATTGGAGTTGATGCTGAATCAGATCCACAGTCGTTGTAGACCGTCAGGGTCACGGTGTATGTTCCGACCTCATCGAATGTGTGCGTCGGGTTCTGTTCCGTGGAAGTTGTTCCGTCTCCGAAGTTCCATGACCACGAGATGACGTCATTGAAGGAGTTGTCGGTGAACTGGACGGTGAGCGGAGCGTACCCGGAAGTCGGATTCGCGGTGAACTGGGCTACCGGCTCCAGGCAGATGGCCTGGACAGGGGATGTCTTTGAACCAAATCCGCATTCATTCCAGACGGTCAGTTTCACGTTATATGTTCCAACCCCTGTGAAGGTATGCTCAGGGTTCTGTTCCTCTGACGTGGATCCATCCCCAAACTCCCAGAACCATGATTCCGGATCCTCGGTTGACTGATCGGTGAACTGGACGGTCAACGGTGCATATCCCGAGGCAGGATCGGCACTGAAGTCAGCCACCGGTGGCGGGCAGACGAGAACCTCGATATCACTGGAGGTCAGGTCGGTCCCGCAGTCGTTATTCACTGTCAGGGTCACGGTGTATGTTCCGACCTCATCGAATGTGTGCGTCGGATTCTGCAGATTGGATGTCGTTCCATCGCCAAAGTCCCAGTGCCACGACAGAACATTGTTCTGGGATTGGTCAGTGAACTGGACAGTGAGTGGGGCACGTCCTGAAGTCGGGTTTGCGGTGAACTCTGCGACCGGTTCAAGACAGATGGCGTCGATCGGGACCGTCGTTGAACCAAATCCACACTCGTTGTAGGCCGTCAGTTTCACGGTGTATGTCCCGACCTCGGTGAAGGTATGTGTCGGGTTCTGCACGGTAGAGGTAGCGCCGTCACCAAACTCCCAGAACCATGATTCCGGATTCTCGGTTGATTGATCGGTGAACTGGACGGTGAGCGGAGCGTACCCGGAGTCGGGTTCGGCGGTGAAAGCGGCGACCGGCGGCGGGCAATAATAGGCATTGATCGGGGCTGTTGTCGAGTCGGTACCGCAGTCGTTCTGGACGGTCAGGACAACGGTGTATGTTCCGACCTCATCGAACGTGTGCTCTGGGTTCTGCTGCGTGGACGTTGTTCCGTCGCCGAAGTTCCAGTTCCACGAGATGACGTTATTCAGGGAGCTGTCGGTGAACTGGAC
>JAHDSI010000179.1 GCA_018432765.1 Methanoregulaceae archaeon | reverse complement strand
GTGGCGGATATCTCCCGGTGGGAGAGTGAACTGTCGTTGTTCCTGGCAATAGTTGGTTGATCACAAAATGTGCCGGTTCACATGAATCCGGGGTATGATTGCAGGGATCATTTTTGCATTCTCAAAGGCACAACGTGAAGATACCGTGCCGACTCGCGGTCCCAACTGGTAAAACCCCAGCGTCTTACGGAGGTGGCCAGGCATCGAGCGGGGGTGCAGGATAGACAGAAAAGCACCTTCAACATCTATCCGCCCGAATTACGGGAAAAATTATCAGTTGGAATGATAATGTGACAACGGCTCGATCGTGATCTTCTCGTGGTTCATGGCCTGGATGGCGAGGGCGGCGGCCCGGGCAGCCTGGATGGTGGTGATATACGGGACCCCGTAGTCCACCGCCGCACGCATGATCTGGTAATGGTCCTGGCGTGACTGCTTGTCCATCGGGGTGTTCACGATGAGACGGATCTCGCCGCGTCGCAGGAGATCGATCACGTTCGGGGACCCCTCCTGCACCTTCCGGATAAGGCTCGCGTCAATTCCTGCCTCGTTTAAGTATTCCACCGTGCCCTGGGTCCCGTAGAGGGAGAGGCCAATATCCCTCAATGTCTTTGCGATCGGGATTATCTCTTCTCTCTGCTCACGGCTGACCGAGATGAATACATTGCCCTTGAGCGGGAGCTCGTTGTCTGCCGAGATGCAGGCCTTGTAGTAGGCCCGGCCGAAGTCATAGTCAATTCCCATGACCTCTCCCGTGCTCTTCATCTCGGGGCCGAGCACCGTGTCGACTCCCGGCAGCTTGTTGAAGGGGAGGAGCACCTCCTTGACCGCGACGTGGGATATCGAACGCTCCGAATACCCCATGTCCCGTAATTTCTTTCCGATCATCACCTTGGCCGCGATCTTTGCGAGCGGTATGCCGGTCGCCTTCGAGACGAACGGCACCGTCCTGCTTGCCCGGGGATTCGCCTCGAGGACGTAGACCACGCCGTCTTTAACCGCCAGCTGGATGTTGACGAGCCCTATAACCCCGAGCCCGAGCGAGATCTTCTTCGTGTAGTCCCTGACCCTCTCGAGGATTGCGTCCGGGAGGGACTGTGTCGGGATGACGCATGCCGAGTCGCCGCTGTGGACCCCTGCCTCCTCGATATGCTCCATGATCCCGCCGATGAGCACGTCCTCTCCGTCGCAGACGGCATCGACGTCCAGTTCCACGGCGTTCTGGAGGAAGGAATCGATCAGGACCGGGTGGTGCCGGCTCACCCTGACCGCCTCCTTCATGTAGCTCTCGAGCTCGATCTCGTCGTGGACGATCTCCATCGCACGGCCGCCAAGCACGTAACTTGGCCGCACCAGGACGGGGTAGCCGATGGCGGCCGCCTTTGCCCTGGCCTCCTCGAGCGAGAACGCCGACGTATTGGGCGGGCTCGGGATATCGATCCTTGCAAGGAGGGCGGCGAACCGGTCACGGTCCTCGGCGACGTCCATCGAATCGGGGGAGGTCCCGAGGATCTTCGTGGCAAGTCCGAGCGCTGCTATGCTCTCGTGGATGGGGACAGCCAGGTTCACGGCGTTCTGCCCGCCGAACTGGACCATCACGCCGAGATAGTTGTCCTTCTTCAGGATATTGACCACGTCCTCGAGCTGCATGGGTTCGAAGAAGAGACGGTCGGATGTGTCGAAGTCGGTCGAGACGGTCTCGGGGTTGTTGTTGACGATATGGACCTCGACCCCTTCCTCCCGGAGAGCCTTCACCGCGTGGACCGTGCAGTAATCGAACTCGATACCCTGCCCGATGCGTATCGGCCCTGACCCGAGGATCAACACCTTCTGCCGCTCATCGGCCGTAATCTCGCAGTCCTCCTCCCAGGTGGAGTAGAAGTAGGGGGTCTTTGCCGGGAACTCGGCGGCACAGGTATCGACCATCTTGTATGTCGGGTTCCCGACGATTGCCTCTATATCACCAGGCTCCCTGCCGGTGAGCCCAGCCAGTTCATCGTTGGTGAACCCAATGGTCTTCGCACGCCTGATATCCTCGTCGGACGCCTCCTGCCCGAGCCGCTCCTCCATGCAAACGATATTTTTGATCTTTTCGAGGAAGAAGGGGATGATGTTCGTGAGCCCTGCGACCTCGTCCACGGAAAACCCTGCCCTGAAAGCGTCAAAAAGTGTTGCAAACCGCTCATCTGTCGGCCGGGAGAGGATCATCCGTATCTCGCTTGCGTTCGTGTGGAGATAGATATCCGTATCGAGCGACCGCAGTGACTTTTTGAATGCCTCCTCGACGGTGCGCCCGATGGCCATGACCTCACCCGTGCTCTTCATCGCAGTGGTGAGCGTCCGGTCGGCGTTCTTGAACTTGTCAAACGGCCAGCGGGGGACCTTGACGACGATGTAGTCTATGGCCGGCTCGAACGATGCTGGCGTGCACCCGGTCACGGAGTTCGTGATCTCGTCCAGGTGGAGACCGATTGCGATCTTTGCTGCAACCCGGGCGATCGGATACCCCGTCGCCTTGGAGGCGAGTGCAGAGGAGCGGGAGACGCGGGGGTTCACTTCGATGACCCGGTAGTCACCGTTCTGGTATGCGAACTGGATGTTGCATCCGCCCTGCACGTCGAGGGCCCGGATGATCTTTATTGCCGCACTCCGGAGCATCTGGAACTCGTCGTCGCGGAGAGAGAGGATGGGGGCGACGACAACCGATTCTCCGGTATGGACTCCCATGGCGTCGACGTTCTCCATCCCGCAGACGATTATGCAGGTATCGGCGGCGTCCCGCATCACCTCGAACTCGATCTCCTTCCAGCCGACGACGCTCTCCTCGATCAGGACCTGGTGAATTCTTGACCGTGTCAGGCCGATCTCGACTATCCGGTCGAGCTCTTCCCTCGTGTGGGCGATACCTCCGCCCGATCCCCCGAGCGTGTATGCCGGGCGGATGATCGCCGGCAGCCCCACGGTCTCCATGGCTTCGTCGATCTGGTCCATCCGGTTCAGTATCATGCTCTTTGGAACCGGCTCACAGATCCGTTCCATGAGAGACCTGAACTTCTCCCGGTCCTCGCCCTGGTAGATGGCCTCGAGAGGGGTTCCGAGGATCTCGACGCCCTCGAGTGCTCCCCTCTCTGCAAGTTCGGCGGTCATGTTGAGGCCGGTCTGTCCCCCCATCCCGGAGAGGATTCCGTCAGGGCTCTCTTTCCTGATGATCTCCGCGATCACGTCCGCCCGGATGGGCTCAATATATATCTCGTCGGCCATCTCCGGGTCGGTCTGGATCGTCGCAGGGTTCGAGTTCACGAGCACAACGGATACGCCCTCCTCCCGCAGGGCACGGCATGCCTGCGATCCGGAGAAGTCGAACTCTGCCGCCTGGCCTATCTGGATGGGGCCCGACCCGATGAGGAGCACCTTTTTGATATTCGGCTTCACCGGCATCTCAGTCAAGCCTCCTGAACATGGTGTCAAAGAACGGTATCTCGGTGTCGAGCGGGCCTCCATGCGCCTCGGGATGGAACTGGACCGTGGTGATGTCGAGGTAGGGCTCTTCGAACCCTTCGAGCGTGCCGTCATTCACATTCGAATAGAGTATCCGTGCGCCCTCCGGGAGCGTGTCACCGGCAACCGCAAATCCGTGGTTCTGCGTGGTGATATAGATGCTTCCGTCCTTGTACCTGACCGGCTGGTTGGTGCCCCTGTGCCCGAACTTCATCTTGTATGTCTCTGCTCCCAGGGCAAGGGCGCATATCTGGTTGCCCATGCATATACCGTATATGGGAAGCGTTCCTGCGAGCTCTTTTACGGCCTGTATGGCGCCTCTCGCCTTGAGAGGGTCACCGGGTCCGTTGCTTATGAAGAGGGCGTCGGGACGACAGCTCCCGATCAGGTCGGGCGACGAATCGTGGGGGAAGACATACATGTCCGCATCCCGTTTCCGGAGGCTGATGGTGATATTCTTCTTCATCCCGAGATCGATGACGGCGATCCTCTTTCCTCTGCCGGCGACATGATACGGTTCCCTGCAGGATACAGCCGGTATCAGGTCTTTATCGGAGATTTCGGGCACTTTCCGGGCACACTCAACGGCATATTCGCCATCATCGTCTCCGGTGACGAGCGCACACTTCAGCGTCCCCTGCAGGCGTGTCTTGATGGTGAGCATACGCGTATCCACACCTTCGATTCCGGAAAGCCCGTTCTCCCTGAAGTATTCCGGGAGGGACGGTCCTGCTTCAGGGGAGCCACAGATCTCCCGTGCAACACACCCTTCTGCCCAGACACGGGGGTGCTGGAAGTTCTTCTCATCAACGCCGTAGTTTCCGATAGTGGGGAAGGTAAAGAGCAGGATCTGTCCAAAATAGCTTGGATCGGTCAGCGCTTCCATGTACCCTGCCATCTGGGTACTGAAAACCAGTTCGCCTGAAATCTCCCCCTCGACACCGAACCCGCGTCCCCTGACATAAGTCCCGTCCTCAAGACCCAATACCGCCTTCATGATTCCATATATCATGTGATTGTGAACTTTTAATAGATAGCGGAAATGCACCCGGATCACGTGAATTTCCGGGTGAAAAATCGAAAACCATTGATGAATTTTCGAATCTTGACCCTGCAATCCGCATCCCCCCTCCGCCTGTTCATGAATGTGTCCATGGAGGGTTTGAATCCCAAAAATGCCTCCTCGCTGTTTTGTGTGCGGAGACTGAATCGATATACCAGTTCAGTCATTCATACCCTCGGCCGGGTCGTCCTCACAAAGCTCATACCCAATTGCTCAAATTTTGACTGTGAATCTGAAGGTGACCGCAGTTCACCCCGGGTCGGGGGCGAAAGCCTCACGGTATTTTTTCGGGCGGCGGTGTGGCATCGCACGTGGGGGTATGGGGCGGAAAAGCCCCTACACAAAGTATCCGGTTCGTCAATCCTGCCCACACCGGGTAGCGAAGAGCCCCAAAAATCGTTTCGAATTCGCCCAATATTATTTAATACGCCTGAATTTAAAATTAAACCATTTTAATCCGTTTAAATCACGAATAAAAAGTTTTAATGTTGCATACATACAAAATTGTTGCCATGGTTGTTCCGACAAAGGTCTTCTTCACCAAAGGAGTGGGCATACACAAAGACCGCCTTGCTTCATTCGAACTCGCCCTTCGAAAGGCAAAGATAGAGAAATTCAACCTGGTCTATGTATCGAGCATATTCCCGCCAAATTGTAAGATTGTTACCGTTGAGGAGGGGACCGCCATGCTCGAGCCAGGGGACATCACCTACTGCGTGATGGCAAAAAATGATACACGAGAACCGAACAGGCGTATTTCGGCCGCGATCGGTCTGGCTGTCCCGAAAGAGGCCAGGGAGTACGGATACCTCTCTGAACACCATGCATACGGGGAGACCACAGAGATAACCGGTGAATATGCCGAGGACCTGGCCGCGACGATGCTTGCAACCACGCTCGGTATCGAGTTCGATATCAACAAGGCCTGGCAGGAGAGGGAACAGATCTACAAGGCCAGCGGAAAGATCTTCAAGACACAGCAGATATGCCAGTCCGCGACCGGCGACAAAAAAGGCCTGTGGACAACCGTGCTTGCGGCTGCAGTATTTGTTATCTGATTACCTAGATCTCATTTTTCTTTCCGTCGGCGAGCTTGATCACAACTTTTCCACCGTCCGATGGATAATAGGTGAGGGTCCGCCCGACAGAACCTCCGACGCACTCCGCCTTTATCGGGATATTTTTTTGTTTCAGGTTCTCTTTGATTGCGGTGATATTCCTCTCGCCGATGTTCAGGTTTTCGGACAATGTCTTGAACATGGCCGCCCCTCCGACCATCTTGGCCACCAGTGCGGTCTTTCTGCATCCCTGCCCGACAAGGATGGTAACAAGCGCATCTATTGCCGTGTCGGCAAATTTACCCGGTCTTTCGGTCCGGCCGCCTGAATCCGGGAGCATCACGTGAGCCAGCCCCCCAATACACTTTTCGCTGTCGTGAATGACCAGGCCCACGCAGGATCCAAGTCCGATCGAGGACATGGGGCCCGGTCCCACGGCATGATCTCCGATACCGACAATGACAACCTGGTTCCAGTCGTTTTGGTTTTTTTCCATCGCAGAGGCTCCCACATTCAGGGGGTTAACAGCTTGTCAAGCATTTCAAGTATATCAGTCAGCATCGGGGGGTTTGGGAGGAGGAAGAGGTTGCTTGTGATCTTGTGCTGGTCGCTCTTCAACTCTGTCCGGAAGAGGACAACTTCGTTGATGTCAAAGGCGTCCTGTGCGGTGATGATCGACTGGAATGCGGCATGAGGCATGTCCACGATCAGCGAGGGCGGAGAGGGAAGCATGATAACGTCCAGGAGACCGGCGGTTGCATCGAGAAACGCGGATACCATGATGTTTCCGATCTCGAGCAGCGCACTCTCATCCATCTCGGTCAGATCGCGATCAAGATCGGTCATACCCAGCATCGCATTGGTCAGGCGGATAACAGAGTTCTTGGGAATGTGCAGGAGCACGTAGCCCCCTCCTGAGACCTCCCCTGTTATCTGGAAGAGGACGAGAGCAGCGATCTCGTCGCCGACGTGTTCGTATACCTTCGATATATCTATCAGGTGGATTTCCGGGACATCCATCTCGATATTTGACATCAGCATCGTGGAAAGTGTTGTGGCGGCATGTGCAGCACCAATGTTTCCCAGCTCCCGCAATGCATCACGTTGTGTATGGCTCAGATCCATGTTCTTTACATCTCCTTTAGAATTGAATTCACGTCGAGTACAGGCACGACTTCTCCATCGCCGGGGATCGTCACACCGCTCACACCCCTGCACAGGCCGACAATCGTTGAAAGCGGTTTGATCACCACTTCCTGCTGACCTTCGATCATATCGACTGCAAGCGACCGTTTCCTGTTCTGGTTCTGGACAATGACCAGTATCTCGCTCCTCTCCGATCTTCCGAACATATCGTCGAGGCGGTCAAGGGCGAGCACTTCGTCGCGAACGACAATAGCCTCCTGCTGACCTATCCTGTGGATCTTCCCCTCGGACAGGCTCGCAACCTCGACGACATTGTTTACAGGGATTGCACATCTCCTGTTGTTTATCCTTACCATCATGACATTGACAATGGCCATGGTGGGAGGCAGCAAAAGTTCGAATTTTGTCCCCGTGCCTTCGATTGAATCAACCCTGACGGTTCCTTTCAGTGATTCGATGGAGTTCTTCACCACGTCAAGGCCCACGCCCCTGCCACTGACATCCGTGATAACCTCTGCCGTGGAGACCCCGGGGCAGAAGAGGAGTTCGTATGCCTCTTCTTTGGAGAGTTCCGCAGCGGC
>JAHDSI010000114.1 GCA_018432765.1 Methanoregulaceae archaeon | reverse complement strand
TGGAGAGATCATCCATCTTCGGGGTTGATCCAGCTATCTCCTCGAGCCGGTTCCTCCCGATCACCAGGTGGGCTGCGGACAGTGCATCCAGGGCACCATCAACACTCTCCTGGACTTCTCTTTTCAGACGGATATACGAATCCAGGTACCTGAAAAATTCCATCACCATCGCATCCAGTTTCTCCTCGAGAAGATCGTGGCCTCTCTGGGCAAGTACCTCCTGTCTCTTCAGCTTGAGAAGTTCAATTCTCGTGGGGCGGATGCCGCTTATCGCCAGCTTGCTCATGCCTGATGTCTCCCATGGGCAGGGTGGTATTTTGCGACAAAACGGGTGTCTATCCTCTTCAACTCGGATTGGGGCAGGATTGAGAGCAACTCCCAGGCGATGTCGAGCGTCCTGTGGAACGAACGGTCCTCGTACTGTCCCTGCGCGATAAACTCGGTCTCGAAACGTTCAGTAAACGCGAGGTACTGCCTGTCGGTATCTGATAGCCCTTCCTCGCCGATAACTGCAACCAGGTTCTTGATCTTAATCCCCTGTGCATAGGCAGAATAGAGCTGGTTGTTGACATCCGCATGATCCTCCCGCGTCCTTCCTTCACCGATTCCACCCTGCATCAGTCGCGAAAGGCACGGCAGGACGTTTATCGGGGGATAGATTCCTTTCCTGTGGAGGTCGCGGGAAAGGACGATCTGGCCCTCGGTGATATATCCTGTCAGGTCGGGTACAGGGTGGGTTATGTCGTCGTCAGGCATCGTCAGGATCGGCAACTGGGTGATCGAACCTTTCTTTCCGGCAATTCGCCCGGCACGCTCGTATATTCCGGCAAGATCGGTATACATGTAACCCGGATACCCTCTCCTGCCGGGCACCTCCTCCCGTGCAGCCGCGATCTCCCTGAGAGATTCACAGTAATTGGTAAGGTCCGTGAGGATGACGAGGACGTGCATATCCTTCTCAAATGCCAGGAATTCCGCCGTCGTGAGTGCGAGACGCGGGGTGATGATCCGTTCGATCGCAGGATCGTCGGCAAGGTTCAAGAATAAAACTGCCCTCTCCAGCGCACCGGTCGACCGGAAATCCCTCAGGAAAAATGCCGCTTCCTCGTGAGTAATCCCCATCGCGGCAAATACGACGGCGAAGTCTTCCTCCTGCCCGAGCACCTTTGCCTGCCGGGTAATCTGTGCGGCAAGCAGGTTGTGCGGAAGCCCGGCCCCGGAGAATATGGGAAGCTTCTGCCCCCTGACGAGGGTATTCATGCCGTCAATTGCAGATATCCCTGTTTCGATAGAATCTCGGGGATGTTCGCGGGCATAGGGATTGATCGGCAGTCCATAGATGTCACGCATCTCCTCGGGAATGACCGGCCCTCCGCCGTCGAGCGGGTGGGCAATCCCGTTGAAGATCCTCCCGAGTATCTCTCCGGACAGGGGGATCTTCATTATCTCGCCGGAGAACCGGACCGAGGTGATATCGGTATCGAGATCGCGGGTACCCCCGAATACCTGGACTATGGCCCGGGTACTCTGGGTTTCGAGCACCTGGCCGAGTCTCTTCTCACCGCTCGGCATCGTGATCTCGACAACCTCGCTGTACCCGATACCCTCGACATCGTCGACGACGATGATCGGGCCGACCACCTTGGAGACCGTGGAATATTCCCTGGAAGGTTCAGCCATGGCCTTCACACCCCCAGCTCTTTGAACTGCGCAGCCATCGCAGTCTTGATACCCGCAAATTCGGTCTCCTCCATATCTTTTGGTACCGAGCCCATCCGGGCCAGTGCAGTCTTTACCGGGAGGTTCCGGATCTGTTCGGTGGTAATGTTGTGTTCAAGGGCCCTGTCTGCCAGGGTGAAGAAGTCAAACAGCATCGCCATCATCCGGTACTGCCTGCCGGCACCCGTATAGGTATCATGCGGGTGGAATGCGTACTGGGCGAGGTAACTCTCCCGGATCGTCTCGGCTTTGAATAAAACGAGTTTGTCCTCTTCGGGCAGTACTTCCGGGCCGACAAGCTTGACTATCTCCTCGAGTTCGTTCTCTTTCTGGAGAAGGAGCATCATCTCCTTGCGGTACGCGACCCACTCCGGGCCGATGTTCTCGGTCCACCATCTTCCCACCTCTTCCCCGTACAGGGAATACGAGAGCAGCCAGTTGATTGCAGGGAAGTGGCGCCGGTATGCGAGGTCCGAATCGAGCGCCCAGAAGACCTTCACGATACGGAGCGTATTCTGTGTGACGGGTTCACTGAAGTCGCCACCCGGGGGGGAGACCGCACCGATGACCGATATGGATCCCGTCTCCTTCCCGCTCCCGCACACGAGGACACGACCGGCACGTTCATAGAAATCGGCCAGGCGTGATCCCAGGTAGGCAGGGTAGCCCTCCTCTCCGGGCATCTCCTCGAGCCTTCCTGATATCTCCCGCATCGCCTCGGCCCACCGGGACGTCGAGTCTGCCATGAGCGCCACGTCGTACCCCATGTCACGGAAATACTCGGCGATGGTGATGCCGGTATAGACCGACGCTTCGCGGGCCGCAACCGGCATGTTGGACGTATTTGCAATCAGGATCATGCGGTTCATCAGCGGTTCCCCGGTCTTTGGGTCTTCGAGGGTCGGAAATTCGGTGAGCACGTCGGCCATCTCGTTTCCCCTCTCCCCGCACCCGATAAACACGATTATATCGGCATCGGCCCACTTGGCCAGCTGGTGCTGGACAACCGTCTTTCCCGATCCGAAAGGCCCGGGTATGGCTGCAGTCCCGCCCTTTGTGATGGGAAAGAGGGTATCGATGATCCTCTGGCCCGTGATGAGCGGTTTTTGCGGGTCGAGTTTCTCCTTCACGGGACGGGCTGACCTCACCGGCCATCTCTGGACCATGGTCAGGTCGAAGACCCGGTCCCCGTTCCTGACAGTCGCGATAGTCTCCCTGATCGTGTACGTACCGGCAGAGGCTATCATGTGAATTCTTCCCGAGATGCCGGGGGGCACCATGATCTTATGGCTGATCGTGGTGCTCTCCTGGACCACTCCCAGCGTATCGCCGCCGCTTACCTGGTCGCCTTCCTTTACTTTTGGGTCAAATTCCCACTTCTTCGCTTCCGATAGCGCCGGGAGTGTCGCTCCCCGGCTGATAAAGTCTGCCCACAGGACATTTATCTCCCGCAGGGGTCTCTGGATACCGTCGTATATATTTCCCAGGAGGCCGGGCCCAAGTTCAACCGAGAGCGACTCTCCGGTCCGTAGTACCGCTTCACCGGGCACGATGCCCGCGGTCTCCTCGTAGACCTGTATCGTCGCGACATCCTCCTCGAGCGTGATGATCTCGCCGATCAATTCCTGCCTGCCGACTTTCACGATCTCAAACATCCGTGCACCACGAAGCCCGCTGGCCAGTACGACCGGGCCGGTGACCCGGATTATGACGCCTGCCTGTGACGTCATTTACATATCCACTCCTATCCGATCCATTCCAACCATTCTCATGAGATCATCCTCGATTGTTGGGGCCGCTTCATCCCTGGTTCCCGCTCCTGACAGTACGACAATGACAGGGTATACCCGTCTCTCTCTTCGTAGCCCTGCAAGGAAAGGCCCGATCTCTGCTGCAAAGCGTTCAAGCAGGATGATGATGCCGATCGCAGGGTCGCTGGCAAACCGTTTGCATGCCTCCTCCGCCTCTGAAGGGGTGTGTGCGAGATATGCGGCATGGACACCCGCAAGCTGGAACCCCCACACCAGGTGCTCATCGCCGACCACAACTATCTTCATGATCCTGCCCCCTCGGATACCATCCGGGGCATTGCGCTCTCCGGTGGCACGATTCCCTGCAACGAATGCGCGATAATCCTGATATTCCGGATCTCGAACTGCCTGGCGATTGCGAACTTGATCAACGGCCCTCCGGTGAGGTGGTACGTAGAGGAGAGGACCAGGACCTTGTGCAGCAGAAATTGTTCAAGTACGAATTCAAGGTCCTGCAGGCGTCCTGACAGTTCAAATCCCGGGAGGGCCGGATGGAGGGCCTCATAGTATTCCGTCCCCGAGATCTGCTGGACGATGTCGATGATACCCGGTAATTCGAGGAGTTGCCTGAGACGCCATTCCTCGTACACGGCTCCACCCGGAAAGAAGAGACGGGAAGATTCTTCCGGCCCAATCCCAAAAGACCTGGCACGCAGAAGGGTCAAAAGATTTACGATGTCAGTGTATGCGCCGCAGAACTCCCTTACCGGTCCCGCGATCACTGCATCAACTCTCTGAACAGACCGGTGGATCTCTTTGAACGCCGCCATGTCGAGGGCCGATTCGAGAGGAAAGGTGATCCGGGTCTCCTGGTATTCGGGAAGGGCAGGACCAAGCACCCTGCCGTACGGTTCCTGGGGAACGCGGGATATCATCTCCTCCACTGTCGGGGACTGGGCAAGGGATTCGATTATCTCGGGGGATATCACACCAACAGGGACCATCCTCTGTTTGAGGAGATCAGGTGGCAGACCGGCATGAAGGATGCGTATGGCCTTTTTCAACTCCTCGATCTCGAGAAAGGAATGAAATGCCTGGAAGAAAGGCCTGATGCTGTCAGGTACGGATTCTTCAAGCCGGGTGTATTCCCCGACATGCAGCCGATCAAGTGCCGTGTCGATATCCGGGCTCTCCGTTGACTCCTTCATCGGGACGGGGAACCCCGCTTCTTTCATGTTACCATACAACTCGAAGAGACTCTTTGACTCCGAGAGGATCTCGAGGTCATACGGCCTGATGTACGGGTTGCCGATCGCTTTCACCCGTGCTACCGGAAATGCAAAGGCCGCGATATGGAAAAGAATTCGAAAATAACCAATGAAAGTGACGATTATGAACAAGAGCAGTATGAGGATGCCAAGACCTGCGACAAGGACCTGATCGGGGCTCATCCCGAGCTCGCTGGAGAAGACTGCCAGGATATCCCCGGGATCGGTCATTCCTCCGGCACCTCCCGCTCTCCGGACAGGATCCCGGCGACATCGAAGATGAGGTCCCGTCGCATCCGATCGAGACGGGCTTCGAACGTATTATCCACACGCCTGGTGCCGGACCCTGTCCTCAGGAGCACGCCCCCGGATGTCGGTATCGGTTCGCCTGATACACGGACTACCGTCCCAGTACCTTTTGCCAGGATCGATTCCAGAACCGGAATATCACGGGAGTTTGCGCTGAGTGTGATATCTTGTGCCCCGATCTTTTCAATTCCGTCATCCATCAGGTATTCCAGGATTTTGGGATAGTCGGGGGATCCGGGGGTTGCAGTGATCCTCTCCCTGGCACGATCGAAGCAGTCCGAAATAAGGTTCTCGCGGGCGTTCCTCACGGTCTGGCGTCCTTCCATTCTCGCCTGGGCAAGCATCCGTGACACCTCTGCATCGACCTCTCTCTTCCGCGCTGCAATCTCGGCATTTTTCTCCGCCTCTGCAGCTATCTTCTCCTTCTCCAGGTATCGTGCCGCCTCTTCTTCTGCGGTTCTTCGTATGATCCCGGCCTTCTCAGCCGCTTCAAGGGATATCTTCTCTATGATCTTTTCGACACTCATGGATGATCCAGCCTTTCAGATGGTAAAGATACCGAGTCCAAACAGTATCAGAATCGCAACAAGCAGCCCGAATATGGCAAAAGTCTCGGACATTGCCGCAAAGACCAGGCTCCGGCCCATCGTATCCGGGTGTCTTGCCGTTGCGGCTATTCCCGCTGCAGACGTGATGCCCTGGCCTATCGCTGAGAACCCTCCAAGTCCGACGGCAATGCCGGCACCTACGGCAGCGACTCCGACTGCGACAGTCGTGATGAAGTCATGGGTTATGATCCCGGTGAATGCCATGAGGAGGATGGCGACAAGGAGCCCGTAGATCGCCTGCGTCTCACAGATTGCTGAAAACACCACGCCTTTTCCAAACATCTCCGTCTTCTCCGAGGTTGCGGCGATTCCGGACGACGATGCGATCCCCTGCCCGATGGCAGACAGCCCGGCAAGCCCTACTGCAAGCCCTCCACCGATGGATGCGAACCCGACAGCCATCGTCGTGGTCACGTCTCTTGTGATGAGACCGGTGAATGCCATGAGGAGGACCGCGACAAGGAGCCCGTAGATCGCCTGCGTCTCGCAGATAGCAGAGAAGACGATGCCCCGCCCGAACATGTCGGGATTTTCAGAAGTGGCTCCGATTCCGGCCGAAGCAGCGATTCCCTGCCCGATGGCGGAAAACCCGGCAAATCCGACCGCGAATCCACATCCGATGGCGACCACTCCTGCAGCGAGGGTCGAGATGAGGCTTCCGGTGAACATACCCGTAAAAGACATCACCAGGATAGCGACGAGAAGCCCGTAGATCGCCTGCGTCTCACAGATCGCCGCAAAGACCACCCCTCTTCCAAACATGTCAGGATTCTCGGCGGTCGCGGTTATCCCTGATGCAGCGGCGATACCCTGGCCAATGGCCGAGATCCCTGAAAGGCCGATGGCGAGGCCGCAGCCGATAGCGGCGAGGCCGACAGCACCCGAGACGATGAAATTCCCTGAAAGAAGCCCGGAGAAAACCAGCAGCAGTACGGCGATGAGCAGTCCGTAGATCGCCTGTGTCTCACATATAACGGAAAAGACCACGCTCTTGCCAAACATCTCCGGTTTGTTTGCGGTGACTGCTATTCCCGACGATGCTGCGATACCCTGGCCTATAGAGGATAGTCCTGCTATTCCCGCCGCAAGACCCGCCCCGATACCTGCAAGCCCCGCAGAGACCGGGACATCACCGGAGAGACCTCCGAAAAACCCGGCCGATAGCAGGATGAGCACCGCCACGAGAAGCCCATAGATCGCCTGCGTCTGGGGAATGGCGGAAAATATCAATGCGGCACCGAACTTTTCCGGCCGCTCGGATGTGACTCCGGCCGACGATGCCCCGGTGATACCAACCCCGATGCCGGCTCCGATGGCGGAAAATCCCACTGCTATCCCTGCACCGATAGCCATGAGTGCCGCCCCAAGACCTATTGCCATTCCAGATTACCTCCTTTCAGTGTTGTATGTCTCCTCTCTGCCCGGAATGGATAGAATTCCCTGCCGCCTCCTGTGTAGAATTTGCCGAAAAATTCTATGTACTGCAGGCGGATTGCATGGATCACTCCCCCGAGGGATTGGATGACGAGATTGAAGATCTGTCCGCCGACAAAGATGAATACCGCCGGAATGATCATAAGGGGGTGTATCGCGGAGATGAGTCCCGCGAGTATGTTTATCGTCATTGCAATCCCGCCGGTGGCCAGTGACAGGGCCATGATACGGACATAGGAGAGCCAGTCTCCCAGAAAGCCGGTAAGGCCGAAGAATCCCATGGGGCCGTTGTAATAGAAGATCATGACAAGCCCGGCAAGAGCGCCTGCCTCGGCGACCGTGATAAGCACAGGCGGGATATATGTCCAGGCAAAAAATGAAGCGAGCAGGACGGCCGCACAGGGCTGGATTATGAACCAGACCCCCTGTTCAAACACCATCGCCCTGTAAGCCCCGGATTTCACGTTCTGGAAGAATGCAAGGAACAGGCCGAGGTTTATATGGACGACTCCGATCAGGAGCGAGAGCTGGAAGAATGCTATCGGATCCTTCAACGGTTCGAGGAGGACGAACGGGGGAGTGATATCAAGGTACCTGGGGAGAAAATCGCCGAACCACCCTCCCTGGACTGCTCCAAACAGCGTTGCGGATATCCCGCAACATACCAGGATGAAACTCATGTCCCGCATGCCGGGATCTGCAGGACCAATCCTCGAATAGAGAAAAAGGCCGCAGAGAGTGAGAATGATCCCGTACGCGGCATCTCCCATCATCAGCCCGAAGAAGAGAACAAAGATCGGAGCGATGAACGGCGTGGGATCTATCTCCCCGTAGAGCGGGCGGGCAAACGTGGTGGTGAGCATTTCGAAGGGTTTCAACCACCTGGGGTTATCGTAGTCGACCGGCACGTCCTCCTGGTGCCTCTCCGTCTTCCCGGAATGAATGAAGATGTGGCCTTCTGCTGCTGCATCAAGAGTACTCTCAATCCGGTCGATATCATCTGCCCTGGCCCACCCCTCGATGAAGGTCGTCTCATCAGTCTTCCCGCACGAGGTGCGTATCTCCTGTTCCTCTTTCTCTATCCGCAACACCTCCCGGGGCGCTTTTAGCCGGGCACCGTGGGAATCTTCCAGCCCGGCAAGTTCCGCGAGAAGGCGATCGGTCTCTTCGATGACCACGGAATATTCTGCCTTCATCTGTGCAAGCGCGTCATCCGGCGTACCCGTGCATGACACCTGGATCGACTGGAACCGGGGGGCACGGATATGTCCTGCGATCTCCTCCTTTCGCGTTCGCGGCAGCACGATGAGGACAAGGGTTTGGTTTCCGGTTTCGACCTGTGATATGAAGATCTCTTCTATTGCTGCTCCTCCGATATCCTGGAGTAGCCCCGGTACTTTTTCGGTATCGACCTTCCCGGCAATTATGGAGACAAATTCTGTATCCCCGATATACTCCAGCCTCATTCCGAGGGGCTTTAACAACTCGACAGCTTCGATCTCCTTCAAAAGCCGTTCTTTCTCCTCCTTTTTCAAGGCCAGTTCCTCCCTGATTTCAGGGATCCTGGCGAGTTCAAGAGACAGTTCCTCGACATCGCGGAATAATTCCCTGACCGGACGGCGTGTGACCGGATTGGGGATTGTAATGCGGGGTGAGAGAAATCCCTTCAGAAGGCTCTCCTCCTGCACGGGAATTTCAGAGAAGAGTTCAAATACCCGTTCGAGCCTGAGAAGGTAATCCGAGATCGTGTCAGTGAGGGGGGATCTCTGCGGCTTTTCAAGCACATCGCTGATGCTGCTCTTCTCATCCCGTATGGATATGATCTCAAGTACTCCTGTATCATGCAGATCCCGGACCATGCGGGTGTCATAGGAGTTATGCACGCCAATTGTGACCTTACTCATCTCGGCTGGATAGAACATGATCCTTCCCTGTCACCTTTCCGGCGATATACGACGCCGCCCCGCTCATCCTGCGAGTGTACTCAAAATCCATCCGGCGTGCGGATTCTGTTGATCTGCTGGCAATCTCTGATACCGACTTCTCTGCCAGGACCATTCTTTCGGCCCTGTACTCCTCAATCTCCGATACAGCTGCCCGATGAGCCTGGCGGCGGTAGTGATCTGCCTGGATTTTTGCTTCTTCCTGTATCCTCACCGCGTCTTTCCTGGCACTCTCTACGAGAAGAACCGCCTCTTCTTCAGCGTTCTTGATCTTCTCGATCTTCTCCCTGGCATCGCCGGCGATCTTTTTCCCTCCTGATATGAGAAGTATGGAATATACTATATATGAATTGTGAAGTTTGCAATCCCGGCTCGCATGGAGCCCGTGTTTCTGACAGGTTCTTCTGCCCGGGGGGATTGTGGGATGCATGATTTTTTAAAATGCCTCCTCGCTGTTTTGTGTGGGGAGAATGAATCGACATACCAGTTCGGTCACTCACAACCGCCGCCGGGGCCTGCTCACAGAACTCATACCCAATCGTTCAGTTCTTACTGTGAATCAGCCTCGCGGAATTTTCCGGGCGGCGGCGTGGGCATCGCACATGGGGGGTGCGGGGGCGGATAGTGGCCACACAATGTATCCGTTTCATCAATCATTCCAACACCCGGTAGAAAAGAGCCAAAAAAGTGAATTTTTTTCCATCCAAAAAAAAAGCGGGTACAGGAGATCTACGGTACCACCCGCGTCTGCGCCTGTTCCCTTAAAAACGAGAGGAGATAGTACGGACCTCCGACCCCCCGCCCGGTGGATCCGCTTCCTTTCCACCCGCCAAAAGACTGTGCCCCCGGCCAGGCACCTGTCGTCGCACCACCGGACCTGTTGGAATAACAGACCCCGAACCTGATGGTCTCAAAAAAGGTTTCCAGCTCCTCCTCGTCCTCCGAGAAGATTCCTGCAGTCAGCCCGTATTCCGTGTTGTTTGCTTCTGCCAGCGCTTCCCCAAGACTGGTGAAT
>JAHDSI010000119.1 GCA_018432765.1 Methanoregulaceae archaeon | reverse complement strand
GGTTCCGGACCTTCCGGCCGATGATCAGCAGGACCGCGATCGGGCAGAAGGTATGACAGAACCCCCGTTTCCCGAAGATTGCCGTAAAGAGCACGATCATGAAGACCGGCCCGACGAATGCGGCAATCCCCCCGGCCGCGAGGATCGAGATGCCGTGATCGGTCCTGTACCACAGGTCGAGCGTCGATAGGCCGCCGGCAGCCCAGATCGCGTAAGCAAGACCCCCGTAGATCCAGAAGAAGACGGGGTACTTCAGCCAGTCCATCTTCCGTGTCCGGAGCGGCGTTTTGAAGGCGAGGTTGAAGAGCTCCTGCAGCCCGCCCGACGGGCAGAGGTAGCCGCACCAGACCCTGCCGGCCACGAGCGAGGATACGAAGAGCAGGGCAAAGACGAGGAGTCCGGCGGTCACGATCCCGAGCGATGCCGCCTCCGTGATGATCGGGCACGATATGTAGGCGAAGGTTGCCGGGTAGAGGAGAAACGAGAGGATGATAAGCGTTTTTCGGATCCTCTGGCGTTCGCTACCAGTCATGACATCCCCCGTCTTCGCGATGACTCCTGTGCAGGGTTCCCAGGCTTATCATGGTCTCTTCTCCTCAAACATCCCCCTTCTTCGCGATGACTCCTGTTCGGATTTCCCGGGCTCTTCATGGTCTCTTCTCCTCAAGGTCCTGATCCCCGAACGGATCCGCGTCGATGATCCGCTTGAGCAGCTCCCCGCCCGCATCCGGCCTTCGGGTCTCCTCCTGTTCAAGGGAGATCGTGGCCCTGACTGAAACCCCGCGATCCGCAAGTGCGGACCCGAGGTTTGAGAGGGCTTCGCCGGGAGCGTTTAAGCAGGTGGAGAAGACTGCCGCGATCTTTCCTTCGCAGCCGCGGAGCGCTTTCACCGCACCATTGATCGGGGGAGCGGCCCTTCCTGCCCAGACGGGGGTCCCGATGACCAGGAGGTCGTATCCTGACACGTCGATCTCACCCTGCTCGATCGGGTCGCAGGCCATCTTCCGTGACCTCGCCACGCCCCGCGTGTAGGCGGAGAGGGCTGTATAGGGCTTCTTCGCCCTGACCTCGATGAGATCGCAGCCGGTGGCATTCCTGAACCCTTCGGCCACCCTGCGGGTGATGCCCGAGAACGAGTAAAAGATCACGCATGCCCTGATATCCCGGTCGCGGCCGGACTTCCTGAGCAGTTCACGGTTGCACTTCTCCATGATGCCAGCATACATCAGTTCATACTGTTCGCGAAACCCGACCATCCGCTCGCGGTTGATGGTGTAGTAGATGTAGAGGCCATCCCTCCGCGATTCGACGAGCCCCTCCGACTTGAGCGTCTTCAGGTGCTGCGAGACAGCGGGCTGGGAGACGTTTGTCAGGGCGGCGAGGTCCGATACGCCGAGTGTCCCGGTCGTATCGGTCGCGAGCAGGCATATGATACTGAGGCGGGTCGGGTCGCCGAGGGCCTTGAATGTCCCGGCCAGTGCGGGGACGATCACGGAGAGATCGCACCTGTCCTTTTCATTCGGTTCCATGAGATTCTGTATAAGTATTTGCTTATACGCTTATATAATTTTCCGGGAACCGCGGGTTCCGGAGAAGCGGGGCGTGAATAGAGGAAACGCCCGTCGGAAGCGATGGAGCAGGTGCCCGGGACCTTCACCGTGCATGGCGCACTCCGGGTGGTTTTGACGGTCAGGGCCATTGGAACAGATTGGCTTCGGCGGTTGTGAGTGACTGAACTGGTATGGGAGATAACAATTCGATTCAGTCTTACCACGCAAAACAATGAGGAGGGAAAAGATTCGTGTCCGACAGCTGTCCGTTCGTTCGCGGCTCGTACATTGTATCAAGGAATTGCCAGGACAGGGAAGAGGATTTCGGTCCTGTTCAGCGCTTTTCCAATCCGGAAACGCCCTGTCTCCTCCCGTAGGGGCAGGCATACAGGCACAGCCCGCATACCGCGACGCCCTTCTCCAGTTCCATCTCCCTGAAATACCGGTCGCAGGCAGCAGCATCAAACCGTGCCTCCCGCGGTTCCTCCGGATCAAAGATCCTGTCGGTGAAGGCCCCTTTCGGGCAGATATCGACGCACGCCGTGCAATTCCCGCAGCGTGGCTCCATGGGGGCACCGGTCACCACGAGCGGTGCGTCGGTGAGCACGCTCACCCACCGGGCACGGGGGCCATGATCAGGGGTGACCAGGAGGCAGCTCTTCCCTATCCACCCGAGCCCTGCACGATGTGCGGCAAGCTTGTGCGAGAATACCGACCGAATCTCCGTATCATCCGTGCGTCTCGATGCAGGGACTGGAAACGCATGGTGTCCCCTTCCCTGGAGTTCCTGTGCCACCCGGAACGCGACCTGGTCGAGTATCTGGTTCACGACCTCGTAGCCGTTGTGCCGGTAGATGATTGCAGTCTCGGCATCGCCGTCAGGGACGAGATCGACGAGGTCGTCCTGCATTCGCATGCCGATCGAGATGGCACGCGGGTAACGGGCGATCCGTTCTCCGCCCTGGCCGAGGATGAAATCACGGGCAGGACCGAGATCTGCCACTCCGTAGTAATCGGCACCCAGCGAGCAGGCGAGGGAGCGGATGAAAGGATCGAGATCGGAAGACATGATCAGGAGTGTAGCCCGCCGGTTCATTTGACAGTATCGAATGTGTGCATGAGCCACGTCGTGCGCCTGTTTTACCGCTATTTCCAAAACACACACTGCCATGATTCCACGATGAAAATACAGGAAAAGGGCTCTGGGACGAAAGCAGTAGGGATCCTTTCGATCCGGGATACTGGTATCTGCAGGGGCATTCAGGCAATAGAGGCAGGAAGACTCCCATCATTTTGGTGGAAAACGTCTGTTTTTTTCGATGTTTGCATCCGCGGATGCAGGACTGCCCCATCACCATGTACATAGGAAATGCGGCATGCGTGGGCGAAGACAAAAGTGCCTAAACTGTCCTTGGAGATCACGCCCCTCCGCGAGGGCAAAGATCCGCACAAGAAACCGATTGTCGTGCGGCGACCCGTATACTCTGGCATTGACAGATGCGGATATCTTTCTCATATTCAGGGCTGTATCTCGCCCGGAAACCGAAACATCCCTTCGGGCACGAAGATCTCGAACCGTGCCCCTCTC
>JAHDSI010000079.1 GCA_018432765.1 Methanoregulaceae archaeon | reverse complement strand
TGTGTATATGGCCAGCGGCATTGTCTGCGTCCTCCCCTGGAAGTTTCCTGCAAACATGATTGTCGCACCGAATTCGCCAAGTGCCCGTGCAAAGGTCAGGATAGCACCTGATACAAGTCCCGACCATGCAATAGGGACAGTGACCCGGAAGAAGACCCGAAGCCTTCCCGCACCGAGTGTCCGGGCAGCGTCTTCAAATGTCCGATCCACCGCCTCAAAACTGGCCCGCGCCTGCCTTATGTAGAACGGTGAGGCGACAAAAACCTGTGCAAGGATGACTGCCAGAGTGGTGAACGCAATCTGGAGGCCGAACATGTCGAGGTATTCGCCAATCACACCCCGTCGGCCAAAGGCCATCAGGAGTGCAATACCCGCAACAGCCGGTGGCATCACGATCGGCAGATCGGTGAGGGTATCGACGACCTCTTTTCCCGGGTATGTAGTGCGGGCATTCAGGTACGAGAGCGGAGTTCCCATGAGGATTACAATTGCGGTACTCAACGTCGCCGTGCCGAGGGAGAGAAGAAGGGCATCGAGAACTACAGGATTTCCGAGTGATTCGATGAATGCGGCAGGACTAATCCGCAGGAAAAGCGAGGCTACGGGAATGGTGAGAAATAGCAGGAACAGGATGATAAGAGGGGCGAGAAAGAGAATTAACCCGTTCTCGCCGAATCTCTCCCGCATACTCCGGGTGGCCTGTTTACACCGTCTGTTCGATGGGGTCAAATCCATATTTTACCAGGATAGCATTGCCTTCCGGACCGGTGACATGCCCTATGAATTCTTCTGAAGCACCAACCTGATCTGATTCGGCCAGTATTCCCAGCGGATACCGTGCCACCACATTATACTCTTCAGGAATCTCGATCTGGATGACCTTGTCGCGGTCACCGGGCTGCACATCGGACTTGTAGACAAAGGCCGCATCGGCTTCACCGAGCATGAGTTTTGGTACAACCGAGCTTACAGCGGTCTCTTCCGATATGACATTTGCCATTACGGCATCCTTGTATTCCTGGCCATACCGGGGATCTGCTGCCATTTTATCAAGAACCTGCCTTGTGTAGGAACCGAAGGGAACATCCTTTGTACCGATAACAAGTTTCACACCGGGCTTTGCGAGATCGGAGAGGCGGGTGATACCTGCAGAGTTTTCAGCTGGGATGATGACCGCCATCCCATTCTCCAGGAAAAAGAAAACTGTCTGATTCTCCATGAATCCGGCAGCCTTCAGGGCGTCCATGTGTTTTGTATTTGCCGAGACGAAAATGTCAGGGGAGGCTCCCTGCTCGATCTGCGTGCGAAGGGCCTGCGTCCCGTCAAAGACCAGGTCTATATTCACGTCGGGATTTTTGTCCTCGTACGCCTGGGCGATATCGGTGAATGCACCTGTGAGCGAAGCCGCACAGAATACGGTCAGGGTTGTAGGGGGTGTCTCGCCAACCAATCCGGAATCCGTGCATCCGGCGAAAAGGAGGGCTGCAATCATCACTAATGAGAGTATACAGGTGGACAGAGCTATACGTTTCATAGATTACACCAAATTGTGATGGTAGATTGTGCAGAAGTTGTTATATAATTCTTATTAATTGTAGATTGATATTAAATATATATGTTTAACTTGTTTAACCTCGTCTGCATCTCAATGGACACACCTGCCAGGTGAATCGCCCTCGTGCCAAATGAAAAAAATACCCCTGGAGTTCTTTTCGTGATAGAAGGCACAATTGTCTGGATCACAAACACTTTTCCCGTCAGGCCCTGCAAGGTTATACAGGATAGTATCCTGCACGAGTTAAACGCTGTTAATTATAAATAATTAATATTGGTAAAAAGTAAAATACTTATACATATCAAACCAATAGATGACGATGAATAAAGGCGTTTTTCTGTTCCTTGCCATTGCCTGTGCCACTTCCATACTGATGGTGTGCGGATGTACAGACCAGGCTGCAACAGTGCAAAAAATCCCGGGCCAGGAGTTGAGTGTATCCGAACAACCAAAAGATCCGCAATTGCTTGTATACTGCGCAGCCGGAATGAAAGATCCGATGGAGGAGATTGCCGAGCTGTATGGAAAGGAGACTGGCACCGTGATCGAGTATACGCATGGGAATGCCGCACAGCTCCTGAGCCAGATAGAACTCCTGCAGTCGGGTGACGCCTACATGCCGGGTGCACGGCCGTACATACAGACTGCGATCGACAAGGGATATGTGAACAGGTCCGTTGACGTGGTATACCATGTCATGATCATAGCGGTCCCAAAAGGAAATCCGGCAGATATCACGAGCATACAAGATCTGGCGAGACCCGGAGTCAGGGTGGCACTTGGCGAGCCGGACGGGCCTGCAGTCGGGAAGGCGGCAAAGAAGATGCTGGAGAGGGACGGATTGTGGGAGGCGGTCAATGCCAACACGGTGGTTACGGCAGCGACGGTAAATGAGCTCGTCGTATACCTCGAGATGGGACAGGCGGATGCGACAATCATCTGGGAAGATCTCTACAACCCTGGGACCATGGATATTGTCGAGATCCCGGAGGATATGGGAGTTGTGGATGTGGTTCCAATAGGATCGCTTGTTTTTTCCAAGAATCCTGAAATTGCAGATGATTTTATCCATTACGTCTCATCCGACCAGGCAAAGGAGATATTCACGAAACATGGATTTACCACATATCCCGCTGAAAAATATGGAGATAGATAGGAAGTTATTCATAACTTCCTTCTCCGAAAAAATGCCTGGCGTCCTCCGGCCGCCGTCATCAGGAAAGAAGGTGCGATATGAAACTATCAGATAAACTTGGAAAGAGATGGGAGAAAGGGGATATCACGTACTCTCCCATCGGGATCATCCATTCGGACCACACCGATCACGAACATACCCCGATCCAGGGAATATTCAACCCATCCATCGGCTACGTGGAGGTATTTCCTGAATTTGCCGACGGGCTGCGTGATATCGAATCATTTACACATCTCTATCTCCTCTACCACTTCGATCGGGCCACCGGCAGAAGCCTTCTCCAGAAACCGTTCCTCGACGGTGAAAAGGAGCGGGGGATCTTTGCGATACGGCATTTCAATCGGCCAAACCCCATCGGCATCTCGATCGTCCGCCTCAACAGGGTATGCGGAAACATCCTCGAAATATCAGGCGTCGATGTCCTGGACGGGACGCCCCTGCTCGACATCAAGCCCTACGTGCACCAGTTCGATCACAGGGACGAGGTGAAGAGCGGCTGGGTTGACAACCAGCACATCGACGATATCGGTGCATGGAACAGCACACCAAAGGAACTCCGGAAGCGGGGGAGGACTAACCTTTGAGGCGATCGTGGTTTTATTACGCCACAATCGCCGCAAGCGTCATACTTACAGTATTTCTTGTCCTTGTCCTCTCGCTCATCGTCCTTCGACCGTCAGCCGATGCCCTCCTTGCATCGCTCGCAAGCAGCGAGATGCAGTTTGCGGTCGGCTTGAGCCTCGCGACGGCGTCGGTCTCGACACTCCTCTGCATGCTGATCGGGATCCCCGCTGCATACGCCCTTGCACGGTATTCGTTCCCGGGAAACAGGATCATCAATGCCGGACTCGACCTGCCGCTGGCACTTCCCCCGCTTGTCGCAGGACTGGGACTGTTGCTTCTCTTCGGTACCACGAGTCTTGGAAACTGGCTGGCAGATGTTGGCCTTGTCTTCGTGTTCACGCCGCTCGGGATCATCGTCGCCCAGTTCTTCGTAAATTTTCCCTGCATGATACGGATCATGCGGTCGACCTTCTCCATGATCAATCCACGGTATGAATACGTGGCGAAGTCCCTCGGGTGCAGTGATGCAGGAGCGGTATGGCGGGTCACGCTGCCCATGTCGAGGACGGGCATCCTGTCCGCATCGACCATCACGTGGGCGAAGGGGATCGGGGAATTCGGTGCGGTCCTCCTCCTTGCCGGGGCGATCAAGTGGAAGACCGAGACACTCCCGATAGCACTCTTCCTGAACATGTCCACGGGGAGACTTGATATGGCCATATCAGCCGCATTGCTTCTTATCCTGATTTCAGTGTGTGCACTGTACATATTCGAACGATACGGGGGATCCGCCCGGTTCTGAAAGGAAGTGTGATTTGCATGCTCCATATTGACAATATCTCGATCGATCTCGGTGAATTCAGGCTTGATGAGGCGTCACTCGACGTCGCGCCCGGAGAATACCTCGTCATCCTCGGTCCCACAGGAGCAGGGAAGACCATCCTTCTGGAAACCATCGGAGGCCTCTACACCCCCCGTTCCGGAAGCATCAGCATTAACGGACGGCAGATCACGAACCGTCCACCAAAGGAGCGAAACATCTGCATGGTCTACCAGGACTTCATGCTCTTCCCGCACCTGACCGTCGAAGAGAACATTGTCTTTGGCCTTCGTTCGCGAAAGACCGACGAGGAGGATGCAAAAAAGAAAGGCCGGGAGATGGCACGGCTGCTCGCCATCGATCACCTCCTGCACAGATATCCCGATACCTTAAGCGGGGGGGAACAGCAGCGGACCGCGATAGCAAGGGCACTCGTGATGGAACCGAATCTGCTGCTGCTCGACGAGCCGCTCTCTGCACTCGACGCCCAGACACGGGAGAGCCTCGTAAAGGAACTGAAGCGGATCCAGAAGATCACGAAGGTGACCGTTCTGCACGTGACCCACAACTTCGAGGAGGTCTTTGCACTTGCCGACCGGGTGGCCGTGATGAACCGGGGCAGGATAGTCCAGGTTGGCCCTCCCGACGAGGTCTTCCGCAAGCCAAACTCCGAGTTTATCGCACATTTCACCGGAACCAGGAATATATTCAGGGGGGTCTGCAGCATGGATTCGGGGGCATCCACCATACGGGTAGGAACGATCTCCATCGCCTCGCGCACCTGCAGGGAAGAGGGCGAGGTGTATGCCACGATCCGGCCTGAAGATATCCTCGTCTCCCGTACACCCATCACCTCGAGCGCTCGAAACTCCCTTTTCGGCACCATAACCGGTATTGCAAACAATGGAATGTTTGTGAAGCTCACGGTTGACGCAGGGGTTCCGATAGTCTCTGTCCTGACACGGCAGGGTTTTGAAGAGATGGATCTTGACATCGGCGATGAGGTCTACCTCACGTTCAAGGCGGCAGCAGTCCATGTCTTCTGATTCAGAACGGATATCGACTCCAAAACTGATCAATTGACGGTTCGGTCCGATCGAAACAGCTCTTTTTGATACATTCTTCGTAAATGGTTATCCCTGGATATCTGCCGGATTGAGAAACGCACGGACCATAGCCCAATCCGTGGGAAAAGATGAGGTGCGCCGGCACATGGAGAGCCCGGCATTCACCCCTGGACGGGTACACGAATCAGATGATTTGGTCCATGCCAGGAAGACCTGATTGCCAACCGGAGGATCGAGCCGGAGGAATCGCCTGAACCATCTGCAAGCCAAAAATCGCGTTCAGGGATCCTTTCGTGGAAAAAATTCCAATCATCAGTATAATGTTGAGGGATTACAAAAATCCGGAAAAAAAGATTTGGTTCTTCCCGGTGCATTACTTGAAGATATCGAATATCTGGTCCGAACCGGTCGCAGCAAGGCGTGCGCGTTCGTCCTTCTCCTCGACGAGGGCAAGCAGCGGCAGTTCCATATCAACTCCCGGCACGTGTCCAAACATCTGCTCGAGCTCGCACTGCTGCGCATGCATGAAGAGCGAATTCGGAATCTCCATCGGGCAGTTCTCCTCGCACTGGCCACAGTTCACGCATGAATCGGCGATATGTGCGAACCTGATCAGGTGGAACATGAACGGAACCGGCAGGGTGCCTGGCTCGACCAGGTACGGCTTCTTCGTACTGCATTCCACGCAGTAACAGATAGGGCACTGCTCTATGCAGGCATAGCACTTGATACAGCGCGATGTCTCTGTAACAATCTTTGCCAGCCGCTCTCTTCCGTCACCAAGTGCTTCGAAATCACGTTTCCGCCACTTGTCCGCGAGCTTGAACATCGCGCCTTCGACCTTGCCCCTGATCACGATTCCCTTGGGATTCGGTGCTTCGGTCTTCAGAACACCGGCATCTACTGCGGCTTTGAGCAGGTTGGCGCCCTTCTCACTGCATACTTCCACAAAGGTTGCCTTCCCGGCCTTATCCCCGATGACACCCCAGTTCCCGCAGGCAAGGTCGGCCTGGCGCGGGATCTTCATCTTGCACCGGCGGCAGTTCGGGCGGCGGCCGTAGCCCTCTTCTTCCAGATCATCAATAGATATGCCCTTGTGGCCGCCCTCGTACTCGATGATGAACTGACCCTTGTCGATCTCTTCCTTGTGAACGGTATCGGGATCGACCTCGAACTTGTCGGCAATCATCTTCCGGGCGGTGACCGGGCTGACCGAGCCCCCGCAGTTCACGCCGATCATGAGCACGTTGTCCAGGTTCACCTGCTGGCGCTTGGCAAGCTCGTAGAGGCCCATTGCATCGCAACCCTTCACGGTCATCGCGAGGCGGAAATTGTTCGCCCCTCCGAGATAATTTTTCACAAGTTTCGACAGGAGCATCGTCCCGCAGTGAAGCGACCCTGCCGTCTGGTCAAGTTCCTTCGGATCGGTGATGATGGTCGGGACCGCATCGTAGAGGTCGGCACCCTTCCTGACCGCGAGAACAGCGTCGACTATGTTATTCTCGAGTGCGTACTTGAGGAGGGTGGTGACTGCCCCCCCGCATTCTGCTCTCTTTGCGAGTTCCGCATCGGAGGTCCATGCATAGAACATGTCGCCTTTCTTCACCATCTCTAGTTCCCTCCCTCGATCTTCTCAACCGAAACCGCACAATGCTTGAGCTCGGGCATCTTCGACAGCGGGTCGAGCGCCGTGTTGGTAAGCATGTTCGCACCGTTCGGGAAGTGCATGGCCATGTAGAGTACCCCGGGGGCCACGTCGTCGGTTACGCGGGCCAGCGGCAGCGATTCGCCCCTCCGGCTCCGTAATTTTATCCTCTCGCCATCGGCAATCTTCAGCCTCTTCGCGTCCTCGGTGTTGATCTGCACATACCCCTCAGGCACCTCGTAGTGCAGGATCTTGGACCGGTCCGTCTGTGTCCGGGTATGATAGTGGAATATCAGGCGCCCTGTCATCAGGGTGAACGGGTATTCCGCGTCCGCAACTTCGGCAGGTGGGCGGTACTCAAGTCCGAAGAAGGTACCCAGGCCATCAGCCGCAGCGAACTTCTCGCGGTGCAGGATAGGTGTCCCCGGGTGATCCTCTGTGGGACAGGGCCAGTGGAGGGATTCAGGCTTCTCGAGCCGTGCGTAACTGCATCCTGCCATCGAGGGAGTCACTCTCCTCAAATCGTCCCAGATCTCCTCCGGTGACTTGAAGTCGAATCCCTTGAGACCGAGTTTCTCTGCCAGCAGCACGAAGATCTCCCAGTCCTCCTTAGCATCGCCGGGCGGATCGACGGCTTTCCTGACGCGGTTGATCCGACGTTCCCCGCTGGTGAATGTTCCGTCCTTCTCGGCAAAGGAGCAGCCGGGCAGGACAACGTCCGCATGCTCGCAGGTCTCGGTCCAGAAGATATCCTGCACAACGAGGAAATCGAGCTTATCAAGCTGTCTCATCACATGGTTTGAGTCCGGGTAGGATACAACGGGATTCAGGGCGAAGATGTACATGGCCTTTATCGGATCGCCGCACTCGTTGATCTGCTCGGTGAGAGTGGAGCCATACCAGTCAGGAAGAGATCCTGCCTCCATACCCCACAGTTCCTCCATCTTCTTTCGTATCTCGGGCACCTCGCACTTCTGGTACCCGGAGTACACATTCGGGTATGCACCCATGTCACAGGCGCCCTGGACATTGTTCTGGCCGCGGAGCGGGTTGACTCCGACACCCTCGCGCCCGATGTTCCCGGTCAGCATCGAAAGGTTGCCCATCGAGCGGACGTTGTCGGTACCTGTGGTGAGCTCGGTGATTCCAAGGCAGTAGATGATGACCGCATTTTTCGCCGTTGCGTATTTCCGGGCAATATCCTTGACTTTCTCCAGCGGTACACCGTGGATCGACTCGGCGTCAGCGTACTTCTCGACCATCTTCTTCAGGTCATCAAAGCCTTTCGTCCGTTTCTCGATGAATTCCTTGTCATGCAAGCCTTCCTTGATAATCCAGTACATCATGGAGTTCGCGAGCGCGATGTGGGTGGACGGGTTGAAACGGACCCAGTCATCGGCCAGCCGGGCAGTGGGCGAGTATCTCGGATCAATGACGATGATGGGTGTCCCCTTCTTCTTTGCCTGGGCGACCCTGCGCCCTGCCAGCGGGTGGGCCTCGACGGCATTTGAACCCCACATGAGGATGAGGTCAGAGTTCAGGACGTCCTCGAACGGGTTCGTGGCCGCTCCGGACCCAAACGATAGCGAGAGACCGGCAACGGATGGGCCATGGCAGATACGGGCGCAGTTATCCACGTTGTTTGTCTGGAACGCGACCCGTGCGAGCTTCTGCATGATGTAGCACTCCTCGTTCGGAGTCCTGCACGATACCTGGAAGCCGAGCGATTTCGGACCATGCCTGTCCGATGTCTCCTTGAACTTCTTTGCAACGAGGTCAAGGGCCTCGTCCCAGCTCGCCTCCACGAACTTCCCGTCCTTCTTGATCAACGGCTTTGTCAACCGGTCCGGGCTGTGGACAAACTCGTGGCAGGTCATACCCTTCGGGCAGAGTTTTCCCTCGTTGATGGGGCTTCTCCGGTATGGCTGGACACCGGTCACCTTGCCGTCCTGTACGACCAGGTTAAGAGTACATCCCACTCCGCAGTACGGGCACGTGGTCTGCACATATTTCAATGATGGAACAGATGGTTTACTCATTGTGTTCTCTCCTTTATCGTACCATGAAGGTTAGATAAATTGAGTTGATTTTGGCATTTAGTTTATATAATAAATTGATTGTCATTAACAGATAATAAAATTAGTTATTTTTGGTCAAAATCTGTGGAATAGTGGTGGGTTAATGTAAAAATGCAAAAAAAATTTAGTTGGTGTAAGATGATTTCCCAAGTTTCGGCTCGAAGAACTTGTCCGCCTCGGTCCGGATTGCGTGCGAGAAGAGCGCAAGCGGTATCTCCGCAGGGCAGTTTTCTTCGCACTGTCCGCAGTTGATGCAGGAATCAGATATGTGCGCAAAACGGCGGAGGTGGAACATGGGATCAGCCGGTGCAAATCCTGCACGGACCATCAGGTCAGGCTGTTCGAACTTGTCAGGCCTGGTGACACACACCGGACAGTTGTCGATGCAGGCATAACACTTCATGCATCGCCCGGTCTCCTCGGCGATGGTTCCCCAGAGGTTTGGAGCGAGCGCAGCGAAGTCACGCTGGCGCCACTTGTCACCGAGTTTATGCATCGCTTTCTCGGTCTTGGCCCGGATCTCGATACCCTTGGGGTTAGCCGGTTCCGTGGACAGCTTCTTTGCATCGATGGCTTTTGTCAGCAGGGCTGCACCTTTATCGCTGCAGACCTCGACGAAGGTTGCCTTCCCGGCCTTGTCACCGATGACACCCCAGTTCCCGCAGGCAAGGTCTGCCTGCCGGGGGATCTTCACCTTGCAGCGCCGGCAGTTGCTTCTCCGGCCGTATCCCTCGTCTTCGAGATCGTCCATCTTGATACCCTTGTGGCCTCCCTCATACTCGATGATGAACTGGCCCTTGTCGATCTCTTCCGTGGTCACCTTGTCAGGATCGACACCGAATTTTTCCCTGATCTTCTTCCGTGCAGCCACGGGGCTGACCGATCCACCGCAGTTGACACCGATCATGAGGATGTTGTCGAGGTTGACCATCTTGCGCTTCTCAAGCTCGAGAAGTCCCATCATGTCACAGCCCTTGACAACCATTCCAACCTTCTTGCCAGCCAGTTGAGGCGCATATTCCATCACGAGCTTGGAGAGGAGGAGCGTTCCGCAGTGGAGCGACCCGGCGCAGTTGTCAAGATCTTTTGGATTGGTCACGATTACCGGGACCGCATCGTACAGATCGAAACCCCGGGTCACGGCGAGCACGGCATCGACTGCCTTGCTCTCGAGTGCGTACTTGAGCAGTTCCGTGACCGCCCCCCCGCACTCCGCCTTCTTTGCAAGGGCGGAGTCGTTGGTCCATGCATAGAGCATATCGCCTTTCTTTGCCATTTACTTCGCCCCCTCAATCTTCTCGATCTTTATAGCACAGTGCTTCAGCTCCGGCATCTTGGAGAGGGGATCAAGCGCGGTGTTGGTCAGGGTGTTTGCCCCTTTGTGGAAATGCATGGACATGTAGGTAACGCCTGGTGCAACATCGTCGGATATCCGGGCAAGCGTCTCGATCTCACCACGTCGACTTGATACCTTGATCTTCTCACCCTCCTTGATGCCCAGTTTCTTCGCATCGAGTGTGTTGACCTGGATGTAGGACTCGGGCACTTCATAGTGCAGCTGTTTGGCGCGACCAGTCTGGGTCCTTGTGTGGTAGTGGAATATCACACGCCCGGTCATGAGCGTGAACGGGTACTCGGCATCCGCGACTTCTGCCGGTTCACGGTACTCGAGGCCGAACATGGTGCCCTTTCCATCCGCTGCCGAGAACTTCCCGACATGGAGGATCGGTGTACCGGGGTGGTCAACCGCCGGGCATGGCCAGTGCACGGACTCGGGCTTCCCAAGCTTTTCATACGTGCACCCGAACATCGAGGGAGTGCATGCACGCAGGTCGTCCCAGACATCCTCTGCAGTCTTCCAGTCAAAGCCCTTGAGACCGAGTTTCTTTGCGATCATGGCGATGATCTCCCAGTCATACTTCGCCTCGCCGGGACCGTCGACGGCTTTCCGGACGCGGTTGATACGCCTCTCGCCACTCGTGAACGTCCCGTCCTTTTCGGCAAAGCAGGTGCCTGGCAGGACAACGTCTGCATACTCGCAACTCTCGTTCCAGAAGATGTCCTGCATGACACAGAAGTCGAGCTTCTCAAGCTGGCGCATGACGTGGTTTGAGTCGGGGTACGACACGACAGGGTTCAAGCCCATGAAGTACATGGCCTTGACCGGGTTTCCGGCTTCATTGATCTGTTCGGTCAGGGTCGAACCATACCAGTCCGGCAGCGAACCTTCCTTCAGGAACCAGAGCTTCTCCATTTTCGCACGGTTCTCGGGAACTGCGACGGCCTGGTACCCTGAATAGACGTTCGGGTACGCGCCCATGTCGCATGCGCCCTGCACGTTGTTCTGGCCGCGGAGCGGGTTGACACCGACACCAGGACGGCCCACATTGCCGGTCAGGAGAGAAAGGTTGCCCATCGAACGGACATTGTCGGTACCGGTGGTCAGCTCGGTGATACCGAGACAGTAGATGATCACGGCGTTCTTTGCCCGGGCATACTTGCGGGCGAGGTCCTTGACCTTCTCGAGCGGGACACCGTGGATCTCCTCGGCATCGGCGTACTTCTCGACCATCGCCTTGAGGTCGTCGAATCCCTTGGTGCGTTCAGCAATGAAGGCCTTGTTCTCGAGGCCTTCCTTGATGATCCAGTACATCATGGAGTTCGCGAGCGCGATATGGGTCGAAGGGTTGAACTGTATCCAGTCGTCAGCAAGCCTCGCAGTCGCACTGTACCTCGGATCGACGACGATAATCGGAATTCCTCTCTTCTTGGCCTGAATGACGCGACGCCCGGCGAGCGGGTGAGCCTCGAATGCATTGGAACCCCACATGACGATGAGATCGGCATTTAAGACGTCCTCGAAGGGATTGGTTGCCGCACCAGACCCAAACGAGAGCGAAAGCCCCGCAACCGAGGGTCCGTGGCAGATACGGGCGCAGTTATCGACATTGTTTGTCAAAAACGCACACCGTGCAAACTTCTGAAGGGCGTAGCAGTCCTCGTTTACGGTACGGCACGAACTCTGGAAGCCAAGTGCCTTAGGACCATGCTTGTCCGAGATCTCCTTGAACTTCTTTGCGATCAGGTCGATTGCCTCGTCCCAGGTTGCGTCCACGAACTTGCCGTTCTTCTTGATCTTCGGTTTTGTTAACCGGTCAGGGCTGTGGACATGTTCCCAGCAGGTCATCCCCTTGGGACAGAGTTTGCCCTCGTTTACCGGGGATCGCTTGTTGGGTTCTACCCCAACAACCTTTCCATTATTCACCACCAGGTTCAGAGCGCACCCTACACCGCAGTAGGGGCACGTGGTGGGAACGTACTTTAATTCTTTGCTTTCTACGGTCATTTACTCACCATTGGAACAGAAAATTTCTGAATAGTTTTAGAAATCTGTTTAATTTTTGGTTACAGTTAATAAAAAGTCAATCAATTATAAAAATTTACTGGATTACCTTTACTGTTAATTATAAATTATTAACAAATTCTCACCTATATTTGAGGTTTCTCCGGAAAATATCTGCTTACCGTTACGTCCGGAATCCCTCAACTTCCAAATCCTTAATAAAAAACACATCCTTTTTTAATCATGCAATTCCCGAGGGCTGCCCGCTTCCTGGATCTCCGTGAAAGCATGGATGCGTATGGAATCCCACCCCGGCTTCAGGGACAGTTTACATCGTGTATCCGGTTTCATGGCGTAACCGCACCGGGGATTTTTATCAGTGTCTTCATGGTGGACTATGCCCTTGAACTCCTTGATGCACAGCCTGGCGAACGTCTCTACGCGATCACGGAAACATACCGGTGCGTGCCTGACCCTGTCCAGGTAATTGCCGGCTGCACGTTCGGCAACCACCGCCTCCAGGTGGTCCCTGTCGGGAAGTTCGCCCTCACGATGAACCGATCGTCAGGTGACGCCGTTACCGAAGGTATACGTGTGTACGTGGATGCGGATAAGCTGAAAAAGTTCAGGATCATCAATTCATGGTATACTCACAGCCCGGAATTCAGGAGCCAGACGATGATCTTTCCCTTGATCGATGAGATTCTCAGTGCCGGCAGGGATATCCTGTCGTTCCAGCATGTCAGGGTTAAAGTCCCGCCCAAGCAGTCATGGGAGTCGGCCCGCTGTAACAACTGCGGGGAGATGGTCCCGGACAGCATGATTGAAGACGGCATCTGCAGGGGCTGTGGTTCAATGTCATATTACCAGGTGATGTAGATTCATCTCCCGGGGGGATACGAAAAAAATTCCCCGAAAAATAGATCCGTGATACCATCCAGATGGCCCTGTTCCACGCTGGCACACATGAAACCGGATTTTCCTGTCCTATAACAGGGTTCAATCGTGCCGGGATTTTCCTCACGGGTGAAATTTTCCCTCATGGCTGATCCGGGAGAATGTAATCTTTCGGACACCGTCCATCTGCTGGAAGTTTGCGCCCTGGGCGACATAGTGCATTACGGTTTCCTCGTCGACAATGCGTGAACCGGCAATGATATCTGCCCCATGCTCGCACATGACCCGTGAAAGGGGGGTGCTTGGACCGAGGACGACGACGAGCGCGTCCGGTCGGCAGAGTTCCAGCAGCCCGTCAAGCGTATGGTTTATTATGGCGCTTCCCGTAAGGGCGACTACATCTGCCTTCGGGATAAGCTCCCGGGCGCTATGCGCGGGATAATCATCTCCGCTGGGACGGAGTTCGATCACCCACAGGTTGCCGGCGGCCTTTTTCAGCCGGGGGATGAAGGGAAAGTGTCCCACAAGCGCCACGTTTTTGTCACGCCCATGTTCTGCCAGGACCTCGGATGCATTGATTTCAACAGCCCGGCTTTCGTCGATATCGAGGAGCGAATTGATTGCCGCTATACCGATACCGGCTTCCAGCGGATTTTCGGAGCGGGCGAGCTCCGCCAGTTCACGTGCGCTCTTCTCGTGTAGGTGACCTGAATCGTGGACAATCGTGTGGTCATCATGCGGAATAGATGGCTGGATGACCGTAGCCAGGCCGCAATGCCGGCTGCAGACCATCGTCCAGTGTGCTCCCACGATCACGGACCGTACCGGCGCATCGTGGTCAAGAGAACCAAGCAGATCCTCTATTATCGTCAAATTCCGTCCTCCTTAGTGTGCCTGTTCATCAAATCCTCATCGGCATCGTCACGCGTCTTCTGTTTCTGAAAAAATTCCATAGAGTCAACACATCCATCGGTCCTGGTAGATTCACAGGTCACCTGCATAGAGGAAAAACCATCGGGAAGGACATATCATCGGGATTATCCTTCCGGCATCCATGTGAATCACTCAATTAATGAAAATTAATCTACAACAGGAAATTATTTACTGTTTTTCGTTGATATTTTTCCATGCAACAGATACCTGAGTATAGCAACGAGGACGTCTGCGAGCGCCTTGTGGCACTTGGAATAGATCCGCATTTACAGGATTATTTCAGGAGATGTATTGATTTTCATACCTATGCCGCCCCCGGAATCCTGATCGGGGTCTTCATGGTGGACTACGCCCTCGATCTCATCGGGAAGACACCCGCCGACAAGATTTTCGTCACATGCGAGAGCTACAAGTGCCTGCCGGACGCCCCCCAGGTGATCATGCACGCGACAGTCGGAAACCACCAGCTCCAGGTCCTTCCTATCGGGAAATTCGCCATCACGCTGACACCCTTCACTGCCAAAGAGTACGCAGAAGGGGTGAGGGTGTACATCGACCGGAAAAAACTCGAAAAATATCCCGTCTATGCAGCCTGGTTTGACAACCGCCCTGATTTCAAGCCCGCATACATGAAGCGCCAGCTTGTGGACGAGATACTCACTGCACAGAGGAACGTCCTTTCACATGAATGTATCAGGATGAAAGTCACTCATAAGAAGAAGTGGCAATCGGCAACCTGTCCCTCCTGCGGCGAACAGATCCCGAAAAACCTGATGGAAGGGGATATCTGTGCCGGATGCGGCAGCCTGTCCTATTATGAGTCGTGCTGACAACAACCACATATCATGACTGCCGGTGGCCTGGATAAATATTGCCGTGAAAAACCCGAGCTTGTCCCCGTCGGAGTCATCCGTTCGCCTGTGAAGGAGCGGTCGGAGATGCCACTGCAGGGAGTGGCAGGGCAGATTGAGATCTTGCCTGAATACCGGGAAGCACTTGGCGGGATCGAATTCAACTCCCACCTGGTCCTTCTCTGCTGGATGCACCAGGGGAGAAGGGACCTCCTGAAGGCCCGGGCCCGAAAGGTCTCTTCCGATCTGCCAGAAAAAGGTGTTTTTGCACTCCGGTCACCAGATCGGCCGAACCCCATATCCTTCAGCATAATCCGGCTGGTAAAAAAACGCGATGCAGGGATCCTCGAGGTCGATAACCTCGATCTCATCGATGGAACACCGGTACTGGATATCAAGCCCTACCAGCCTGGGTGGGATGCGGTCTTCGCTGCCACGACCCATGACCGGACAGAGAAGATCCGGAAGATGGGGCCTTTCCGGTACCGGGAAAGCCTGATCCGGGAGGCTGTAAACTACCACGGGGAATGGTGCACGGGAGCTGCCATGGCTGTGCGAATTGCAGAGAAAGCGTCCGGGCTGGTTGACGGGGACCTCCGGAGATCCGACATCTCGGTCGATCCCGGCACTGATCCCTGCCTGGCGGACGCGATCATAGGCATCACGGGTGCCCGCCCCGGAAACCGGAGAATTCGCCTGACCGGTCTCCGGGACCGCCAGGCTTCCATGAACCAGGTAAAATTTTTCTTTTCGGAGAGAATCTGCATTTTTTCTGTACGATCTGGAGATCGGGAGCCGGATGCGGTCTTCGCTGCAGACGAGGAGAGCCTCTTTTCCCTTGAGTGCAGGCCATCTTCTGAATAACACACGTCCGATCAGAACCTGATTCGTTCCGCACCACTGTAGATGACCATTCGCGGTGGCCTGACAAACCCGGCCAGGGTCATGTTCACCGCCCGTGCGAGATCGATTCCTTCAGCCGAAGGAGCATTGTTGGTAACGACGACGGGAATGCCGGAACGCCAGAACTTGCGTACCATGCCGGCCGGCATCCTCCCCGAACAGCTGATGAACGTATGATCGGGATCAATCCCCGCGAGAAGCGCCTTTCCAATCACCTTGTCAACAGAATTGTGACGCCCGATATCCTCGGCATGGGCGATCACACTGCCATCGGTATCGAAAAGGACAGTGCAATGAGTCCCACCCGTCTCGCGCCATAAAACGGCATAGTCATTCAGGCATGTCATCGCGGCAAAGATCGTGTCGCGGTGAACAGATGTTTTGGAACCAAACTTCCTGCCATTCCCGGGCATCTCTGACGGATACCCCACACCTCCCGATGAAGTGGTCTCATGGGGCCGGAGAAGAACACCATCATCAAAGTCGGTCACCGTTACAGAAACATCCGGGAATGCAATCCTGATCATCTCGATCTGGCCAGCTCCTGATACGATACCCTCGCTGACCAGGTAGCCGCAGGCAAATTCCGCGAGGTTATCCGGACTCATCGTCTGCCTCACAACAGGATGACCGTTTACGAAAAGCCGGACTGGATCTTCGCGGCAGACAGTTACGGTCCTGGGATTGAGGCGGCCGTCATCAAGTGACATGACCTGGTATTCGAGGGTCAGCGGGGGGTTTCCGTCATCCGCAACCTCAATTTTTGTGCGATTAGTCATGCATGAAAAAATAATTGTTTCCATCTGATAATACTGCCGAGTCGCCTTTTGCCGCATTTTACGGCCCCACATGGGAAAGACAGTCTATTTCCCGGCATTCATAATGACAGAGGCTGTATCATGGAAATTAAAAAGAATTAAATTAATAGAGAAATTAATTATATTTTATTAATTTGCGCGGGGACATTGAACTCTCTGTCCCGGCTCCCCGGACCATTCACATGAAACGACGATATCTCTCGCTCACTCAGTACGACGAAGCTATCCGGATTATGAAGGAGGTATTTCCTCCCATTGGGATGACCGAGCGTGTTTCAATCGAGCATGCCACAGGCAGAGTGACTGCCGAACCCATCTATGCGCCCTACCCGGTCCCTGAGGTAAATCTCGCAGCAATGGATGGCATCGCTGTTCGGAGCGAGGATACGAAGGGAGCCACGGATCAGCACCCCATTACTCTTGAAAATTATTACCAGGTCAATACCGGGCAGATCGTCCCGGATGGCTATGATGCCGTCATCATGATCGAAGATGTCTGGCGGGATGATACGAGATGTGCAATTCGGAAATCCGCATTTCCCGGTCAGTTCATACGGCCTGCAGGAGAGGATATACGGCAGGGCGAACTCATACTCCCGCCCAATCACGTGATACGGCCTTTCGATATCGGAGCGCTGGCGACGTACGGTATCACGAACCTGCTCGCTGTGTCTGTCCATATCGCGCTCATCCCCATTGGAGACGAACTCGTGCCTGCCGGAGCGAAACCAAAGCCGGGTTCGGCCGTCGAGAGCAACACGCTCTTTGCACGGGAATACTTCTCAGGTATGGGAGCGACCTGCCACAGGTACCCCATTACCCGTGACGATCCGGAGATTATCACCGAAGCTCTCTGCCATGCGATACAGGCCAACGATGTGGTCGTCCTGTTCGGCGGTTCATCTGCCGGGACCAAGGACTGGCTTGAATGGGTGATCTCATCGTGCGGGAACCTCCTCTTCCATGGAGTGGGCATGAAACCCGGTACACCGATGTTGCTCGGGTCCCTGGAGGACAAACCCGTCTTCGGTGTCCCCGGATTTCCAATAGCTGCGGCATGCGTCATCAGGGAATTCGCAAGCCGGCTCCTGGAGTGGTGGGGGCTCGCACCCTACCCGCTCTTTTCAACGCGGGCGCATCTTGCCCAGCGGATTCACTCCGATCTCGGCTACGAAGAGTTCATCCAGGTATCTGCCGCCAGGGTAGGTGACAGGATCTGCGTGATGCCCCATTCCAGGGGAAACGGGGTCCAGATGTCCCTTGTACGGTCGAATGGCTACATCCGCATCCCGGCTTCCCATGAGGGCATCGACGCCGGAGAAGAGATCCAGGTCCGGATCACCTGCCCTCCGTCGCAGGTCGACAACACGCTGCTCGTCTGCGGGGTCCGGGATGAATGCATACATCTCCTGGGTGACCGTCTCTCATCGAACGGCTATCACCTCCACTGCTGCAACACCATGGCCGCAGGAGCCCTGCGGATCCTCCAGATGAAGAACTGCCATGCAGCGTCTGTCACCCTTCCACGTACCGATACCTGGGAAGGAACGGACCATCTTGCCCGGATAGTCGGTCACGACTTCATACGAGTGACCGTCGCCGAGGCTGAACTTGGACTCGTCTCGAGGGACAATCTGAAGATTGAAGACCTCGATGGAGCCAGGTTCATCAACCGGCCACCCTGGGTCCCCGCACGGATGCTTCTCGATATGCTTCTCGACCAGAACACCGTGCAGGCAGAGACTATCAGCGGTTACGAAAACCAGGCGCGAAGTGAAGACAACATGGTTTCTGCAATACGAAATGGCAGCGCCGATGCAGGAATCTGCCGGAAGAGAACGGCCGATAAGACCGGTCTCTCCTGGCTGCCACTCGGATACGAATCATACGAACTGGTATTTCCGCTCGCTTCAATGGAGGATTCTACTACCGCTGATATCCTCAGCGTACTGAAGTCCCAGCAGTACAGGGAATCAATCACCCGGCTCGGCGGGTACAGTACGACAAGAACCGGTTCGTTCACTCCTATCGCCTCTTTCTGGCGTGACAGCGAGTCTTCCTGGAATACCGAGGTGGTGTGAGGCCATGACGCCAGGCGGACCAGGAAACCGGATTCACGGAGAAGCCTCCCGGTACCGTCTCGATCTCAGGATGGGGATACCCCGGTCACACGTAAAGGGAGCCCTCGAGTCCTGGATCGGGGACCCGGGACTCTGCTCCGATCCCGATCGCCATCCGTACCTGGTCCTTACCGAGATAGCGTCACGTGGGATTGATGATCAGGATTCTATAATGCAGGCTATTGCCAGCAGCGCTGATCAGGCAGGCCCGATCCAGGTATCGGTCTGTCCGGTCCAGGGGATTACGCTTCCCAGGGATCACTCGTCCTACGAGATAACCCCCTCTACGGGACTTCGTTCGTTCGTTCTTCTGCTCTCAAAAAATTGTCAGATCGTCAACCACCCGGGATCCTTTATCGATAAGATAAGCCGGGAAAGGCCGGCGCCGGTCACAATCCCCTCCCAGCTACCCGCCGGTAATCAATTCACGCCATCGCGACGGCCCGCATGTGAGAAGCCCAGGTCCTACAGTGGAAAAGGGGAAGACGAGAACAGCGCGATGGTCCGGTATTTGAAAGAGAGGGATGCAGAACCGGTTTTAATCGAGATCCTGCGGATGGTCCTTCGCAGGGACGGGACGCCGGTTGGAGAGTATGATCTCTGCCAGAGGAGATGGCTTCCTTCCAAAAAATCAGTCTCAAGAAAGAATGCCCGGCTCTCCCTGAGAAAGTTCCGGGTAGCCCGGGGATACCAGCTGACCAGGGCTCATTACCACGATGAACCCCGGATATATCTCATAAGTGACCTTCATCTCGGGCACGCAAACAGTATTCCCAGGTACAAGAGGCCTTTCTTACTGAGCAATCCCGGGGAGATGGACAGGGTGCTCGTCAGGAACTGGAACTGGACCGTAAAAGAGAGTGATACGGTCATTTTCCTTGGGGATATGTCCTACATGGGCCAAAAGACCACAGAATACTATATCGGGCAACTGAACGGGAGCATATTCTATCTTGAAGGGAACCACGATCCCTACTATCCCTTCATGTCGCACTGTCTCCTGATGCGCTACCGGGGAGTCAGGTATCTCTTCATACACGATCCCAAGGAACTGACCGGGCCATTCGACGGGTGGGTCGTTCACGGCCATGTCCACAACAAGGACCTGACCCAGTATCCCTTCTTCAATCCTTTCACACGGATGGTCAACGTGAGCGCAGAACTGATCGGGTACCATCCCATCTCGCTCGACGAGATCCATGAACTGGTGCGCGGAACAGGTGAAGTCGTGACGTTCCGCGATATCTCAAGGCCTGCTGAGCGGACAGGGGCCATCCGTGCAGACCGGAATGTTCGTCTGCGCTCACGTGGTTCATCATGAAAAAGATAAAACCTGAAGTATACAGTTACCTTGAACAGAGAGGCGGAGTCATCCCGGAGCGGAACAAGCGGCTCTATACCGTCCGTCTCCGGATACCCGGAGGTGAGATCACTCCCGACCAGATGCTCGGCATCGGCCGGGCCGCACGCAGGCTGGGAGCGCAAAGCGTCCACCTGACAACACGCCAGACGATAGAGATCCCTCACCTGCCCATCGAAGACGTCCCCCGTCTCATCAAGGCTGTCGACAAGGTCGGCGTCACCCTGGGATCCGAGCACGAGGAGGTGGTAAACATCACCGCCTGTCCCGGGTTGGACCGCTGCCGCCTCTCAAATATCGAGACAGGCAGCTTGCTCTCCCGGCTGAACAAGGCGCATTTCGGGAGGGAGATGCCGATGAGGGTCCGGATTGCAGTCTCGGCCTGCCCCAACGGGTGCACCAGCGAGCGCCTGAGCGAGATCGGGATAACCGGCCTCCGTGAGCCGATACGCGATGAGGGGCAGTGCACCGGGTGCGGAACATGTGCACTGACCTGTAAGGAGAAAGCGATAGTGATGGTGAACGGCAGGCTTACCCTGGACACAAACCTCTGTGTCCAGTGCGGCATGTGCATCGATACCTGTCCGTTCCATATCATCAAGGGAACCATGCCACACTACATGATAACGATAGGCGGGAGACGGGGGCGGCACCCCATGCTGGGACGCGAACTGATCCGCGTGGATTCGGAAGATGAAGCGGTGATGGTGGTGGAGCGGGTTGTCGACTGGATATACCGGTATGCGTACGGGGGGAGCATACTCACCGATCAGCTCGAAAGCATGGACTTTTCCTCGTTTAAAGACCGGATAGAAGAAGAATTTAGCAGCAAGGATTCCGAAACTGCCATGCCCGGGAGTTAACAAGCTATAAAATAAAATTGTTTTAGGTTAAATGGTTTCAATTATATTTGTTTAATAAATGGAAAATGTTTAATAATTTAATATGACAATTTTTCTTACATGGCTTTTAGTGTACATGTGAACATGGAACGGTGCACGGGGTGTGGAAATTGCGTCGCCGCATGCCCCGTGAATGCCCTTGAGATCTACACCCTTGACCCGGTGACCAAGGAAAAGATTTACTCGGTCAGGAACGGGAAATCGGTCAGCCTTGATCTCAAATCAGAGCTGTGTGCCGGATGCGGAGTCTGCGTCCTGGCATGCCCCTACAATGTGATTACTCTTACCGGTGCCCGTGGAGGCTTTGCACCGGGGACTGTCACTGAATAGTCCTTCAGAAAACGCAATCATATCTCATAAATCCAGAAAAAATGACCCATGAGGTTCTCCTATGAAAGAAAAGATAGTCCTTAACATGATCACCCAGCGTGCCATCGAGGAAGGACAGGCGATGGAGAAGGGAAAGACCACTCCTGAATATTTTAAGGCCTGTTCGATTGTTGAGATGAACCCGGAAGACATGAAGAAACTCGGTATCTGGAGAAATACCAATGTCCGGGTAACCAGCGAAGCAGGGAGCGTCATCGTGAAAGCGATAGAGCCGACACAGTATGTCCCCCCGGGACTGGCACACATCAGGCAGGGGGTATGGGCGAACCAGGTTGTCCCCCCGAGGACCCAGTCGACCGGAACCCCGCAGTACAGCGGATTTCCGGTCACCATCGAACCTGCGATCGACGAAAGAATAAAGACCGCCCTTGAACTTGTTCAGGGAGCAGTTGGACTCTGGAAAGAAGGAGGAAACTAGATGCCAAAATGGATTACACAGGTAGGATGCCCGTACTGCGGGTCATCCTGCGATGACCTTGAAGTCCTCGTCTCTGATGACGGGAAAAAGGTTCTTGAGACGAGGAATGCCTGCGTTATTGGAAATGAGATCTTCCACCACGCATCGAACCCGAACAGGCCGACCAGGCCCCGCATGAGGCAGGAAGACGGCACTGTCAAGGAGATCACCTACGACGAGGCTATCGATTATACCGCCAAGGCCCTGCTGAAGGCAAAAAAACCCCTGATCTACGGCTTTGGCTCCACAAACTGCGAAGGTATGAGCGCTGTCGGTAGGGTAGCCGAGAAGGCCGGTGCTGTTCTCGACAACTGCGCATCCATCTGCCACGGGCCGTCTTTCCTGGCCATTTTCGACAACGGCTATCCCAGCTGCACTCTCGGCGAAGTGAAGAACAGGGCCGACGTGGTATTGTTCTGGGGATGCAATCCCATGCACGCCCACCCACGGCATACATCGCGTTACTCGATATTCCCCAGGGGATTCTTTACAACCAAGGGCAACATGCAGCGCACGATCATCTGCGTGGACCCGAGGGAGACTGACACCGCAAAACTGGCAGATATCCACCTGATGATCGACCAGGGGCATGATTACGAACTCTTCGATGCCTTCAGGACGGTGCTTCGTGGACACGACATTCCCGATGTTGTTGCAGGCATCAAGAAGGAGCAGATCCTGGAAGCAGCAGGAAAGATGAAGAACGGGCGGTTCGTGATGATCTTCTACGGCATGGGATGCTGCCACACCGACGGCCGGAACCATAATGTCGACATCGCGATCAGCACCACCAGGGATCTCAACAGCCACACAAAAGCCTCCATCATGGCCATGCGGGGCCATTACAACATCGCCGGACCCGGCCAGGTCTGGTCGTGGCAGTTCGGGTTCCCCTACTGTGTCGACCTTTCCAGGGGCACACATGCTCACATGAACCCGGGCGAGACGAGTTCCATCGACCTTGCGATGAGAGACGAAGTGGACTGTTTCGTCAACGTCGGAACAGATGCAGGAGCACATTTCCCGATTGAAGCAGTCAGGCACCTGAAGAAACACCCGTTCATCACCGTGGACCCGAACATCTGCATGGCAAGCGAGATATCAGACCTCCATATCCCCGTCCGTATTGTCGGCGTCGAGGAACCCGGAGTCGTGTATCGCATGGATAACGTGCCCATCCAGTTCAAGAAGGTCGTTGACGGTCCCGACGGTGTCCTGAGTGACGAGGAGCTCTTTGACAGGGTCTATGAACGCATGTGCGAGCTCACGGAGACCGAACCGATCTGGATACTGAACAGGGGACATGCACACGGGTCCAGCACCGCGGAGCAGTGAACATGGCTGAAATCATCATAAAAAACGGGTTTGTTGTCGACCCTGCACGCAAAATTAACGGCGACGTGATGGATATCGCCATCAAGGACGACAAGATCGTCGAGAAGGTGGGATCGGGTGCGAAGGAGATCGATGCACGCGGCAAGGTCGTGATGACGGGTGGCGTCGATATCCATGCGCACGTTGCAGGACCGAAAGTGAATGTCGGGCGCCTCATGAGGCCCGAGGACAAGCTCTTCAAGAGCCCCAATGCACAGGCACCGTACCGTATCGAGAGTGGGTTCTCGATCCCGAGTACCTTCAAGACAGGGTACGATTATGCCCGGATGGGATACGCATTCGTCATGGAAGCGGCGATGCCCCCCCTCCATTCTCCCCACGTCCACGAGGAGATCCATGACACGCCGATCATCGACCAGGGAGCACTCCCGGTCTTTGCAAACAACTGGTTCGTCCTTGAATACCTGAAGAACAGGGAGATCGAGAACAGTGCCGCATACACGGCCTGGCTCCTGGCTGCGACAAAAGGGTATGGGGTAAAGCTGGTCAATCCCGGTGGAACAGCGGCATGGGCATGGGGTCTCAATTGCCTGACGCTGAATGATCCGGTGCCGTTCTTTGATATCACACCTGCCGAGATCATCTCCGGACTGATGCAGACCAATGAATACCTCGGGCTCCCGCATTCCATCCACATCCACCAGAACAGTCTCGGGACACCGGGCAACTACGAGATAACGCTTGATTCGTTCCGTCTCGCAGAAGGAGTCAAGGCGAACAACAAGTTCTCGCGTGATTCCGTCATGCATTCCACGCATGTCCAGTTCCATTCCTATGGTGGAGACTCGTGGCGAAACTTCGAGTCCAAGGCAAAAGAGGTCATGGACTACATCAACGGCCAGAAGAACATCACTGTTGACCTTGGCTGTGTGACGCTCGATGAGACTACCACCATGACCGCGGACGGTCCCTTCGAGCACCACCTCAACCAGTTGAATCACCTGAAATGGGCAAACACCGATGTGGAACTCGAGACCGCTGCAGGAGTCGTTCCGTACGTCTATGACAAGGACATCAAGGTGTGCGGTATCCAGTGGGCGATAGGCCTCGAGCTCGGACTGTATGCAAAGGACCCGATGCGGACCTTCATCACCACGGATCACCCCAATGCAGGACCGTTCATCCGGTACCCGAGGATTATCAAGTGGCTGATGAGCAAGAAGGCCCGTGAAGAGACACTCGAATCGATGAAGTACACCGACAAGGTGATCGATGCGACCAACATCCACTCGCTCGACACCGAACGCACGCTGTACGAGATTGCCCAGATGACGAGGGCCGGACCCGCAAAAGCTCTTGGACTGTCACATATATTCGGCAGCCTGGCACCCGGCATGGAGGCCAATGTCGTGGTTTACGACTTGAACTTCAATGACATGCCCGATGACCCCGAACAGATCGAGCGGGCATTCCTCAGGTCATCCAATTTCATCAAATCGGGAGATATCGTCGTCAAGGATGGGGATATCGTGAGTCATGGCAACAAGAGGACATTCTGGGTGAATGCCAGGGTGAAAGAGAACCCGCAGGTGATCCGGGACATTCACGAGAAATTCCTGAAGGAATACACTGTCGGGCTTGGAAATTACTCGGTATGGGATTGCCTTGCCCCCAACCCGTACGTGATTGATATCGACGTGGAGGCCTGATTGAAGATGGCTCTGGTAACACTCAAACCCTACAAGGAACCCGAACTCTACCTCGAGTGCAACAATATCTCTCCGGATGCGTTCGCCGGCAAGACCGCGGCCGAGATCTCCGAACTCGAGGTGCGCGAAGGAAAGACGAGAGTCCGGCTCGGTGACTACTTTGAAGTCAGCGGCAAACCGGGAGACACCGCCGAACAGACTGAAATCCATATCGCGGGGGACTGCTCCCGGATCAAGTACCTCGGCACCAAGATGACAGCGGGCTCGATCAAGGTTGACGGGAATGCGGATATGTACGTCGGCGGATGGATGAAGGGTGGAAAGATCCACGTCACAGGAAATGTCCATTCGTTCTGCGGCATCGCGATGGAAGGCGGTGAGATCACCGTAGACGGAAATGCCGAGAATTATGTCGGATCGGCATATCGTGGCGACTGGCGCGGAATGCGGGGTGGAACCATCCGCATCCGCGGAAATGCCGGAAACGACATCGGCACGTTCATGCTCGGCGGGACGATCATCATCGAGAAGAATGCATTCATCCATGTCTCGACCCACGCAGAGGGAGGATGCGTCGTCATAAAAGGAGACGTAGAAGGGCGCGTCGGCGGGCAGATGGTAAAAGGGGACATCTATGTCCTTGGCAAGATCCAGTACATGCTGCCCGGGTTCAAGAAGATAGCAACGGTAGAGAAGGAGATTGACGGAGTTTCGGCCCGATTCAACCATTATATCGGTGATCTCGGGGAACGCCACCCGAGATCGAAAGGAAAGGAGATCTACGCCAATCTTTTCGTCATGGCATCCTGAACCGATCAAATCCATATCCTTTTTCGCCCTTGAACACCAATCAGCCCGAAACAAAATCAATCAAAAAAATCAGCAGAGTTGATCAATGAAAGATTCCGGCATTGAATTCCTGGAAAATACGCGGTATCCTGACTTTTCAACAATTGACATGATCCGCAGGGTCCCCGAACCTCCTTCCGATCAGGTTGTACCTGATGATGCGAAGGTAATTACCCTGCCTGACCCCAAAAAACTCAAGATTCCCGGGGTTTCCGTGCAGGAGGCGATTGAAAACTGGGAACCGGTGGTTTATTTCTCACGAACGTCCATCACGATGAACGATCTCTCGTTCCTGCTCTGGTGCACGCAGGGGGAACGACCGATAGATGCAAGTCCCGCCCCGATCCGGAATGTCCCCTCCAGCGGAAACCGTCACCCGGTCGATACCTATTTCGTGGCCGGGGAGGTCGAAGGTCTCCCGACGGGCCTTTACCGTTATCTCCCGAAGACTCACCAGGTCATATCCATCCGTGAGGATTCGGACATCCCATTTGCAATGGGAACGGCCAGCATGGACTTCAAGGTAATAACCCGGGCGGCCGTCACCTTCCTGTGGGTGGCCGTGCCCTACCGTTCCGTCTGGGCGCTGGGCAACAGGGGTTACCGGAGTGTACTCCTGGAGACCGGGCACATCTGCCAGGCATTGATGATGGCTTCGGCATGTATCGGGTGCGACGTCCACCCGATCGACCTCTTCCATGACCAGGTGGTGATCCAGCTTGCTGACCTCGAACCGGGGGCGCAGTGGCCGATCTATATTGCAGCAGTGGGGAGGCTCGAGCGCGAACTATGACCGCATCTTCCGGAGAGATGGCAATGCTGAAGTATGGACGATCAGTGACGAAGAGAAACAACCACGCCAGGGGGATGTCAATGAAGAATGAGAATATCTTCTATACAACGGAAAACCTGACCGTTGAGAGATTCTCCTGGATCACCGAACTTCTGAAACTCTATTTCACCAGGCATTATCCTGAAAGCCTTCATCACAATCCGAAAACCCCGATCATTCCATTTTCCCTCTTCTTATCAGGTGACGCCTGCTACAGTCTCATCGACCGGAGGTGCGCTCACAACTGGGAGATACTGTTTAAATTGCCCAATATCAGGTTCTTCTTCGATACCCATGAACTCATGATGCGAGGGATCTCCATCGAGCCCTACGAACGGAGGAACCCGGACCATATCATCTCCCGGGAATCCTTCGCCGATATCCTGCTTAATGCTGCATTACAGGAATCAAAGGACTCTGCTTTTGGTTTTTTCCAGGTCCAGTCCCCTTACATGCATGCGTCACCCTTCACGATGGTGCGTCTCTTCCAGGCAGCAATCGCGAAAAATATCTCTCCTGAAATGTACGGTTACATGGACGGGGTTTATACCATGCACGACGGCCAGAAGCCGACGATGTGTGAAAATTTCGGGGATTCGCTCGTCCAGGTCAGCGCGGAGGCGGTCGGAAAAGGGCTTTCACCCCTCTTCCTGATGTGCTCGCAGAGCGCGGCGTCGAGAGGCTACTCCAGGTATACAACGGAGAAGGGAAAGATCATCTCATCATGCACGATTCCCCCGGCAAAAATCAGGGATCTATCGCATATAATCTCTCGTTTCTCGAAGAACCACCTTATACTCTCACATTCAGCCCTTTCCATTCCGGTAAACAGGAACCCGGGTATTCCGGAGATACGCTCACCGACCAATCCTGATGTACCACCTCTCGTCATACTCATCACCCGAAGTCCCTATGGAAACGAGATGGCATTCGGTGCACTCACCTTTGCGGTTGCATGTGCCCACCAGGGAATACATACGAGGGTTGTTTTCATTGAAGACGGGATATATGCCCTTTTTGGGAATCACACACTCAGTGAATCGGATCCTGTACTCAATATCCAGTCGGTGATAAAGGTCACATCCTGTTCTCATAACCTCGAGTATTATACCTATCTTCCCTCGATCAATGAGAGGGGACTCTCGCCGGGCGCACTCATGCAGGGCGTGCAGCCTGTCGATGCACTCATGCTTTCGCAGATATTTTTCCAGTTGCCGGGAGGTGTCTCTGCCGATCGCCAGCGGGCAATTCTCTTCTGATACATGGCCCATCCGGCCTGGAAAATCGACCGGGGTCTGGAAGGTGTGCGACCCGGATCCCTCCCTTTTCATAAACATGGAAGCAGGCACGGAGATCGTTTCGTAAGGAATTTAGTCAGATAAAGGATACCTTTCCTGGATGGTGAATTGATGCGTCCCCGTAAGAGGGAGAAGGAACACGGAGCAAGCGAGATTGTCTCTTCAATCCTGATTGTCGTCCTTGTAATCGGCGTTGCAATCGTACTCTGGTCCCTGGTGATGGGATTTCCCTCGATCCTGCATGACAAGGTGTATATCGCCAGCGAAGCGAGTGCCGAAGAGATCATCCAGCCGAATGGCATGCCGATGCAGGTGGTCGGGTTTACCATCAGGGAGGCAGAGCCCTTCCACTTTACCGGGCAGAAACCGCCGATCGCAGGTAAAGAGGTGCTCCTAAAGGTGATTACGCCGGACGGCCGGACCCTCTATCCCATGCCGTTCATCTCAGGTGGGCCGCTGGAGGGAAGAACACTGTATGTCTACCCCAATTCGACGGGCTATTCGGGGTATTGCGATTACCTCGTCTCTGATACTCCCCCGCAGGGCAGCCTGAAGCCGTTTACGCTGGGAAAATGGGTGATCCAGCTCATCGATACCGAAGCGAACCTCCTCGTCTCCAGTGATGACCGGGCCGAGATCACCTCCGGTGTCTCCTCGTACGCACTTGCCGGGGGAACACCCGGAGGCAAGGTCTGGCGGACGGACTGCACCCCGCTCGGCTACACCGTCCATGGAAGCCCTGTTTCCGGCTACGCCGAAGCGCCGATGAACATGAGTTACCTCTCGTTTGACGGGAACGACTGGCTGGAGTACTCCGATGACCCGACGCTTACCTACACGGGAGACATGAGCATCTCGATATGGGTCAATCCAAAGACGGTGAATACGTGGAAGCAGGTGATCGGCAAGGGGCTCCAGACCGTGTCGGGCGGCAGCGTCACAGAGGACAAGAATTACGATCTCTATCTCATTGACAGGAAGGTATACTTCGAGTGGGATGACAGGGAGACCAATATACACTACCATGTCATGACAGACAATCCCGTGGTAACCGCAGGGAACTGGCAGTACATCGACCTTGTAGTAAAAGACGGAGAACCAGGAATTTACGTGGATGGCGTATCCCAGCAATTCTCGTACTACAAGTCAAATGTGCCGGGAAACAGCAGGATAACAAATCCCGACCAGTACCCCCTGATACGGTTAAAGGACAACAACTATCCACTTACCATGGGCAAGCAGGCTTCTACGGCGAATCCGTTTCCCTATTCAGGAGAGATTGGATCTTTCGCCCTCTATAACCGTGGATTGACAGAAGGAGAGATCACCGAAAATTACCAGACCTGGAGTGCTTAAGGAACAGTCCTGCATCGTTTCCTGTTCACTGGAATCTCTCTTTTCGGGAAAAGCCAGAAAAAGAGGCAGAGGCTTCCCGCGATGAAGACGGGAGCCGGGCAGGCTTTCTTGAAGCCATCCCTCGCCCCAAGACCCGCAAAAAAATAAAATCCAGGGGTTTTCTTACTTCTGAAGACGCTTCGATTTCGGCGTGTATTCTGCTGTCCTGCGCAGGAGGAGACATCCTGACACACCGACGATTATGAGGATAATTCCGACCAGGGTCCATACAGGGAAGGGGACCGGTGCCGGCGATCCCGAAGGAGACTGGGAAAGTGATTCACTGACGGATGGTGCGTCGTCTGTCGAAGGAGGGGAGATCATGAGCGGCGGCGCTCCTTCTGGCGCTACTGCAGAGACTCCCTGCACGAAAAATCCGATTACGATCAAGAAAAGGATGAGGGACGGAACAATACTCCTGGTCATGATAGATCATTTTTATCTCTGTCATCATCAAATTTTCAGGTATAATGGCGACCCTGGAGGAGACAAATCTCGGGAATGAGAGAGATCTGCCGGCAGGGGAGATGAAGGTCGTAAAAGTTTTCGGCCGGGAGATCCTGCTCATACGCACTGGTACAGGAATCTACGCACTGGATAACTTCTGCATTCACAATGGTTGCAGGCTCGAGCATGGGAGACTTGACGGAGAGAGACTGCGCTGTCCCTGCCACAGTTCAGTGTTTGATGTGAAGACGGGCGAGGTGGTGGATGGACCTGCGACACGCCCACAGCCTGCATACATGGTTTCCCTCAGGAACGGCGAGATCTTTTTCTCTCTCTGAAATCCGCAAAATTTTATCGATGAGGAACACCGCCATTTTTCTCAGGCGGGGGTAAGAAGTCTGATGGATCGCCTGGGGTCTGCCTCATACCACAGGTGTATTCGAATACTCTGGTGAAGGGGACTCACCTCGCCTGATAGATATATTCCCCGTCAAACAATGTATCGTCGCTTCCCGGCATCAGCACAATTATTGAGATGAAATAGGATATCTGAATACTGTCATCTCTTGAGCAGGGATAAACTAGACATTATCCACTTCTCTTTTGTGTTTCGCTACGAGCTATCAAAGAACAACATCCTGCGATCTACCCGCTCGTAATACCGACAAGCACGTGCCGGTGCCGTGGTCCGTCGAACTCGCAGAAGTAGACGCCCTGCCATGTGCCGAGGGCCAGTCTCCCGTCGATGACCGGTATCGTGACGGAAAATCCCACCAAAGAGGCCTTGATGTGAGCATCGGAATTCCCCTCGGCATGCTTGAAGTCCCCCGTCACCGGCACGAGGCGGGCAAGCCAGGAGAGAATGTCTCTTGCAACGTCCGGATCGGCGTTCTCGTTGATGGTCAGGCCGGCAGTTGTATGGGGCATGTATACATGACAGGTGCCGTTTATTACTCCCGTTTTCGCCAGTTCACCTGCAACAATCTTCGTGATATCCAGGAGCTGGGTTCTCGATCCGGTTGGAACTTCAACCTGTGTCCACTTCATCTGCTCACCAATGTGTGCTTTTGCTGCCAGGTGAGAAAAGACTGCCTGAAAGCGAGAGGGGGGATGGACGTCTGCATGATGTGATTCGAGTTATATGTCATCCGGAATCATCGTTATTGCGGCCCGGATCCCTGTAAGAGTTCTTTTTGGGAGCGAGAGCACGGGACAACTTGACGAAATTTTCCTGCTTTCATATTTTTCGTAGTTCGAAAGGGAAGATATGATCTCCAGGAAGAATTACAGGGTCCACGTGGAATATGAGCCGAAATCATTTTCCGCATGGATACTCTTTCAAAGAGGCAAATTATCTCGAGTACAACCTACTCCTGAATTTCTTCCTCTTCATCATCGTCAATTTTCATTCCTTCCTTTTCTGTTGGATATGATGTCCAGGATTGAGATAAGAAGAGTTCTTTGATCCAATCGATCAATTCCATAATCAGTCCCTGTTGAATCGTCCCGGTGTTTGCACCAAATGACAGAGGATGAGAGCAACAAAGCAGGCGGCGCCCATGCGGCGGGGGGGCAAAGCCCCTCCTTTAGCGTAACAAAACAGAGATCAAACGGCGGAATCTCCTTTCCAAAAAACCTGGGATTCACTTTCAAGCCGCCTGCTCTACATTTAAACATGACAGCATGAGAACCTCACATCTATCCGGAAATTCCGGCGAGGAGTCTTCAATGGGAATCTTCAGATTCGAAAATAACTTTGCCGCACCATCCAGGCAACAACGGGAACGATACATGAAAGGAGAGGTGGAAGAGCATCACTTCGGACAGGAAGGGGAGATTACCCTCCTGCTCTATCATGAAGCAGCCTATCTCAAGGATGACATCGACAATGTCCGCATCCTCTTCACCGGGATCCGTGACAAACCACGTGCAGTGGAAGAGGTACGGAGGATGGTGGAATACCATCAGCTCGCGGAGGAACGCATGAAATCATTTACAAGAGGGAACCAACCAGACGGGGGTGAATAACCAGCCTGGTGGGAAAATAGAACGCCGCAGCATATGAGTAATCCACGAGGATCAGATTCTATTCGGCTTGAATCAGGAGAAAACGTTCCTGGAATCAGGAGAAAACGTGATAGAAGAACCGAAAGGAAAGGTGGAGAGGCTTAAAAAGCCTTTCCGGCAAGGTCGATGTCCTCTTCCTTGAGTGTCTTTCTTCCTGCGTGAATTGCAAGCCTGTTTGCTTCTTTCACAAGAGACGCAATGTAGTCTTCGGTCTGTGCTACAAGCGCAGCGGCGGCGTCGCTTCCGACCCGCTCTGCTCCGCTCTTCTTGGCAATTCGTACAACTGCCGCAATAGGTAAATCTGCCACCTTGATTACCTCATGAAATTTGAGGTCAGGATAGTATTTAACGCTTTGTGGGATTTTCTGGAAAATTGAGACAAATCCGGATCTGTTGCACCCACAACAGCGACGAGGAGTCTGTGGAAACGGTCTGCGAGGAGCGGGAGGGTGCAGGCGATGCGATGCGAGAGAAGCGAGCACGCATGACCGCCAGGATGAGCACGATTCACTGATAGAGAGCAGCCCTGCGATGTGAGCGGAACGGAATGGAGGTGGAGCGGACGCCCAGGAGGAGCGGACGGAATGAAGTGGAGACGAACCTGGCGGGGCGTTGTAAGAGCAACATCACCAGTATAAATATTTGAAAAGTGTTTATCCCCTTGATGAATATTTTTCTATTTGATTATAGTTAAGAACCATACATTTAATACAACAAATACCAATTCTATGTATGCCCTGGTCTGAACAGATACCGATACAGAGACGTATGACCGTAGATGAATTGGAATCGAGAATTAAAAATCTGGAAAAAGACACGAAAATTCTCAAAAGACTGTATTTTGTGAAATATCGATATGAAGGAACGAGTGTAGAAGAATCTGCACAAAGAGTAGGGATTACGAGGAATGAAGGATACATCTGGCAACGAAGGTGGAATGAGAACGGATATGAAGGGATTATTCCTCGTTATGCTGGAGGGAGGCCGATGAAACTCTCATCAGAAGAATTCACTCAGTTGCAAGAACTGTTAAGTCAAAGATCCACATGGACGACCGATGAAGTCCGTACCTTGATCTACGAGAAATTCGGTGTTGAATATACCCTTAAACAAATTCGAATCATCCTGAAGAAGTTGAAAATGAAATATGGAAAACCATTCACTCATGATTACCGTCGACCCGATGATGCCGAATCGCTCTTAAAAAAACCTACCTGAAATAAATCCGGGTATGATTATTGGATTTCTGGATGAAACATCTCCACAAACAACGGCAAATACACAGCGACTCTGGTCTCGTGGTCATCCTACGCTGGTAAAGAATACCTCAAAATTCCGGGCAAATACATTTGGATTTCTCAATTAACGGATGTTCAGTCCTTGAATTTCACGAACATTCGAAGAAGGAGGATGTCTGCGAGTTCCTTCAGGCTATCCGAAACAGGAATCCAGATGCAGATATTGTCATTATCCTCGATAATTTCCGGTCTCACCATGCAAATAAAACACGAGAATTCGCAGAACTGAATCGTATGAAACTGGTATATTTACCGCCATACTCCCCGGATCTGAACCCAATTGAATACATATGGAAAAGTATTCGGAGAATCATTTCACGAACATTCGTACAAGATCTCGATCACCTGAAACAGATAATTCTCGACGCCTTTAAAAAATTTGGGTGTTCATTGAGTTTTGCTAAATCATGGATGAAAACGTTCCTTGGGAATAATTTTAGTATCTTAAGTTAGGTTCTTAACTATAATTCATCGACAAAACGAAGCACATCGTCATCGCCCTGCTGTGCAGACTGGAATATATCTTCTGCATTGCAGGAGCCCCAGTGCGCCTTCCCATGGTAATGGCACCACTCCTGGAAAAACCAGGGGAG
>JAHDSI010000094.1 GCA_018432765.1 Methanoregulaceae archaeon | reverse complement strand
CTGATGCATGATACTGCTCAAGTACATCAGTGATAATCCCGGGCACGATACAGGGGATATCGGAGACGCAGGTAAAGACCGCGCCCGTCGCACCGAGAGCCTGCACCGTCTCGACGATATCCTCCACGTACCCCGTGCCCGAAGCGACGTAATGGAGGATGTCGTGGGCCCGGCACCAGTTTTTTGTAAACGGCGTCCGTGGAGAGAGGACAACCACGACCTCGCAGCCGGCCTTCTGAAACGCGGTAATAATCCGGCTGATCATGGGGACGCCGTCCACCATCACAAGCGGTTTCTCCCCGAGAGAGAGCCTGCTCCCGGAGCCCCCGGCCAGGATCAATGCACGCACGTCGAAAACGCCTCTGTTAACCTCATGTTTTCATCATGCGTCCTCACCGCTACCCGGATACAGGTGGGAAGACCAAACGAGTGGCAGTCGCGGACCAGGATACCTTCCGCTTCAAACCTTGCGCATATCCCGGTAACATCGCGGCCGAGATCGAGGAGGAGGAAGTTGACCGAGGATGGAAATATCGCTTTGCAGTATCCGGCCAGGGCATCACAGAGCCATTCCCTCGCCTTCCTGATATATGCCCGGGACGCTTCGAGGTCGCTGTAATGGCGGAATGCCTCGAGTGCGACCTCTTCTGCAAACGAGTTCACCGTCCATGGAGGGCGCATCGCCTCCATCCTCTCGATCAGGTCCGGGTCTCCAAAGCCGTATCCAAACCGTATTCCCGGGACCGAGAAGCTCTTGGTTAGCGACCTCACCACGAAGAGGTGTGAATCCGTGTTCTCCACCATGCTCTGTGCCGGGTCCGAGAGCTCGATGAACGCCTCGTCCAGGAACAGGATGCGTCCGTCCCGGCGGCATTCATCGGCATATCTCTCTAAAAATTCCCTGGACCGGAGCTCACCGGTCGGGTTGTTGGGATTGCAGAGGAACGAGACTGCCGCCTTGCTCTCATCCCCTGTGATCCCTGCCCCGGCGAGAGTCGCAGAGAATTCGTACTCTCCAAACGTCGGCTGATGGATGTATGCACGATCTGCATGGGAGAGGACAGACGCGCAAAAGACGCGGATTATCTCGACCGAGCCGTTGCCCACGGTAATCTCCCCGGGTTTCCGGTGAAATAGACGGGCTATTTCAGATTTCAGGGTAAAATAACTGTCGTCAGGGTAATATCCAAGGCGTTCCGCATCGAATTTCATCTCAAGTTTCGGAGGAAGGGGATTTAAGTTGGCACTGAAATCAAGGATGCCGGAATGTCTCTCCTCCATGATTCTTTTCACTTTTCCGCCGTGTATTACCTTTTTCATCCCATTCCGGCTCAATTTACCTTCCCCTTTTTCGTATTCAATACTTGTCCGGTCTTTCATAAATAACCGCTCATTTTCCCGGCCAATCCGGGAAAAGGTATATATAGAATAATGTGTAAGTAGGATTCATCTGATTAAGTCAGACGGAAAGTTGCTCTATGACTGACAAATGTCAGACAAATGTCAGACAATTGTCATATTTCAGGGGACAGAAATGAAACGAATTACACTCAGACTACCAGACCAGCAGATCGAACTTCTCGAGCAGATGGTGGAGGCGGGGGAGTTTCCAACTATCTCCGAAGCAGTCCGTGATGCAGTCCGACAACTCATAGAAAGACGAGCAGGTCGTGTCCTGAAAGAGAGTGACCAGATTTCATTCAAGGTTTAGGAGGGTTAAACCATGCAGAGTATTATCAATGAAGCGTTGAAAAACGCAGAAATTGAAAAGGATATGAAGAACTCATCGAGCATGCTCGATGATGACTTCATCGGCCAGCCCCGCATCGTCATCATCGGATGCGGAGGTGCCGGGAACAACACCGTCAACCGGTTACACCACATGGGTGTCTCCGGTGCGGAGACCATCGCCATCAACACCGACAAGCAGCACCTGGACATGATCCAGGCTGACAAGAGGGTACTCGTCGGAAAATCCCTGACAAAGGGCCTCGGTGCGGGCGGTTATCCGGACGTTGGGAAGAGAGCAGCCGAGATGGCCAGGCCAACCCTGGAGGCTCTCCTTGAGTCCGCAGATCTCTGTTTCATCACCGCAGGTATGGGTGGCGGAACAGGCACCGGCACCGCCCCTGTCGTCGCACAGATCGCGAAAGAGCAGGGTGCGATCGTCGTCGGAATGGTCAGCTACCCATTCCAGGTAGAGAAAGCCCGCCTTATCCGGGCCGAAGAGGGTCTCGAATCACTGGCCCAGGCGGCAGACTCCGTGATCGTCCTCGATAACAACAGGCTCAAAAATTTTGTGCCCAACCTCCCGCTCGGACAGGCATTCTCAGTGATGGATCAACTGATCGGAGAGACAGTCAAGGGAATCAGTGAGACCATAACAGAGCCTTCACTGATCAACATTGACTACGCCGACGTCAGGGCGATCATGAGCAAGGGAGGGGTAGCCGTCATGCTTGTCGGTGAGAGCAAACAGCAGAACAAGGCAGAGAGCGTTGTCCGCGAATGCCTGAGCAACCCGATGCTCGACATCGATTACCGTGGTGCAACCGGCGGATTGATCCACATCACCGGTGGAAGCGACCTGACACTGCAGGATGCCGAGGAGATTGCATCTTCCCTGACCTACGAACTCGACCCCCAGGCCGATGTCATCTGGGGTGCCCGGGTCCGCAATGAGATGGAGGGTAAGGTGCGCGTCATGGCCATCATGACGGGCGTCCAGAGTGGAAAGATACTGGGGTCAAGAAGCTCCTACAAATCGGTCCTCGAAGATATCGAGACCAAGACCTCGCACCCCAGGGCTCCGCAACTTCCCAAGAACAGGAAGGCGCGTGAATTTACAAGTGGAGGAAATTTACTGGAATGGGTAGGGTAAAGTAAGTCATTTGCGATATTTCGCACACACCTTGATTCACAACTGCATCGGTAAACGTGCCACCAATCATTTGCCGATACAAAAACGCCATAAATCAGGTTTCGCCACCTGATTTTCTTTTTTTTCTGATCCCCCGAAATCCTTAATAGGATCGGTGTCTTCTACATAATAGAAAATCTTTGGAATATCCCTCACGAAAGGAGTGCTGGAGTGAAGGGCGCCAGACACACCAAGATTTTCCAAACCCTTCTGGTATCGGGAGTTGAACATAATGAACAGACAGATGAACAAGGGGCAAAACAACCAAAAATCCGGCATATCAGCCGGTAACCGGCAATTCTCTTCATTGCATGGACTGATCGTCACTGTCCCGGCTCGTGTTATTCAGGTCCATTTTCGTCCAATTCATGCTGTTTTTCATTCACGTATCAACTCCGCTTTACCGGGATATCCGACCCGACCCTGTCGAGGATGGTAATGCATGTTGAACGAACTAATTGAGAAACGAAAAAAGATTCTTGCCGAGTCTGAACAGCACAAAAACCGAAGAAACGAGTTGAACGCGCTCGCCAGTTCCCACGCACGCGAGAGGAACACCTTAAACGGCCAGACCCGTGAGTATGTCGAGGAGGCTCAGAAGAACAAGGAACTCCGCGACCACTACAACAACGAGGTCCAGAGTCTCAAGGATCAGCGAAACGAGATCAACGAACAGGCCAACACTCTCTTCGAAGAGATAGAGGCCTTCAAAAAAGATCACGGCGGAATCAAGAACAGGGGCATAAAGGAGCTCCAGAAACAGATCGAGCACCTGGAATTCCGACAGCAGACCGAGGTCATCAGCACCGACAAAGAGCGGGAATTGATCGACAAGATCAAGCAGATGAAGGAGTCAATGAAGGAGCAGGAGGCCGAATTTGAGCAGAACAAGGAGATCAAGGCCAAGATCAACAGTGCCCGGGACCTGCGCAAAGAAGCCTCCGAACTCCATGCCAAGGTCACCGAGATGGCTGAACTGGCCCAGAAACATCATGACATGATGGTCGAATTCTACCGGAAAGCTGACAAATCAAGGGAAGAAGCCGATAACGCCCACAAAAATTTTGTCGAAGCCCAGGAATCGGCCGACGCCGAACACAAGTATTTCATTGCCTGCCAGAAGGAACTGAGGGATTATGACAAGGTGATAAGCGGCCTGCGAAAGAAGACCAAGAAGACCAAGGTCACCAAGGAACAGAAGGCCGTGCGCAAGGAAGCCGAACATCTCTTCAAGATGTTCCGGGCGGGAGAGAAGCTCACCACTGATGACATCCTGCTACTCCAGCGTTCAAAACTCATATAATATACCCTTTTTACTCCCCAGGCAAAGTAATGATTTAATAGATTAATCGCGATTTCTATTGTGATGCAGAAGGGACGGACGCTTGTCCTGAGTGTCGATCGTGACGATGATCTGGGGTTCAAGGCACAGATAGAGTGCCCTGTCATTGGCAGGGAGGCGTGTCTTTCCGCAGCCAACAGCCTTGGTCTTGCCGATCCGGAAGATTCAGACCTGAACGCAATCTTCCAGGCAGTTCAGATCTACGATGAATTGCAGGGGAAAGGCGAAGATGTCGAGATCGCGATCGTGACCGGGAATCACATGCACATGATAGAAGGCGACAGGAAGATCGCGTCCTCCCTCGAAAAGGTCGTCATGGAGACCGGATCATCCAGCTGTATCGTCGTCACAGACGGAGCAGAGGACGAGTTCGTCATCCCCATCGTCCAGTCAAAGATTGCCGTATCAAGTATCAGGAGGGTGGTGGTAAACCAGATCCCGAACCTCGAGGGGACCTATTACATCATCAAGAAACTCCTGAACGACCCCAAGGTCGCACGCCTGTTCCTCGCACCGCTCGGCCTCGCAATGATGCTCTGGGCAGTCGCCTACCTCATGAACCGACCCCAGATAGCGACGATCGTGGTCGTCGGAGGAATCGGGATCTATCTCCTGTACCGGGGACTCGGAATTGACGAGCTCTTTGAAGGATTCGTCAATGCGTTGCGGACATCACTCCGGAGGGCAAAATTCTCCTTTGTAACCTACGTTGCCGGTGTACTCCTGGTGATCATCGGGGTTGTGATGGGTCTCATGAACGTTTTGGTATACTACGCCGAGGTTGGGATACTCATCTATCTTCTCATCTTCGTGTTTGGAGCCGTGCTCTGGCTCGCCCTTGCCGGAGTGGTCTCGTCAGTCGGGATAATTATCGACAGTTACTTTTACGACCGCCAGAACCTGGCCAAGGTCGTTGTCTTCCCGTTCTTTATCGGCGCGATAGGGCTGATCACGTACGGGGCGAGCATTTACGCAATTACTGCGAGCAATATACCGGAATTTCCATATACAGCTGAAAACGCTCTCCAATACATCCTCATCGGTACGGTCGGCGGGCTCATCTGCGCCTTCGCGGGTATCGGTATCCAGTACCTGGTCCAGAAATACCTTGCATCCCGTCGAACGGCCGAACTCCCGGATGCGGCCTGAATGAATCCTGAAACGTCACCGTACCCGTAAAAAGAAACCCCGGACGGCCATACCTGCTTCCACCACATCTCATAATGACTATACGGAATCCCGGGGGTGGGAGTTCATGGTATGTTCACATGAAGATGGCTGCGCCAGCATTATTTTTTAGCTCTTCGCGAGCTGGTGTGGGGAGGTTTGATAAACAGGATACATTTTGTGGGGGGCTATCCGCCCCCACACCCCCATGTGCGATACACGCCGCCGCCGAAAATACCACGAGGCTGATTCACAGTCAAAATTTGAGCAATTGGGTATGAGTTCTGTGAGGACGTCCCGGCGGCGGTTCGGTGACTGAATTGTGGTATGAAGATAACAATCCGATTCATTCTCCCCATACAAAACAGCGAGGAGGCAATTTTTGTACGCGTGTGTCCCGATGAGGACCATGTGCCCAATTTTCGCCCCGCACCGGACAAAACCGATGCAAACACTATCCTGCGAAGCTGTGCCGCTCGGGCGCAGAACAATTTGTTGTGCGTGTTCCTCTCCATGTGCATAGGATTGCTGTTGCTCAACCGGCAGGGGGGCTTTGAAAAATAAGGATCAAAAAAATCTCAATTATCGAAATAACCCATTCCGTGTGTTATTTTACTTGTAGAAGAGAACTCTTTGGACGTCTGGGGTGTAATGATCCGCAGGGTGGGAATGATGACATTGAACTGGTGATCAGGGAACCAGTATATCCCCCGGCCGTAATTGTATGAGATGTCCTCAACGACCAGCTCTGCACGATCCATATCGATACTGGTCACCTTCGCATCCTCGTAATTGACAATCTTTAAGATCCTGTTCTTCAGGTCCTGCTTTCCAAGCAGCAACACAATAACCCTGGTCGGCTCATCAAGTGTATACTCCAGGTTGATGTTGGCCCGATCCTTATCGAGTATGATATCCATATTTTCGACTTTTATATAGCCGTATCTCTCATCGTCTGCGGCAAGGGCCGGAATGGCCAGGGCTACAATGACAATCAGAAGTACTGCGATAGTCGTGCCTCTCATCCATTATACTATGAGGTATAGCCCATTAAATCCTTTATGGTGGCAGAAGGTTCGTAAATAAAGTTCAAATCTGCGGCTGATAGGCGGTATAACAACAATGTATACTTTTTGAACACTACAAACAGATACGATGGAAACAGATCAGAAAAAAAATGTCGGATAAATCGCCTCTTGTATCTCTTACTGGTATGTGAGGACAATCTCGATGCTTGATACGTTGGTCTTACCGCTGTCCGTGTCGATGATCTCGGTTGCAGTCATTATCTCTTTCTTGACAACACCGTCTAAAAAACGGTTCAGCGCTATTTCAGCCGTATCCACCGCCCTTGATATTGCCTTGCCCCGTGCCTTGATCGCGACTTCCTGTGCTCCGTTATTGAACTGGGTCACTACTGCGAGAACATAGTTCATAACCGGTTTGTTTCCCACGAATACTGTGTTGTCCTTCAACATGCTCTGATCACCTTTTAGAGGTATTTTCTGCTGTGAATGAGTTCTGCGTTTAACACTGATGCTCCAGCCGCCCCACGGATGGTGTTGTGTCCCATGGCAACGTAACGGATACCCTCCCGGAGCCTGCCCACAGAGACGGTCATTCCGTTTCCACGCATCCGGTCCAGTCTTGGTTGAGGCCGGTCCTGCTCCGTCATGAACTGGACAGAGAACGGTGGCTGGGAAGGAAGATCCCTGATCGGTGGAGAATAATTCATGAACGCCTCCCTGATCGTCTCGACCGGTTCCTTGATGTCCAGCCAGAGTGACATGGTGTGCCCGTCAATGACCGGAACCCTGTGGCAGCAGGCACTGACAGAGAAGGGTGCGGGACGGATCGAATTGCCATCGAGCGATCCCATGATCTTCTGGGTCTCTCTCTCCATCTTCTCCTCCTCCGAGCCGATGTACGGGACGACGTTGTCAAAGATGGTCATCGCAGGAATCCCTGCAAACCCTGCCCCTGATATGGCCTGGAGCGTGGCCACCCTGACATCGGTGAATGAAAACTGCCGGATGGGTGCAAACGACATGCACATCACGATGGTGGAGCAGTTCGGATTTGTCACGATAAACCCGTCACGGCCCCTGTCTCTCTGGACATCGATGAGCCCGAGGTGATCGGGATTGAGTTCGGGTATCACCAGCGGAATATCAGGTTCCATCCTGTGCGTAGCTGCGTTGCTGCAGACTCCAATCCCGGCTTCTGCACATTCGGTCTCTATCTTTCCTGCAATCTCTGCAGGAAGCGCTGAAAAGACCAGGTCGACATCTTTCAGGCTATCGACATCGGTCCGGCTTACCGTGATGTTACCCGCGTTTTTCGGAAAAGGAACGTCGAGCCGCCAGTTCACGACATCCCTATACAGTCTCCCCGCACTCCGATCCGAGGCAGTCAGCGTTTTCAAATGAAACAATGGATGTTCTGCCAGGAGCTGGACAAACCGCTGACCAACAGCTCCCGTTGCACCAAGCACTCCGACGTTGATCATGGATGAAAAAGATTTTCACGCCGGAGTTATTAAATCGTTTGATTTATTGTTCCAGCGTAATCGCCTCTGACGGACAGACATCCACGCAGGAACCACAATCCACACAGAGGTCGGGATCGACATTTGCTTTTTCATCTACGATGGTAATCGCCGCCGCAGGGCATTCATCAACACACGTTTCGCAGCCGGTACACTTCTCTTTATCAACGATTGCTGTCATTTCACTTCACCTAAATTTTGCAACAGAAAAAAGAAATAGGTTTCTATCTTGCTATTTACGGACGAACGCTCTCCAGCTCCAAAACATCACCCATGCCATAGATGCCCGGACTCTTTCCGACCACCCACCGGGCTGCCTTCAACGCCCCCTGGGCAAATACCGACCGGTCGTATGCCCTGTGGGAGAGCTTGATCGTCTCAAAATTACCGGAGAAGAGCACCGCGTGATCACCCACGATATCTCCACCGCGTATCACGTGCACACCGATCTCCCTGCCCCGTTCGGTCATTCCCTCCCTGCCAAACATCTTCTCCCTCTCGCCTGCCTCCTCGTCGAGGATCTGGAGAATTGTCTTCGCTGTTCCGCTGGGAGCGTCCTTTTTGTACCGGTGGTGGGCCTCGATCACCTCGATGTCGTACTCGCTCAACATGTGTGCAGCCTGCCTGACGAGCTCCCAGAAGATGTTGACACCGATACTGAAATTGCTGGAAATCACCGCCGGGACATTCCCCACGATTGCTTTCTCCATCCCGGCCCTCTGGTCGACAGATAACCCGGTAGTCCCCACGACAAGAGCCGCCTTGTGGGCTGCCGCGGCTCTTGCGTTCGCGACTGCGGCACTGGCCGTAGTGAAGTCGATGACCACATCCGGCTTTACTTTGCCGAAGAACTCATCGATACGTCCTGACTCTGCAACCTCGATACCAAAGAAGGATCCGGCCCCTACATCGATTCCGCCAACGAGCTCCAGGTCGGAGGACTCGTTCACCATGCGGCCCACCGTGGAACCCATGCGGCCCAGTGCACCGCATACTGCAACCTTAATCATACAAATCAAGAACCTCTTTTAGGGCGTGAGTCTTCTGTGCATCCAGCTCGTCCAGTGGCAGCCTGACCGGACCGGCAGCCATACCACGAAGCTCTACGGCCTTCTTCACGGGAATCGGGTTGGTGTCGATGAACATCGCCCGGAAGAGCGGGGAGAGCTCGTAGTGGATATCCAGGGCCATCTCGAGATCTCCATCGCAGAAGTACTCAAACATGGAGACCATTCGTCCCGGCTCCACGTTGGCTGCCACCGAGATCACGCCGGCACCCCCAATGGCAAGCATCGGCAGGGTGATTGCGTCATCGCCTGATATGACCAGGAAGTCCTCGTCGAGCGTCCCCTCGATGATCCGCGAGACCTGGCCGATATCCCCGCTGGCCTCCTTGATCCCGACGATATTGGGGTGGGAAGCCAGTTCGATGACCATGTCGGGAAGAAGATTCTGGCCCGTGCGCCCGGGCACATTGTACATGACCACAGGGATATCCAGGTCGGCCAGGATCGTGTAATGTTTTACGAGGCCCGACCGGTTCGGCTTGTTATAGTAGGGGCTTATGACGAGTACCCCGTCCGCACCGAGCTCTTTTGCGTTCTTTGTCAGAGCGACCGCTTCGGCGGTGTTGTTCGATCCTGTACCTGCCAGGACAGGGACGCGACCGTTGACGACATCGATCGTCTCCGATATCACCCTGTCATGCTCCTCGAATGATAGTGTTGCTGATTCTCCTGTCGAACCGCAGGGCACGATTCCATGTACCCCCTGCCCGATCAGGAACTCGATATTTGACCGGAGACCCTCCAGGTCAACATCCATCGCTGAATTTCTACGAAAAGGAGTAATAATTGCGGGAAGAACACCCTCAAACATACACTAGGTCTATGAGTGTCTTCCGGTATTTATTTTTCTTGTGACGTATCCGGCTACCCGGTTGCGTACTCTCTTACTGTCAATAGTTGTGACTTCTGCTACAATCAGTTTATTCTCATCAAAATCGTTGGTAAAACGTTTCCCGTATGACGAGAGGAGCTCGATGCCGATTGCCTTGATATAGGTCGGTTTTATTGCCATGT